>CADCCI010000086.1:0-4831 GCA_902799895.1 uncultured Bacteroidia bacterium | reverse complement strand
AGGCCGTATGCCGGTGGCTTTCCTGGCCATTATTTTCATGCTGTATTACTTCCGCATGAAACGGCTGACGCCGAAGAAACTCTTGTTCTCGCTTATTCCGGTGTCCATTCTCCTGTTCGTCATCCTCTTCGGTTCTTCGTATTTGACCCGGTTCTCGGCGATTTTCCAGGGCTTGGAATCACAGGATTTCTCCACACAGATGCGTTTGGAGTCGTTAACGTCGGTATTGCCTTATATTGCCAAGCATCCCTTCCTGGGGGTGGGGAACCTTTCGTGGCAGTACCAATACAGCGGTTTCCAGGCTATCTTTGGAAAAGGCTTCTTCATTGCGGATATCGGTATTTTCGGTTCCCTGTTTGTCGGCGGACTCTTCCTGATTGCGATTTATACCTGGTTGTACATCAGGATGCGGAAGAATCTGGGAGCTCTTCGTCTGGATACGCCTTATGTGGCCTACCTGATGTTCCTGATTGATTACTATCTCATTCAGTTCCTGCTGCTCGGTGAGCCGATGATGCTGGCCAACTGTATGTCCTTTGCCATCATATACTATCCTTTATTCGCCTTCAAGCGTCCGATGAATCTGCGATGAAAACGGTCTACTTATACGATTATCTGGGTATACATAGCGGGTGCCATTACTATAACAATGCCTTTCGCGACCGCATTTTGGAGCGGGGAATACCTGCTTTGGTCCTGTCCAATTATGCAGCGCAGGGAGAAGCCGCGCCTTTCCTGCTAAACCAATACCGCGGTAATAAAATACAGAAGGTGCTTTCCCTGCTGAAGAATCTCTGTCGTATTCGCCGTTTTGTCCGCCTGCATCCCACCGATGTCCATGTCATCCTTTCATATGGGAACTGGGTGGATATCCTGTTCTTCCGTGCAGTTTCCCGAGCAACCTTGAAGATGGTCGATGTACACGAAGCCGTAGCCATGAGCCTGGACGGGAATCGTTATGCCCGTGCCTGCCTGTCCTGGGCTTATCGGCACTATGTCGATACGGTCATTGTTCATTCGCCGCGAACAAAGGAAATCCTGGATTCGTATGGATTCCCGGGTACCCGCCTGCAGGTCCCGCATTTCCGCTATTCTTTCCCTAAGATGGTTGCGGAAGAGAATGTGGCCGGGGAAGTGTCCGCCGTCAGGGTGGACGGCTTGGTCAACATCTTGTTCTTCGGGAACTTGAGCAAGAGCAAGGGGGTAGATATTCTGGTAGAGGCGGTTAACGCCCTTCCCCCGGAACAGGCAAAGAAACTGAATATCATCATTGCCGGGCGCGACCAGGATGGTACCATTTCTCGTCTTGTCCTGGCTCAAGACCGGAATTGGCACCTGATTATCCGTCGTTTGAATGACGACGAAATGACGTCCCTTTTCTCGAGTTGCGATTATGTGGCCCTTCCGTACAGGATTACTTCGCAGAGCGGTATCCTGGAAATGGCGGCCTATTTTAGAAAGCCGGTCTTGTTGTCGGATATCCCGTATTTCCGCGGCTTCCTGGCCGAGTTCCCCTCTTTCGGACGGTTGACCGACATTTCGGATTTCGCCCGCACGCTGGCCGGTTTGCCGGATGATCAGGATACATATTATGCTGCGGCCGACTGTGACCGCTTCGATTTCCGTTCCGAGGTTGATTCTTTCCTGGATGCGTTTGCAGCCTGGATGGAGCGCTAGTACAGTTGCTCGTATCGTCGGGTAACGATTTCCCAAGTATACTGCTTCCGGGCGATTTCCTGCAGGACTTCGCCAGAGGGTGCCGTTTGGTTAAGTTCGGCGGCCAATTCATCGGCAGTGGAGAAATAGGCGGCTTTCCCGAAGGTGGTGTTCCGGTTATAAGAGCAGTCGAAGGCATAAACCGGGCGGCCGATATGCATTGCCTCTACCAAAGAGGGATTGGTTCCGCCGGCGCTATGCCCGTGTATATAGGCCCGTGCGTTGGACCGGAGCGTGAAGACCGTATCCGGATCATAAACGGCAGGCGAGAGAATGACTTGAGAAGAAGAACCGTATCGGGCCAGCAGGGAACGGCCATATTCGCTGTTGGTCCAGTTCCCGATAAACAGGAGCCGGGGCGATCCTTCCCGCGAGAAAGCGTCCAAAATGATATCGCAATTATTCTCCGGCTCTATGCGGCAGAGAGCAATGACATAGCCTCCCTGCTCCAAACCATAGGCTTTTAAGATTTCTTCCTGTTTTTGAGGGGGGACATCGCGCAGGACATGGTCGCCTCCGTAGGCAATCAAGGCAGCCTCCTTTCCATAGGTGTCCCGGACATACTGCCGGATACTCTCGTTATCGGCCACGACGGCATCGGCAAAGCGGACGGCCATCTTTTCCGATGTGAGCAGGAATTTTTTGGCGGTCTTACCCCATTTCGCCCTGCGATGTTCCAGACCGTCAATATTGACGATAATCTTTCCTTTGAACAACAGCTTGATTAGCGGCAGGAACAGGCAGCCGGATACACCCAGGATTAACATGATATCCACTTGCCAAAGGGCCTTAATCATACTCAGCAGGTCGAATGGTGTACTTTGAGCGCCATTGGCTTTCAAGGGAAGATACCGTAGTTCTGCACCCCGATAACTGTCTTGTTTCTCCGGGTAGGCTTTTGCACTGCACCAAACGATATAACGGATGTCTTCTCCCGCATAGGTTACGAGATTCTCGGCCAAAGTTTCAAAACCGCCATAACAGGCAGGGACACCGACAGTCCCGATGATACCAACCTTTTTCATTACCCAATCTTCCATCCGTGGACACCGCCTTCGCTGAACTGGAAGGGCATAATACTGCCATCCAGGGTGGAAAGAGCCTGGAGGACTTCGGGTTTGCGTGCGGGATCTACGACGAACATGATGAAGCCGCCTCCGCCGGCCCCGGAAACTTTTCCAGCCCGGGCTCCAGCCGACAAAGCTGTGTCAAACGCCTGTTGAATCACCGGATTTGTAATGGCACCGGCCATCCGTTTCTTGTCCTCCCATGCAGCCCCGATAATGCGGGCAAAAGCGTCGATATCTCCTTTCAGCAGAGCTCCCTTCATATCGGAGGCACTCTGTTTAATACGGTGCATCGCTTCAACCGCATCCTGCTTACCGGTGGATGTATTGCGGATCTGTTCCCGGATGATGGCATCGCTGCTGCGCGATTTTCCCGTAAAGTATAGCAGGAGAGAGCCTTCCAGCTCGTCGATGATCCAGCGTTTTACCTTGAGGGGATTCACGATAACGCGGTCTTCCGGCAGGAATTCCATGAAATTGAATCCTCCGAACGCGGCCGCATATTGGTCTTGTTTTCCTCCTGCCAGGACAAGGTCCTTCCGCTCGATTTCATATGCCAGGTGGGCCAGGTCATAGTCTCCCAGAGGAAGGTTTCTCCATTCCATGAAGGCTTTCAGGATACAGACCACCATGGTGGAGGATGTGCCCAGGCCGGAGCCTGCCGGCGCATCGTTGTATGTTGAAATGCGGATACCTGTTGCAGGAATCCATCCCTCGCTCAATAAGCGGTTGTAAATGCCCTTGATCAGGATAGCCTTACCGTCGATAGCCATTTTTTGCCCGGCAGGATGAGTCTCGAACGTATTGGAATCATAAGACTTGATCTCGATAACGGGTTCGGGAATATCCTCCAGGGAGCAGTATGCATATAGGTTAATCGTAGCATTCAAGATGAGACCTCCGTACAAATCGCAGTACGGAGCCACATCTGTTCCTCCACCGGCGAGTCCAAGCCGAAGAGGTGCCTTGCTTCTGATAATCATTTTTTGTATTTTTTTCAAAGATAACGATATCTTTCCAAAAAAACGTATATATTTGTTCAGATTTTTATTCCAGAATGCAAGCGTCCTTCCGATTCAGTATCCTGTTACCTGCTTTCAGGGCCCGCTACCTGAAGGAATGCCTGGCCAGTATCCTGGCTCAGTCTTTTCGTGATTTCGAGCTCATTGTGGTTGATGATGCATCGGAAGAAGACCTGCTTTCCATTGTTCGCTCTTTCGACGATCCCCGCATCCGGTATTATCGGAACGAAGTAGGCTGTGGCGCGGAGCGCGTCGTGGATAACTGGAATATTTGCCTGGGATATGCAAAAGGGGAATTCGTCCTGAATATGGGGGATGACGATATGCTGGAGCAGGATTGCCTGCTGGAGTATGATCGTCTGGTCCGCTCGTTCCCTTCGCTGGATGTATATCATATCCGGACGACCCTGATTGACGAAAACGGAGAGGTGATCCGTCTGCTGGAAGAGCGCCCCCAAACAGAAGATGTCCTTACCATGATTCGATGCCGCTGGTCCGGCAGGATGCAGATGATCGGCGACTACCTCTTCCGCCGTGAACCACTGGTGGAACAGGGTGGTTTCTATTATCTTCCCTTTGCCTGGGGGTCGGATGACGTTACGGTTTTCCGGGCAGCGGCCGCCCAAGGTATTGCGAACAGTAACTTCCCGGGCTTCCGTTTCCGGAAGAGCCGTTACAGTATCAGCGGATCAACTTCCAATGTAGAGGGTAAACTCCGCTCGCTCCCGCTGTATCGCGCATGGTTCCGTTCCTTCTTCGGCAGGCGCTTGTGTGGGGAAGCCCGCTATTTCCGCAGCCAGCGAATCTATTTTCTCTCTTGCGACCGTGTCCACCCTTTCCGTTGGTGGTTACGGAATCGGAAAGCGTTTGGATTGAGTTTGTTCGATTGTTTGGCCGCTTATGGGAAGAAGCGGCTTCATGCCCGTTAGCTTCTTATCCGGATTCCCCGGATGCCGCAGTTTCGGGCGAATTCCATATCGCTCGCGCTATCACCAATCATCAGGCAGTCCTCGGGACGGATGTCCG
>CADCCI010000085.1 GCA_902799895.1 uncultured Bacteroidia bacterium | reverse complement strand
ATATTGATGCCGCGGACACCCGAAGCGGTACGGCCCATCGGGCGGGCGTCGGTCTCTTCGAAACGGACGCAGCGGCCTTCGCGGGCGGCCAGGAAGACCTGGCTCTTGCCGTTGGTCAGGATGGCATCCAGCAGTTCGTCTCCATCGCGTACGGTAACGGCATTCACACCGCCCACACGCGGACGGGAATACGCCTCCAGCGAAGTCTTCTTGATGATACCCCGCTTGGTTACCAGCATAATGAAGGTATTGTTGATATAGTCGGGATCCTTGAGCGTCTGCACGTTCAGGAAGGCCTTGATCTTGTCGTCCGGGATGCTGAGAACATTCTGGATAGCCCGGCCCTTGGAGGTACGGGAGCCTTCCGGAATCTCATACACCTTGAGCCAGTAGCACCGGCCGGCCTGCGTAAAGAAGAGCATGGTCGAGTGCATGTTGGCCACGAAGATATGATCGATAAAGTCCTCGTCGCGGGTTGCGCTGGCCTTCATGCCTACGCCGCCGCGGTTCTGCAGGCGGAACTCCGTAAGCGGCGTGCGCTTGATATAGCCGAAATGGGAAATCGTAATCACGACATCCTCGTTGGCATAGAAGTCTTCGGGGTTGAATTCGCCCTCGTCCGGAACGATTTCGGTACGGCGCGGATCGCCATACTTGGCCTTGAGGGCCTGGGTTTCGGTCTTGATGACCTCCATCTGCTTCTCCGTGCTGCCGAGGATTTCGTTGCAACGGGCGATGAATTTCTCCAGGTCGTCGTATTCGGCCTGCAGTTTCTCGCGCTCCAAACCGGTGAGCTGACGCAGACGCATCTCGACGATGGCGCCGGCCTGGACATCGGTAAAGCCGAACCGCTCCATGAGGGAAGCCTTGGCCGCATCCACACTCTCGGAATGACGGATAATCTTGATGATCTCGTCGATTACGTCGATGGCTTTCAGCAAGCCTTCCAGGATGTGGGCACGCTTCTGGGCCTTGTCCAGTTCAAACTTGGTCCGGCGCACCACGACCTCGTGGCGGAACTCGACGAAATTGGCAATCAGGTCCTTCAGCGAAAGCGTCTGCGGACGGCCCTTCACCAGGGCCACATTGTTGATGGCAAAGCTGGACTGGAGGGCGGTATATTTGAACAAGGTATTCAGCACCACGTTCGAGTTGCACCCCTGCTTGACGCGGAGCACCACGCGGACACCCTCACGGGAGGTCTCATCATTAATATAAGTAATGCCTTCGAGACGCTTGTCCTCGACCATCTGGCCGATCTTCTCAATCATCTCCTTCTTGTTCACCATGTACGGGATTTCCGTCACCACGATGGTCTCACGTCCGTTGTCGGCCACCTCGATTTCCGTCTTGGCACGGATTACCACGCGGCCGCGGCCCGTTTCGTAGGCTTCCTTGATACCGGAAATACCGCGGATGATACCGCCCGTCGGGAAATCCGGTCCCTTGATGTACTGCATCAAACCGTCCGTATCGATATCGGGATTGTCGATATAGGCGCAGATGGCGTCGCAGCACTCTCCGAGGTTGTGGGGTGCCATGTTGGTGGCCATACCCACCGCGATACCGGCCGAGCCGTTCAGCAGCAGCAGCGGAGCCTTGGTGGGGAGCACCGTCGGCTCTTCGATGGTATCGTCGAAGTTCAGGGTGAAATCTACCGTATCCTTATCCAGGTCTCCGAGGATATCTTCGGAGATCTTCTCCAATTTGGCTTCGGTATAACGCATAGCCGCCACGGGGTCTCCGTCCATAGAGCCGAAGTTACCCTGGCCATAGACCAGGCAATAACGCTGGTTCCAGTTCTGGGCCAGACGGGCCATGGCGTCGTACACGCTGGAATCGCCGTGCGGGTGGAATTTACCCAGTACCTCACCGACGATACGGGCGCTCTTCTTGGTCTGGCCCGAATAACTCAGGCCCAGGCCGTCCATTCCGAACAGCACCCTTCGCTGGACGGGTTTCAGACCGTCCCTCACATCCGGCAACGCACGGGAAACGATGACAGACATTGAATAATCAATGTATGCCGAGCGCATTTCCTGATCAATCTCCACCGGCTCGATAATACCGTGTGTGCCTTCCAAATTCTTTTCTTCGTTATCCATATATAAACGTTACTTTTTCCTATTTATATAAACATGCAAATTTAAGAAAAATTATTAAATTTGTCAAACATTATTTTGCACAATATGGAAATCAAAATATCAGACGAGCTGAACAGCATTATCCGATACGCCCGGGAAGAGGCGATGCGCACCGGAAGCTACGGAATCGGGCCCGATCATCTCTTCCTCGGCATCATCCGTGACGGCGATAACAACGCCTGCAAGGCGATGCAGGGACTGGGCGTGGATATGGGAACGTTCAAGATGTTCGTAGAGAGCCACCTGTTCTCTAACGACAGCATCCCCTACTCCGAAATTGACAAGATCACCTTCACCCGCTATGCGCAGAACGTCCTGAGCATCACGGTGATGGAAGCATCCAAGATGCGCAGCCCGGAAGCCTCTTCGCAGCACCTGCTGCTGGCCCTGTGCCGCACCACGGAGAATTATGGCCAGGCCTTCCTGCGCCAGCACGGCGTGGATTACGGCCGTCTGCTGGCCTTCATGCGCGATGAAGGGATGCTTTCCCGCCCGCAACCCAACCCGGAAACCCCCGGCCCGGACAGCCCCGCTCCGCAGCAGCCGGACAACCCAGAAGGAGAAGCGGCAGATGCCAAGCCGGTCGATATCGAGGAATTCGGCTTCGACCTCACCAAAGCGGCCGCAGAGGGGAAACTGGATCCCGTGGTGGGCCGCGATACGGAAATCGCCCGCGTGATCGAGATACTCGGCCGCCGAAAGAAGAACAATCCGATGCTCATCGGCGAACCCGGCGTGGGAAAATCGGCCATTGTGGAAGGCATCGCCCTGCGCATCGCCAGCGGCGACATTTCCGCCGCCCTCGCGAAGAAACGCATCATCTCGCTGGACATCGCCTCGGTGGTGGCTGGCACCAAATACCGGGGCGATTTTGAAAAACGCCTCAAGAGCATCATCAAACTGGCATCCACCAATCCGGACATCATCCTGTTTATCGATGAGTTCCACACCATCGTGGGAGCGGGCGGAGCCCAGGGAAGCCTGGATGCCGCCAACATGCTCAAGCCCGCCCTTGCCCGGGGCGAGCTGCAGTGCATCGGCGCCACTACCATGGACGAATTCGCCAAGATTGTGGAAAAAGACGGTGCGTTGGACCGCCGCTTCCAGAAGATTGTCGTGGAACCCACGGACATTCCGCAGTCCATCGCCATCCTGCGCCGCCTGCAGAAGCATTACGAAGAGTATCACCACGTTACCTATACCGACGATGCCATCGAGGCCTGCGTCAAACTGACAGATCGGTATGTATCGGACAAAAACCTGCCGGACAAGGCCATCGATGCGATGGACGAGGCCGGTTCCATGGTGCGGCTGCATCTGGGGAAGGGCGGCAAGCCGTCCGACCGGGTGGATGCCGAGGACATTGCCACCGTCGTGTCCAAGATGACCGGGATTCCCGTGAACAAGGTGGCCGAATCGGAGGCCGCCCGCATCATCAAGATGAAGGAGCGCCTGCGCGGCCGGATCATCGGGCAGGACGATGCCATCGACAAGGTGGTCCGCGCCATCCAGCGCAACCGCGCCGGCCTGAAGGACCCGTCCCGCCCCATCGGCACCTTCCTGTTCTTCGGACCCACCGGCGTGGGCAAGACGCAGCTGGCCAAATGCCTGGCCGAGTATCTCTTTGATTCGGAGGACAATATGATTCGGATCGATATGAGCGAATACATGGAGAAATTCTCGGTTTCCCGCCTGATTGGCGCGCCTCCGGGATACGTGGGCTATGAAGAGGGAGGCCAGCTGAGCGAGCGCGTGCGCCGCAAACCCTATTGCGTGGTCCTGCTGGACGAGATTGAAAAGGCCCACCCGGATATCTTCAACCTGCTCCTGCAGGTGCTGGACGAGGGTCGGCTGACGGATAGCAACGGCCGCCAGGTGAGTTTCAAGAACACGCTGGTCATCATGACTTCCAACGTGGGCAGCCGCGATATCGAGGAGTACGGAAACGGCGTGGGGTTCGCCACCGCCGGCAAGGACCTCTCGCGTGACCGCCGCGGCGTCCTGGAAAAAGCCATCAAGAAAGCCTTCCCGCCGGAATTCATCAACCGCGTGGACGAGCGCATCTATTTCAATACGCTCAGCCGGGAGAACATCGAGCAGATAATCGATATAGAAATCAGGGATTTGCGGCGTCGGGCCGAAGAAGCCGGGTACAAGATCAACATTACCCCCACAGCCAAACGCTTTGTTGCCGAGGCCGGATACGATCCCAATTATGGTGCCCGTCCGCTGAAACGGGCCATGATGAAGTATATTGAGGATCCGGTGTCGGAATTCATCATTTCCGACCGGCTGCTGACCAAGAAAAAAGCCGGGAGCAAGGCCGCGGAGGCGCGCACGCTCCGGGTGGCGCTCACTCCCGACAAGGAGGGAACTACGGTTTCTTTACAGCAGTAACTTCCAGCCCGAGGTCGGAAATCATGCCCATCAGGGCATCGAAAGAAGCTTCCGAGGAGAGGATGCCGCCGAGGACATCGATGTTGTAATCCGTATTTCTCATAACACTTTCGTTTTAATTTCTGTTGCAAAGGTACGGCCATCTTGTGCCAAACCATTGCACAAGTAAATTTTTTTTGAAAATTTTTTATGGCCAAGACACGGCTTGTCATTTTTGATTTGGACGGCACCCTGCTGGATACGGTAGAGGACCTGGGAAACGCCGTCAACTACGCCCTGGAGGACCTGGGATACCCCCAGCACCCTATTTCCGCCTATTACCAGATGGTGGGACGGGGCATTTACAACCTGTTCCGCAAGGCTCTTCCGCCCGAAGCGCTCAACGAAGATAACGTAAAAAAGATGGCCGAGCGCTTCCTCCCCTATTACGGCGCCCACAACTGCGACTGCACCCGGCCCTATCCGGGCCTCCGCGAGTTGCTGGAGCACCTGCACGCCCACGGGGTAGCCCTGGCGGTCGCCTCGAACAAATACCAGGAAGGAACCGAGCATCTCGTCAACCACTTTTTCGGCCACCTTCCCTTTACGGCCATCCTGGGACAGCGGGAAGGCTTCCCCATCAAACCGGACCCGGCCATCGTAGACCTGGCGGCCTCCCGGATTCCGGGCATCGACCGGGACGAAATCGCCTATGTGGGTGATTCTGACGTAGATATGCAGACCGGCCGCAATGCCGGCGTTACTACCATCGGCGTTACCTGGGGTTTCCGCAGCCGCCAGGAACTGGAAAACGGCGCCCCCTGGAAAATCGTGGACACCGTTCAACAACTGGAAGACGCCTTACTGGCGGAACGCTAAGGTTCCCCGCGTTTATCTGCGCCTTTTGCGGAGGCTGGAGAGGCTTTCCACCAGGAGCTGGTCGCGCAGGATGGCGCGGGCGGCCCAGACGTCCAACAGGGCTGCGACGAGCGGGAAGACTGCCGTCCAGCGGAATACCAGCACCTCATCTGCCGTAAAGAAATCTACCGCCAGCCAGGCCTGCAGGGCCACCAGGATCAGGGCGGCCAGTACGGCCGTACGCATCTGGAGCACCCGTACCTTAAAGGTCGTGAGGGCAATCAGCTGCAGCAAAGCAATGACAATCAGCAAAATCAGGTAAGGCGTATAGGCGATATACCGGAACTCCTGGGCATGGACCCCTTCAGGTCCGAAAACGAAGGCTTTTACGCTGAAAAACAAGGCGGCTACAAGGGCCGAAGCTATCATCAGATATAAGGTTTGTACACGCTGCCACATAGCACATTCATTTTTTAACGGTACAAAAATAGGAAATTCCGAAAGAAAAACCTATCTTTGAATTTTAGACCACTAATATAAATGACAAAAAATATGAGAATTCCTGAATCCGAACTGATTATAAACGATGACGGGTCTGTATTCCACATTCACCTTCGCCCCGAAGAAATTGCAGACCGGATCATCATGGTAGGTGACCCCGGCCGCGTGGACATGATTGCCGAGTACCTGACCGATATCGAATTCCGCCACGCTTCGCGCGAGTTTGTTTCCACCACCGGCAAGTTCAACGGGCAGCGCATCACAGCCCTCTCGCACGGCATCGGACCGGACAATATCGACATCGTGATGACCGAGCTGGACGCCCTGGCCAACGTGGATTTCGCCACCCGCGAAGTGAAGCCGGAGCACCGGACCCTCCAGATCCTGCGCATCGGCACTTCCGGCGCCCTTCACGCCGATATCCCGCTGGGTTCCTATATCCTGTCGCACATTTCGGTCGGGTTCGACGGGGTGATGAACTGGTATGGCAACCGCGACAAGATTACGATGCCCGAGGTGGAGAAGGCTTTCAAGGAGCATATGGGCTGGCTGCCGGAACTGCCTTCCCCGTATTTCGTCAAGGCCGGACAGGGCATCATCGACCGGTTCAAAGACTGCACCGTGCGCGGCGTTACCATCTCCGCTCCCGGTTTCTACGGCCCACAGGGACGCATCGTCCGAATGCCGCTGGCCATGCCGGACATGCTGGAGAAGATTGAATCGTTCCGGTTCGACGGAGACTGGCGCATTACCAATTTCGAGATGGAGAGTGCTCCGGTGGCCGGTTTCGCCCGTCACCTGGGCCATGACGCCGCCACCGTTTGCTGCGCCATCGCCAACCGCTATCTCAAAAGCAGCAACCCGGACTATAAGCCGCAGGTTCGCGGACTTGTCGAGCTGGCGCTGGACCGCATGACCCGTTAGGCGTTTTCAGGGCCTTCGGCCATCGCCTTATTGAAGCATTCGCGGCAAAGCGGCTCATAGACATCTTTCTCGCCCAGTACCACGAGTTTTTTGCTACGGGACAAACGGTGAGAATGATTGGCCAGGTTGCCGCAGCGCACGCAGATGGCGTGTACCTTTTGAACATCCTCGGCAATTGCCATCAGACCCGGAATAGGGCCGAAGGGCTTGCCGAGGTAATCTGTATCCAGACCCGCCACGATTACGCGGACGCCCCGGTTGGCCAGCGTCTGGCAAACCTGGACCAGGCTTTCGTCGAAGAACTGGGCTTCGTCCACGCCCACGACCTCCACATCCGCCGCTACGTTCAGCATCCGGGCGGGATCCTTGATGGGGGTGCAGGGAATCTTATGCAAGTCGTGGGAGACCACGTCCAGATCGGAGTAGCGTTTGTCCACGGTGGGCTTGAAAATCTCTATTTTCTGCTTGGCGAACTGGGCCCTTTTGAGCCTTCGGATGAGTTCTTCGGTCTTTCCGGAGAACATGGAGCCGCAAATCACTTCGATGCAGCCCATTTTTCTTGCATTTTCTGAAAACATTTCGTTACCTTTGTATAATTGCAAATATAAGCAATTATCAGATTATGGAGAAGAACATCGAACAGATTTTATCCGAAATCAAGTATAAACTGGCCGAGTTGGAGGCTGCCCTCGAGGCGGAGTCGGCTGCTCGTGCGGCTGCGGAAGCGGCTGCCGCCGAAGCCGAAGCGAAAGCCGCGGCTGAAAGAGCTGCCGCCATAGCCGCCGATCCGATTGATATTGATATCGATCTTTCCGCTTCGGAGCTCCCGGACGTTGGCACGCCGGTCTCAGAGATTTCCGACGTCACTACGCCGGTCTCAGAGG
>CADCCI010000084.1 GCA_902799895.1 uncultured Bacteroidia bacterium | reverse complement strand
AAAAGAACCCTATAATATTTTCGGGGTTATTTTCATTACTTACTCATTATCAGATAGTTACATTTTACGGCACACGATTCCACAGCAGCAACCCGGCAACGACCGGCCGGCGAGGGCGAAGGTGGCGGGATGGCTGGAGCCCGTGCCACCCTCGGCATCGTAAGAGGGGGGACCGGAACGGATGTGAGCGAAAGCGAACGGAGTGAACGGTGGGGTCGAGCGCAGCGAGACGGCTCTGGCCGCCCGGCACGCAGCCGGTGCCGCCCTGGCCCGCGACGAGTAAGGAGGGGCAGCCGCCCGGCACGCAGTCCGACCGGCGCCGCTGGCAAGGAAGGGAGGATGGGCAGGGGCAGCCGCCCTGCTCCGCGGAAGCGCACAAATAAAGCCGGCTCGGGAGGAGCCGGCTTTAGGGGAACGTAAGGCCCGGATAGGCCTAGAAGAAGGTCTGGATTAGGCCTTGCCGTTGGAACCGAGCACATTCACAATCTTGTGCTCATAAAGCTTCTTCATTTCGTCACGGGCAGGACCCAGGTACTTACGAGGATCGAACTCACCGGGCTTCTCGTTGAAGACCTTGCGGATGGCGGCGGTCATGGCCAGACGGCTGTCGGAGTCGATGTTGATCTTGCAAACAGCGCTCTTGGAGGCCTCACGCAGCTGCTCCTCGGGAATACCGACGGCATCGGGAAGCTTTCCGCCATTGGCGTTGATGATATCGACATACTCCTGCGGAACGCTGGAGGAACCGTGGAGGACGATCGGGAAGCCGGGAAGCTTCTTCTCAATCTCGTGCAGCACGTTGAAAGCGAGCGGCGGAGGTACCAGACGACCGGTCTTGGGGTCACGGGTGCACTGCTCGGGTTTGAACTTGTAAGCACCGTGGGAAGTACCGATGGAGATGGCAAGGGAGTCGCAGCCCGTACGGGTGGCGAAGTCAATCACCTCTTCCGGCTTGGTGTAGTGGGACTCTTCGGCCTGGACCTCATCCTCGACACCGGCCAGCACGCCCAGTTCAGCCTCGACGGTAACGTCATACTGGTGAGCATATTCAACAACCTTGCGGGTCAGGGCGATGTTCTCCTCATAGGGGAGGGAGGAAGCATCGATCATCACGGACGAGAAGCCCATGTCGACGCAGCTCTTGCACAGCTCGAAGCTGTCACCGTGATCCAGGTGCAGGCAAATCTGGGGATTCTCCCAGCCCAGCTCCTTGGCATACTCGACAGCACCTTCGGCCATGTAGCGCAGAAGGGTCTGGTTGGCATAGTTGCGGGCACCCTTGGAGACCTGCAGGATCACCGGGGACTTGGTCTCCGCGGCGGCCTGGATGATGGCCTGGAGCTGCTCCATGTTGTTGAAATTGAATGCGGGGATGGCGTATCCGCCAGCGACGGCCTTCTTGAACATCTCTCTGGTGTTCACAAGACCCAAAGTTTTAAAAGAAACCATAGAAAACTATAAAAAATTATAACTTTTTCCTTTTAACATCAGCCTTTTAGGCTGCAATTTTCTTGCCGATATGCAAAAGCGTGCGCAAAAATAGTTATTTTTGTAGAAATTTAGAAATTTATGAGCAAGAAGGTTGTCATTTTTTCAGCTCCGTCAGGTTCCGGCAAGAGCACAGTTGTCAGTCACGTGCTTCCGCTGCATCCTGAAATGGAATTTTCCGTATCGGCCACATCCCGCAAACCGCGCGGTTCAGAGCAGGATGGCGTTGAATATCTGTTCTATTCGGCCGATATCTTCCGCAAGCTGGTAGAGATGGACAAATTCGTAGAATACGAAGAGGTATACAAGGATAATTTCTACGGTACGCTGAAGTCGGAAGTGAACCGCATCTGGTCCAAGGGCCATGTCATCATCTTCGATGTAGACGTAAAGGGCGGCGTGAACCTGAAAAAGTATTTCGGCGACCAGGCGCTCTCCGTTTTCATCCAAGCCCCGTCCGTGGAAGCCCTCCGCCAACGCCTCATCAACCGCGGTACAGACTCGCCGGAGGCCATCGAGGCTCGAGTGGCCAAGGCTGCCGAGGAAATGACCTATGCCGATAAATTCGATTACATCCTGGTAAACGACGACCTGGAAACCGCCCTCAAGGAGGCGGAACAGGTGGTGGACAAATTCCTATGCGAATAGCCATTTACAGCGGTTCGTTCAACCCTTTGCACATCGGCCACCTCGCTGTTTTGGAGGAAGTGGACCGGTGCGGACGCTTCGACTGGACCTATCTGGTCGTATCGCCCAAGAATCCGCTGAAAGATTCGGTGCAGGCAGAAACGGGACGCGACCGGCTGCGTGCTGCGGTACAGGCAGTGTCGCGCCATCCGCAGCTGCGGGTGTGGGTGGATGATATCGAACTGGATATGCCGGCTCCGCAGTACACGATCCGCACGCTGGACGCCCTGGCCGCCCGCGAACCCGAAAATACCTACACGCTGATTATCGGCGGGGATTCCTTGGCCGATTTTCGCCGCTGGCGCAGTTACGACCGCATTCTCCGGGAATACGGCGTGGCGGTTTATCCACGCAGCGGCTTCGATACGGAAGCCCTCCGCCGCAGCCTGCTGGAAGAAGATCCTACCTATAAAATAGATATTTTGGACGCTCCCCTGGTGGATATCTCCTCGACCGAAATCCACAAGGCGCAGGAAGCGGGGCGCGACATTCAATCCTGGCTGATGTAGTTATGCATATCGAAACCGAACGCAAATTCCTGGTGGAATCGGACGCTTTCAAGAATGAAGCGGTCCGCAGTTACCGGATTACCCAGGGGTATATCGCCCATGAAGCCGGGCGGACGGTCCGTGTCCGGATCCGCGGAGAACAGGGATTCCTGACCATCAAAGGACCCTCGTCGGACGGAATCAGCCGGTTCGAGTGGGAAAAAGAAATCCCGCTGGAGGACGCCCGGGACCTCATGACACTCTGTCAGGGCGGCTTTATCGACAAGACCCGCTATATCATTCCCGCCGGCGAACGCTATTTCGAGGTGGATGAGTTCTATGGTGACGATGCGCCGCTGGTCATGGCGGAAATTGAACTCGGCAGTCCCGATGAACCCTTCGCGCGTCCAGCCTGGCTGGGGAAGGAGGTCACCGGCGACCGCCGATTTTATAATTCTTATCTGCTAGCCCATCCCTTCCGGGAGTGGGGCAGCCTTTAGTCTCTGTACGGATAATAGAGGGCAAGGTGGCCCGGGAAGAATCCTGCCGTACCCGTCTTGGTCCAGGTCATCTTGTTGTTGGTGTCGAAGGCGGAAACGGAGCCCGGAGTGATGCCGTTGCCGGAATCGCTGACATAGAGGACACCCTGGATGGGATCGACTGCCAGGCCGTACGGATTGGTAATCTGTCGCTGCAAATCGTCGGAGAAGACCTTGCTCTGGACCTTGCCGGTTCCGGCGTGAATGGACCAGAGGGTATAGCTCTTGTTGGTTTTTTTCCAGTCGAGTTCGTCCTGCGTACCAATGACGTAGAGGTAGTTTCCGAGCGGATCGTAATACAAGACGCTGGCGCGGACTTTCTTAATATCATCGGTCTGGGGAATAACCGTAAATGTTTCTGCATCAATCTGATAGATATTGGAATTCTGGCTGAACCAGTCGCCCTGGGACTGAACCCATAAATAACGCTCGCCGTCCGTGATGATCTCTTTCAGGTTGATGTCAACCTCAATCTGGCGGATCACCGTGAACGAGGCACGGTCAATGACGGTGACGCGGTTGTCAAAACCGGAGTGGAAACCGCCGGAATTGGCCACAAAGACAAAGTCTCCGCACACCGTTACACCTTCCGGCTGATAGCCCACCTCAATGTGGTCTACCACCTTCTGCGTGGCGAGGTTGATGCGATACAGGGCACCCAGCCGGTCTTCGCCGCCATAATAGGCTCCCGCATAGGAAGTTACGTAAGCATATGTACCATCGAATGCAATTTCACGCGGGCTCGGAATCTCGAAGCTGGCAACGTGGAATTCATTTTTCGCGTTGATTACCTCTACCAGATTAGACTGGTTCACGGTAATCCAGGCCGAATTGTAATAGAGCTGGAAGTCGTTGGCAACAGAGCCCAGTCCGCCGGTAATGGAGGGATTCATCTGGTTGAAGGCGTTGCGCACATATTTTCCGTCCGTGAAACGGAAGAAGTCCAGCGCAGCCTCGTTCTTGTTGAAATTACCCTCATTCAGGACGAAGAGCTTGTAGAAAGACTTCAGGCTCTCTTCACCTACTGTAACTACCTCACCCGCAAGGACATCGTCCTCGGAGGTGATGACCACGGGATCTTCCCCGTTGTCCTTGAAGCATCCCGTCACTGCCAGCGACAGGAGACAGCTGATAATCAGCAGTGCATTCTTTTTCATATAACTATTTTTTAGCGGACACAAAGATACATTATTTTTTTAGAATTCGTATTGCAAGGATAGCAGAAGATGCCTTCCGGGCATCGGATAGCCTTTCACATACTCATAGTCGGAGTCGGTAAGGTTGTTCAGGCTGATACTGCCGGTCAGCATCCGCCAGGTATAGCCCACGCGCGCATCGGCCGTCAGGAAGGGCGAAAGCCGATATTCGGGGTAGGCAACCTGGGTGGTATAGCGTTCTGCGTTGGAAAGGAGGGAAAGGCAGAACTGCCAGCCGCCCAGCCGGCAATCTCCGGAGAAGGAAATGCTTTTTTCGGGGATATAAGGGACGATCTCCTCCGGATGCTGCCAGGTGTAGGCGAAGCGGAGGTCCAGGTAGTTGCGTTTCTGCGCCCAGGAATAGCGGAGATGCGCCTGTGCGTCGGCTCCGGTCATCTCCACCCTTCCTATATTATACATGCTCCAGCGGAAGGAACTGGTGGTGGGAACGGCTACGATTTTGTCGCGGACCGAATTGTGGAAGATCCGGACCGATGCCTCCACCAACAGGTTCCGGGCCGGGAAACCGATCCATCTGATGCCCAGGTTCGAGAGCAGGGCACGCTCCGGTTCCAGGGCGGCGTTACCCACAAGGGTGTAATACAGGTCATTGAACGAGGGCATCCGGCACACGCGGCGCACAAAGGCGTCGATGGAAAAGCTGCCGAGCTGGGCGTTCGCTACCAGCGACGGCGAAAAGAAATGTCGGAAGTCATTCTGGCGGGAGAAGCCGCTGGACCGGGTGGCCACCCGGTCGGCCGAGCCCTGCCAGGCCAGGTTGGCGCTGAAATGGACATACGGGAACGTAAAGATATTGCCAACGGCGACCCAACTGCTGAAGCGGTGCGGATAGGCAAAATCGGTCAGGTTGGCGTCCAGGTAATCGTACTGCAGGTCGGTCGCCGTCTCCAGGGTCCATCGGCGGGCCATCTGATGCTCCCAGGCCCCGGACAGATAGGCATTGTGCTGGAGGTAGCGGTTGTCGACGGGCATGGCCGATGGATCCCGGAAGGGATCGGTGCGGTAACGGGTATAACTCCAGGAATATTTTCCCCGAATCCACCAGCTTTCACCCTTCCAGGTGCTCTGGAGGAAGAAATCCCGGTCGGTCTGGCGGTCGGCGGAAAGGAGCTGGCCCTTGGGCCGGCGGATGACGGCGCCGGGAAGTCCGCGTTCTGAATCGTAAAAATAGACGGTCGATTTCCAATTCCCTTTCTCCAGGCGGGACTGCAGGCGCAGGGCCTGGATGTCGGCATTTTCACGGGTCATGGTGGTGTCGTACTGCTTCCAGTAGAAGGGATAGCGCCCGTGGGCAAAGGTGGTTTGCACTTCGCTCCTGTTGCGCCAGCCTTTGCGGAAACATTTCTGGAAGGCCACCGAGGGCGAAAACAGGCCGAAGGCTCCGCCGCGCAGGCGAAGTTCCGTGCGGTCTTCCCGGATGGGAACGGAATAGAAATACAGGCTTCCGGCCGTGCAGAATTCCTTGGCGGCGAGCAACCTGCCGGATTGCTCGCCCACATAATACTCGGCTGCGGAAAAGCTCTCCGGGGCGAAGCGGCCCAGGTCCACCTGCCGGTTCTGGGCGTTCTCAACGGCGATTCCATCGATGTAAACCCCCGTGTACTCGCTGCCGAGGCTGCGGATGTTGACGGTCTTCATGCCGCCGATGCCGCCGTAATCCTTTAGCTGCAGGCCACTGAACATACGCACCACCTCGCCCAGGTCTGCCGAGTTGCGCAGCAGGGCGGGCGAGGCTTCCTGTCCGGGGGTGATGACGCCCCGGATGCGGATTCCTGTGACGGAGGCGGCAACCAAGGTATCCGTCTGGGCCAGGGCTTCCCCAGCTGGAAGCAGCAGGCCGAAACCGCAACAGGCTATCAGGAAACGATGCAGAAACATGGGTGCGCAAAAAACTTTTGCAAATCTAAAGAAAAATGTTTGTACTTTTGCATTCCAAATAAAGAAAAGATATGGATAAGAACAGTTACGCCCTGGGCATGAATATCGCCCACAGCATGATGCAGTCGGGTATCAGCCGCCTGCAATACGAAGATTTCCTGGCGGGCCTGAAGGATTCGCTGGAAGGTGGAAAGACCGCCCTCTCCCTGGAAGAGGCAGGAAAGGTCCTGCAGGACTATTTTGCCCATCTGGAGGCTGAAAAAGCGGCCGAAAATGCCGAAATCGCCGGTGCGATGAAGAAGGAAGGCGAGGAATTCCTGGCCGCGAATGCCAAAGAGGCGGGCGTGAAGGTCCTGCCCAGCGGCCTGCAGTACAAGGTGCTGAAGGAAGGCACCGGCCGCAGTCCGAAACGTACCGACAAGGTCCGTTGCCACTATGAGGGAACCTTTATCAACGGGATGAAGTTCGATAGTTCCTTCGATCGCAACGAACCGGCCGTCTTCGGTGTAAACCAGGTTATTGCCGGTTGGACCGAGGCCCTTCAGCTCATGAAGGAAGGCTCCGAGTGGATGCTCTACATCCCGTACAACCTGGCCTATGGCGAAGCTGGTGCCCATGGGGCCATCCCGCCCTGCGCCACGCTCATCTTCAAGGTTCAACTTCTCGAGGTCCTGTAGAAATCAGGACCTTTTTTTATACATAACGACCGCTTTTAAGCCAGTGGTAGAAGCCGTAGGCGGCGCCCAGGCAGTAGGCAATGTACAGGAGTGCCATCCAGGGAATTCCTGTGCGCCAGCATAGCCAGGCACTCAGGGCATCGGCGATGATCCACAAAATCCACTGCTGGGGGATGGATCGTGTGAGCCACCAGGTGGCAATGGCGCTGAGGATGGTGACGAAGGCATCCAGCCCGGACATCGGGTCTCCCAGCGTTCGCAGCAGCCAGAGGAAGGCGGCTGTTCCGCCCGTCAGCAGCAGGATGCTCAACAGGCCGGTCCGGAGCGTCAGTTTTTCCAGATGGATTTCTTCGGCCTCCACTTTCCCGGCATCTCGTTTCCAGATATAAAGTCCCCAGAATGAAATGATTACGTAATAGATATTCAAGCACATGGAAGCATATAACTGCTCGTGGGCGAAGACCACGGCGGCCGCTCCGGATGTGAGGATACCTACGATCCACATGGCATTTTTCTGTCGGATTTCCAGCAACAGGTACAGGATGCCGGTTATAAGGGAAAATACTTCCATGGGATCAAAGGTAAGAAATTCCCGAAAACTTTCTATCTTTGTACCACAAAAAAAGAATCTGATGATTATCATAGCAGAAAGCGGCGCAACCAAATGCGATTGGGTCGTCGCCGACGGAGGAAAGGTCCGGCTTCGTTTCAAAAC
>CADCCI010000083.1 GCA_902799895.1 uncultured Bacteroidia bacterium | reverse complement strand
GTAGCGGCTGACGCCGGTGTAGCGTTTGATATAATTCTCCCGTGCCTGGTCAATGTCTTTAACCAGGACCTTGGCTGATTCCTCAGACAGCCCCTGCTTCCGAACTACGCGTGACACGCGATAGGCATCGGATGCGGTGATAAATACACTCAGGTGGTTGGGATGATTCCGGAATACATGGAAGCCCGACCGGCCGGCAATGATGCAGGCGCCTTCGTTGGCAATCTCCTGGAGAATCTCCGTCTCTGCCTTGTAAATATCGTCGCTGGTAACGTCAATGAGGAATTCCTGCGTAAATTTCGGGTCCACGCCCAAGGCCTTGGCAGAGGGTACCGGTTTGAGGAAATTGATAAAGTCCGTCAGCCAGTTCTTCTTCTCTCCTTTGAGTTTTTCAATGGCGCTCACGGAGAGGTTGAACTTCTTCTCCAAAGACCGGATGAGGTCTTTGTCGCAGAAACGCGTGTTCAGTCTTTCGGCCAAAATCTGGCCCACGGTATGTCCGCCGGAGCCAATCTCACGGCTGATGGTAATGACAAAGGGTTCTTTGAGGTTCATAATGTCCAAATTGGTTATCGGCACGAATTTACGAAAAAGCAGGGAAAATAACAAGAGAAGTCAACGAATTTCGGTGACTTCTCTACCATCCGCAAGTTTCAGCCGGAAACTGATGTCATAAAACCGTTCGACTGCGGCGTTGCCGACTTGAACGTTTTTTTGTTGGAAACCGACGGCGATAAAAAGAGAAGGCTGCCGCCGTTGCCGGCAAAACAGCCTTCTCTCTCCGTTACTCCGGGAAAGGATACCCGCCCGAAGCGGCGGTCCAGCTGCCGAGCTGCCATTCGGTGCAGGAGACAACGAAACTGTTCAACGCGGTCTTTACGGTTGTCCCGTCCTTGAACACCGATTCGGGATGCCCTGCATTGGAGGACTCGATGACAGCGTCCGTTCCTGCGGTTCCGACAGACAGTTCCCCGTCCGCGACATAGTGGTTAGAGCCCACGCGGACTCCGGCCCTGTCCGGAAGGGAGCCGAACAGGGTCCCGGCCTGGGGCGTTTCCGGCTGGACGGGAGAGCCCGCCAGCGTAATCCGGCCAGGGGTCAGCGTGCTGGTGCAGTTGAGGATTTCCAATACGCCGGTTGTACTGAGCGAACCATATCCGACAATACCGCCGACCGACGGATGGGCCATCTGGAGATCGAGTTGGATGGCATTCAGATAAGCATAGCAGTTCACGATCCAGGCCTTGCTGCCGGCATCGGACAGGCGGGCCCAGCCGATGATACCCCCGTCCATGCAGTCCCCTTTGGCCGGATCGCCGTTCGTGTCACAGGAACGGCCGTGGATGGCGGTTTCGGTTACACCGCTGTTCAGGATATAAAGGCAGCCGTTTTGATCAGGATAGGCATAACCGACCAGGCCGGCCAGGCTGTAGGCACCGGTAATAAGGGTTTCGCCCCGTACCGCGCAACGGTCAATGATGTTGTCGCTGCCGCTCTTGGAAATGGCGCGTCCGATCAGGCCTCCTACGCCGTCGGCTGTGCCGCTCACCTTCACCTGGCCTTCGACGACGCAGCCGTTCAGGGTGCCGGCGTCAAGCCAGCCCACCATGCCGCCCACGTTCGCTTTACCGGAAATTTCCGCAGCCCCGTCAACGGTGCAGTTCCTGAGCAGGGAGGCATCGGCTTTCTTCATATAGCCGATGATACCGCCCATGCCGCTCTTTGTCCCGGTGACAACCGTCCTGCCGGTGACACGGCAGCCGCTGACCGTCGATTTTTCCAGCAGGCCCGCGATGCCGCCGCCGTAATTGCTTCCGCATCGGATCGTACTGCCGGATACGGTGCACTGTTGGATGCTGCAGGATGCCACGACCCAGCCGCCGATGGCCCCGACATCCTCGGAGGAAGAACTGACAGTGCTTTCGGAGACGGTGCAGTTCGTGATTTCACCGCCTTCCATCTTGCCCACAATGCCGCCCACCTCGTTGGCGCCGCTCACCTCGGTTCCTGCTCCCAGGCTGCAGTCCCTGATGACGGCACCGTCATGCGCATAGCCCACAAGTCCGCCGGGATAGTTATTGGTATTGCTGATTTTGACGGCGGAAGCCGAGCAGCCGGTCAGGGAACCGCCTGCCATTTCGGCCACGATACCGCCGGAGATATTTACCGTCGCGGCCAGCTCCCCGCCGGTGATATGGCAGCCGGAGATGGTGCAGTTGCGGGCAAAACCTGCCAGCCCGCCGGTCTTGCCGTACGCTTCGGTAACGGAGCGGTTGACAAGGGTCAGACCTGTGATGGTCGCGTTTTCGGCATAACCGAAGAGGCCGCTGGCGGGATTCTCCTCGTTGATGCCGCCGGTTGCAAGATTTGCGATGGACTTGCCGCCTCCGTCGTAGTGGCCCGTAAACGGGCGGGCAGCCGTTCCGAGGGGAGCCAGCTCCTTGCCCGTCATATCTATGTCTGCTGTCTGGACATAATACTTCCCGGCATAGTTCGGATAGTCCGTCTCGGAAGCCAGCACCCGGGCAAGATAAGCAAGGTTGTCGGCATTCTTGATCAGGAAAGGATCCGAGTCGATGCCGCTTCCTTCAAAAGCGGCGCCTCCGGAGACGGATTGCAGCGCCGTCTCTGGCATCTGCACCACCTTGCCGCGGGATATGCGGTTGTCCTTATCGCTGATCACACTGCCGACAAGGCTTCCGTCCGGGCCATAGGCCTTGAGGGTCAATCCCCGGGAGAGACTGCCCTCCGGAAGGACAAAATAAAACACCGTTGCCGCGGGGCCGAGCGTCCGCGCCGTTTCCAGTTCAAGAAAGACGCGGTTACGGGCAGGATGTACATTGGCCATGACGGCCCCGGCAATGGCTTTTGCCTGGTCATCGGGCGTTATCGAAAGGGTTCCCCAAAGCGCCTGGTTCGCGTCTTCGTCGGTGAGTTCGAAGGAAGAAACTTCCTCTCCGTTGCCTCTGATGGCAAATTTCACGGCACCTACGGCGAATTCCATTGACAGGGCTGTCCCGCCGTCGGTCAGGAAACCGGCCGCCACGAGCGAAGCCGCCGGGCAGTCGCCGTCGCGGAGCGTCCGTATTTGGGGAACGTCTATTTTGACAAGGTCATTGTTGGAGCCGTCCAGAACGCTTCCGAAAGGATATATGGCCGCCAGTCGGCCGTCCTTGCGGGTGCGCCCGGTAAAGGAGGCCGTGTGGCCGTCCGGGCTGATATTTTCGGCGCGGAAACATTCTCCCCGCTCCCACATGGGCTGCGTATCGCTGCGGACCCAGAGGCAGTCGCCGTTCTCCCAGCCTGTCAAGGTAGTCAGCCCGGTCTCTCCGGTGAAGTGAACCCGGGTCGCGGCCGGTTCCGCAAAGCATGCTTCCAAGGTGACGATTTCATAGGCGGTCTCCTCTGCCTGATCCTGCTTTTCTTTGGTACAGGAAAGCGAAAGGGCGGCGGTGCCGATGAGCAGGGCCGCGATATATCTGTGTGTTTTCATTACCAATTACCGTTTACATTTTCAAAATCGCTGATGGAACCGGAGCCGTTCTCGTTATAGACGGCGGATTCTTCCAGCCAGGAACCGACCTCGTTGTAAATCTTCTCGGCGATAAACTTCATCGCTACCGCAGAATAATGGTCGCTGCAGTTCTTCCTCAGGTCTCCGGTCGTAATTTTCTTGGACCAGTCGAAGTCGTGTTTCGGCATGTTGGGCTGGAATCCCTTGTCCAGGTATTCGAAATTCCAGCCGAGGTCGTTGAAGCCGTTGACCTGGTAAAGATCGACGGCGCGGCAATGGCTGGCGTAGTGCCGGGCAATGTGGAGCATGGCTTCTTCCACATCCGGGGTGAGGGTATCGTGGATGAGCACGACAATCTTGACGTAAGGATACTGGAGCGTCATCATCTTCACCAGCTTGACATACGCTTCCACGAATGTCGCGTCAGGCAGGGCTCTGGCCTCGTCAAGGGTCTTGCAGGCATCCGCAACCGCATAGACGGCGTTCATCGCCGCATCGTCGGGACAGCGGGGCGTTCCGGACGGATATCGCTCCAGCTTTTGGTTACCCAGGATGTTGTAGCAGTTATGGGCCCAGTCGTTCGCACCCCCGTTGATGATGATAATGTCGGGGGAGCCCATGCCTCCGTTCTCGATGTAGCGGGCACAGAAATCCTGGCCGTACCAGTACTGGCCGGATTTGGAACTGTCCGTACAACGGGTCACAGCCGTTCCGGAGAAGGCGAGGTTGGTATCCCATACGGCGTTTTTGAGGTAGTCGTACGTGAGCATGTACCAGTATGTCTGGGCCGCCGTGGTAACATCGCCGTCGGAAGTCGGGTAATGGCAGCGATAGCCGTTGGGGGCGCGGGATCCCTGGTATCCATGGGGTGCATATCCGTCGAAAGACGAAAGCGAGTCGCCGATAAGGCTGACGCGGAGCGGCCTCTTTTTCCCTTCCGCGGAACCCGTATCCATGCCTTCCAGCACCGGATAGCCGTTGGCCCCGGCTGTCCACCTCCTCAAAGTCAGGTCCCCTTTGTAATCGGTAACAAACTCGTTGAGGGCCTCCAAAAGGGTCCCGTCCGTCATCTGGGCGATGGCCAGTCCCCTGCATTCGACGGCAGTCCCCGCATTGGCCTTTCCGAAAGCGGGTAATCCGTTGATGTAATAGACGTGGTCAAAATGGGCGGTGTTCGGCAGACCGATGAGGGCCGCATAATTATAGTATTGGGAAGGAATGTCCTGCTTGCCGTTGATGACGACGCGCCCGGGGGCCAGGGTATTGTAGCAGCCCTGGATGTTGACGCTGGCATTCGCCCCGCCCTGCTCGCCGATCAAGCCTCCCATATCCACCTCGGCGGCATGGGGAAAATCGCAGCGGATGACGGAGGGATCGCTGAAGCAGTTAACGATGTTGAGCGTGGCGGAAGTATTTCCCATGCGGGCCCAGCCCATGATTCCTCCGACCATGGTCCACTTCGAAACGGCGTACCCGGCGTCGATGAGTTCTCCGCCCATATAGGCGCAGTTCCACAGGTTTACCTTTGTGTCGGAATGGGACGGATTGCATTCACCCACGATACCGCCGACGATGTAGGAAGCCGCGACATCGCAGAGAACCGTACAGTTTCCGATATTGACCGTCTGGGCCGTATCCTTATGATAAATGTAGGCAACGATGCCGCCGGCCTGGTGTTGTCCTGTCCGGACGAGGGCGTTCCTGCCCACGGTGCAGTTCAGGATGTCGCCGCTCTGGACCCAGGCCACGATTCCCGCTGCGCCCGGATACCAGCAAGCCACGTGGGCCTGGACCTCGCAGTTGGATATCACGCCGCCCTTGAGCATTTCTCCGGCAATGCCCCCGACATAATAGTTGTCGCCGACAACGGTCGATCCGGGCAGAACCCGGCAGTTGTCAATGGTGGATTCGGAAACCTGTCCGGCAATGCCGCCGAGCTGTTCCCCACTGGCCGTCACGTCGCCCTTGAACGAGCAGTCCTTGATGGTGGCCCGGCTGGCATAACCCACCATGCCGCCGACGCAGGAGACAACCGTAACCCCCTGGAACGTGCCCGTTTCTTCATTTTGGATCCTGCCTTCAAAATGGCAGTTCTCCACGTTTCCGCCTTCCATGAAACCCACGACGCCTCCGGTAGCGCATTGGGCAAAGCGGACATGGGCTTTGACCGCGATATCGCTGAATGTGGCATTCACCGCATTGCCGGCAACCACGCCCTGCTCGCCCGTCTTTCCGGCATTGGTGTAGCCGTCTATCCTGAGTCGGCTGATTTCTGCTCCGTCAACGTAGCTGAAAAGTCCGGCCGCACCCCCTGCGGGTACGGGCGCGAGGTTGGAAAGGGTATAACCGCCGCCGTCATATTTGCCCTGGAAGGCTTTGGCCTTGACGGAACCGATGGCCTGCAGGTCCACCTGGTTCATGTCAATGTCGGCGATTTGTCTGTACGACTTGTTCAGGAAACCGGCGGATTCCGGACCGTTGCAAAGCTCCGCAAGGCGGACAAGGTCGCCGGAGGTCTCTATCAGGAAAGGCTCGGCATCGGTACCCTTTCCCTTGAAGGGGGCAAGGCCGTCTTCTACCGTGATGCCGGTCATGTCTATCGCAAACCGGGATATGATGCCGGCCTTGAATTCCTTGCCGGCGGGAATGGTGACTTCCCGGGTCAGGCTTCCGCCCTCGACGGCAACGGCGACCTTGAGGGTGGTGCCGGAAATATCCGCGGGACCGCAGGCAAAAAAGATGTTTTCGGTCCTGTCCGTATTGACGGTGATGATATTGCCTTTGCTTTTGGCCGCGGAGGAGGCCGTGGAAGGATGATACATCCAGCGGCCGGAAACGCCCAGGCTCTCGTCGAAGGTAAGCGTGACGGAGCGGATGGCCTTTCCTCCCGTGTCAAGGTTGCTGAGGGTAAGCAAACCGTAGGCGGCAAGGTGATTGAAAGTCAGGCTGACCGAAGACGGAACATCCGGCGTCACAGAGGAAACACCCATCGTAACGATGGCGGCCGGATCCACGGAGGTAGCCGTTGGAGTCTGGGAAGCGGGAATCGTGTACTGGATATAATCCTTGTCCGCGGCATCGTCACCGCAACTGGCGAACGCGCCGGCGGGCGAGAGAACAAAGAATTGATAGGGAGCCGTCGCCCCGGCAGGGACTTCGGCCAGGAAAGAAGCCGTTTTGCCTCCGTCTGCTATGGCAACGGCATATTTCTTCCCTTCCGTGACGGATTGTACGTTTTCTGACCCGGGCGTTTTGAGGGCCAGGACTTTTACCTCGTCCCCTTCCTGCCAGAATACAGGATACCCGGAGCCGTCGGCCGTACCGAAAACGGCTTTGGTCCCGGCGGACTGCAGGGTGACATGAAAGGATGCGCCGGTTCCGGCGGATATTTCCTGCATATCTTTGGCGCAGGAAGTCATTGCGGCGGCAGCGGCCACGGCAACCAGGGAGCGGAATAACTTTTTCATAACGTGCGTCGGTTTAAAAGTTTCCCCACTCTTCTTCGGCAACATCTTCGATGGTACCGTTTCCGCTTACGCAGAAAAGCTCTTCCGGAGCAGCGCCCAGAAGCTCGCAAACCGGTATCCGATAAGACCGGGGTGCGGGATTCAGAGGTTTTTTTATCATATCGGCAATAATCTAATTGGTTGGTTTCCTGACAGGGGGGGGTGAAGCGGTGTGGCGGCTTTCCCGGGATGTAAATATACGGAAAATTTTTTATATTCGGGAGTTTGACAGCAAATTTTTCGATTTTTTTGGTAGAAGGCCCTTCAGGGTCTTTTTTTCATCTGAATGGCGATTATTCGTTCTTCAGCGTCTCCGCCGGATTCATCCGGGCGGTCTTGAGATAGTGATACAGAACCACGGCCGAACACAACGCCCCCACAATCACCAGTGCCAGCAGGAACACCGACGGCATGAAGCCCACCCGGTGGGAGAACTGCTGCAGGTAATACCTCACCACCAGCCAGCCGACGGGCGCCGCAATCACATAACAGATGGCCACCGTCCGCAGATACAGCATCAGGCCCTCCGACGTGATCTGCCCCATATCGGCCCCGAACACCCGCTTGACCGAAGAAATCTCCATCCGCTTGTACTGCACGTCCATCAGCACCTGGCCCCAGATGCCCACCAGCGACAGCAGCACCGCCAGCAGGGAGAACAGCCACACGGCCAACCGCAGGCGCTCCTCGCCGCTGTACAGGTTCTTGCCGATGGCATCGTAGAACTGAACCTCGAACGGCATCATCGGGTCCATATCCCGGAGGATGGTCTGGATCTTTTCGGTGGCAGCCAGGCGGTCGGAGCCTTCCGTCAGCCGGAGATAGGCGAACGGCATGGTGTGTCCCTTGCTGGTATGCACCTGGAACGCCACCGGAGAATCGGCCTTGCGCAGGGACGTGATGTTCACATTCTTGATGAATCCAACAATCGGTGCGCCATCGCCGAATTCATCGGCATACACCTCCATTTCAGCGCCGTGCACCTTGAGATCCTGCGTGAACAGGATCGGGCCGAACTCGCCTTCATTGAAATCCCTGCCTTCCAACAGCTCCAGTCCCAGCACCTGCGGCAGATTCCAGCTACAGTAAATCATGCTCATGGACACCTGCCCGTCTCCGAAATCCGCACCCTCCGTCATATAAGTATCCGACCCGCCGATGAGGTCATTCGCGTAGGCCACGTCCTTCACCTCCGGCAACCCACACAGCTGTCCCCGCAGCCAGTCGGCCTTCTCCCGGCCGTTCTCGCCGCCGATATTCACTACCGCCAGGTTATTCTTGTCGTAGCCGCAGGGATACTCCTGCATGAACTTGCTCTGCCGCTGGACAAACAGTACGAAGATGAGCAGCGCCGTGGAAATCACGAACTGCACGCCTACTAGAATGGTCCGCAGGTTCTTTCCGGAGGCCGACAGGCCATAGTTGCCCCGCAGGATCATCGCCGGCTGGCCACTCGTGGAATAGATACCCGGCCAGATACCGGCAATGATACCGGTAGCCACGGCAACCGTCCCGACGAACAGAAGCAGCCCCCAATGCTTGCCGAAGGTAAAAGACTGCATCAGCACGCCCCGGGTCAGCAGTGCATCGGAAACCGGGCCCAGCAGCAGGGCGGCCACGGTAAAGGCGCAAATGCACCAAATCACGGCTTCTGTCACCACTAAAGCACGCAACCTCT
>CADCCI010000082.1 GCA_902799895.1 uncultured Bacteroidia bacterium | reverse complement strand
CACGCCTCATGGTCATAGACATCGTCAATGACCATGAGGCCCTTCGGCTCCCGGCTGCCGTCCGTTGCCATGTGGCCTGTTGGCTCCTGGCTGCCGTCCGTTGCCATGTGGCCTGTTGGCTCCTGGCTGCCGTCCGTTGCCATGTGGCCCAGCTGTGCGGCATAGCGCAGCAGCTCGCCCCTTCGCAGCTCGTACTCGGCCAGCGGGAAGATATTGGAATTGCTAAAGAACACCGTAGGCAACCCTTCGCCTGCCGCCTCGGCTCTGTCGCCTGCGGCATCAATGCCCTTGGCGCCACCTGCCGCCTCGGCTCTGTCGCCTGCGGGCTCCTCCGGCTGCGGCCGATGCTGCACGAGCCATTCCAGAATGGCCCCCGAACACGGCGCACAGCAGGCATGCACCAACACCTTATCTGTAGACTTCAAATCCATTATGTTGCAAAGATAGCAACAATGTCCCACTAATTACACCCCCTGCCCCTCTTTTTCAAACAATCCATCCCGCCACCACCGCCTTCGCTGGCTTCGCACCCCACTTAGCCCTCTCCGTCCGCCATTCTCATCCACCAAAACGCCTTATTTGGTGGACGAACGGCGCTTTTCCCTCCGCCATCCACCAAAATGGCTATTTCGGTGGATGGTCACCCTTACCAGACTCCGACCATCCGTGCCAGGGGCCATTTTCCCGGACGGTCATAGCCTGGAGCGGGGCGGGGCGGCATGAGGCGACATGCCACCCCCGGCTAGGGGGTGCCTGCGAAGCGATGGCCACGAGCCGGAAGGGCAGGCGGGGGTCGCCGGTGCCGCCCCGGCCTGCGACGGCACAAAGGGCCAGCTCCGCCCCGGCTCGCGACGGCACGTGAGGTCCGACACCGCCGCCGGGCGGCCAGGAGCGGCGGCTACGGCTCGGCCGGGATGCGGGGAACTCAACCCAAAAGGTTCTCCTCCCCGCCCGGCCGTTGCCGGGGTGAGGGCCAGGGGACAATTTGAAAAGATTGGTAAACTATGCAAAATTCTTCGTATATTTGAAGAAATATGAAGTACTGTATGAAAAAAGTCCTGATGATGCTGGCCGCGAGTGCGGCGCTGCTTTCCTGCGGGGGCGTCCAAACCCCTGTGAACACCTTACGGGCTCCGGCCTACCCGCTGGTCACCATCGACCCGTATATGAGCGTGTGGTCGTGGAACGATAACCTGTATGACCGCGCCCCGCGGCACTGGTCCAACCGGGCCTATCCCCTCACGGGTGTGCTGACGGTGGATGGCGAAAGCTATCGGTTTATGGGAGATGTGGTAGACACGTATCGAGCCATCCTCCCGACGGGACGCGCGGGTGCCTGGACGGCCCGTTATACCTTTGACCCGAAGAAGGGAAAAGCCCTTCACGACAAGGACTGGGAGACCGGTGTGGGCGGATTCAGCTCACGGGAAAACGTGCTGGGTCATGCTGCCTGGCCGGAGGATAAGCCGGACCTCTGGGTGCGCAGGACCTTCTCTGGTTCCGATGTGCCCGCGGAAGGCGATCTCTTCCTGGAAGTATCACTCAAAGACTGGGCGGACTTTACCCTGAACGGGAAAGAAGTGGCGTCGAAGGTGCAGCGCGGCGAGCGGCAGCGGATTGCCGTGTCCCGCGACCTCATCAAAGACGGGGAAAACGTCCTGGAGGCCCACGGAGCCAATCCTATCGGCCGTGCCCTGCTGGACTTCGGCCTGATTGTCCGATATAAAAAGGAACAGCCGTGGCCGCAGACGGCGCATCAGCTCCTGGCCGATGTGCAGGCAACCACCACCCATTATCGGTTCGAATGCGGACCGGTGGAACTGGCGGTAGATTTCACGGCCCCGCTGCTGATGGACGACCTGAACCTGCTGAGCCGTCCGGTGAACTACCTCTCCTACACCATCTGCCCGCGGGACGGTAAAAAGCACGATGTGGTCCTGCGGCTGCAGGCCGGTCCCGCCTGGGCCCTGGACGATGCTGTCAGCGAGACGGCGGTGCTGGATGCCTACAAAAAGGACGGGCTGGTGTGGCTGAAGGCATCGAACGCAGTCCAGAAGCCGCTGGCGCGGTGCGGGGACGATGTCCGCATCAACTGGGGCAGCTTCCTGATAGCGGCCGAAAACGGTACCGCCACCGTGGAGGATGAGAACCTGAACTGGGTGCGCGAGATGCCCGCGGTAAAGAAGGTATCGGGCAAGGTCATGCTGGGTTATGACGATGACGGGAACGCCCTCCAGTACTTCGGGGAGAACCTGCCGCCCTACTGGAACCGCGACGGGGAGAGCAGCATCGAAAAGCAATTTACCCTGGCCAACAAAGAATACAAGGCCCTGATGCGCAGGTGCCGTACCTTCGATGTGGAACTCTATCAGGAGGCCCTGGAAAAGGGCGGCCGGCAGTACGCCGAACTCTGCGCCCTGGCCTATCGCCAGGCGGTTGCGGCCCACAAGCTGGTGCAGGCACCTTCGGGTGAACTGCTGTGGCTCTCCAAGGAGAACAATTCGGGCGGATTTATCGGCACGGTGGATGTGGCCTATCCGGCCTCGCCCATCTTCCTGAAATATAACCCCGCCCTGGCCGAGGGCCTGCTGACGCCCATCTTCGAATATGCCGAAAGCGGCCGCTGGGACAAGCCTTATCCGGCCCACGACGTGGGCAACTTCCCGCTGGCCAACGGCCAGACCTATCCTACCGACATGCCGGTGGAAGAAGGCGGTAACATGCTCATTATGAGCGCCGCCGTCTGCAAGTTCTCCGGCAGGTCCGACCTGGCCGGCAAGCACTGGGAAACCTTGACCCGCTGGGTGGGCTACCTGGTAGAGAAGGGCCTGGATCCGGAAAACCAGCTGTGCACCGACGACTTTGCCGGTCACCTGGCCCACAACGCCAACCTGTCGGTCAAAGCCATCCTGGGTATCGCTTCCTACGGCTATATGGCCGGCCTCTTGGGAGACCAGGATGTTGAAAAAGAATACATGGACAAGGCCCGCGAAATGGCCGCGCAGTGGGAGGAGATGGCCCGCGACGGGGACCATTATTCCCTTACCTTCGACCGCAAGGGTACCTGGAGCCAGAAATACAATATGGTGTGGGACAACGTGTTGGGCTTTGACATCTTCTCCGATGAGATCATGCAGAAGGAGATTCCCTATTACCTCACCAAACAGAACCCGTACGGCCTGCCGCTGGACAGCCGGGCCACCTATACCAAGACCGACTGGATTCTCTGGACGGCTTCGATGGCAGAAGACCCCGAGGAATTCCAGGCCCTTGTGGCTCCTGTGTGGAATTTTATGAACGAAACGGTAGACCGCGTGCCTATGACCGACTGGCCGTTTACCGACAACCCGCACCGGCGCGGTTTCAAGGCCCGCAGCGTGGTAGGCGGCTACTTCATCAAGATGCTGTAGGACCGATGCGGTTGAAGGTGTGGATACTGGCAGCCGTGCTGCTGATGCTGCTGCGCACCGGGGGCGCCGATGCGCAGGCGCGGGCGGTGGGGGCGTATTCCGCCACCGACCTTTCCCATCCGCGGCTGCTCCTGCGGGCGGGGGAGGAAGCGCAGGTGCGCGAGGCGGTCGCCCGTCAGCCCGAATTCGCTGCCTTGCAGCAGCGCGTTTTCGACTACTCCGCCCAGGTGCTCGAGCAGCCGGTGCTGGAACGGGTGAAGCTGGGGAAACGCCTGCTGGCCGTGAGCCGAGAAGCCATCAAACGCATCTTCTATCTGTCTTATACTTACCGCATTACGGGCGATACCCGCATGGCCGACCGCGCCATCCGCGAGATGGAGGCGGTGTGCGATTTCGTGAACTGGAACCCCCTCCATTTCCTGGACGTGGGCGAGATGTGCCTGGCGGTGGCCATCGGCTATGACTGGCTGTATGACCGCATTCCGGAACCCACCCGCGAAGTGATTCGCAAAGCTCTGGTAACCAAAGGGTTCGAAGCCACCGGAAGCCAGGTAGACGCCTGGTTTTACACCTCGTCCTACAACTGGAATCCGGTCTGCAACGGCGGCCTGGTGTTCGCGGCGGTGGCTCTTTGGGACGAGGTGCCCGATTGGCCGCAGCGCATCGTAGAAAAGGCCCGCGAGAGCTGCCCCATCGCCCTCAAGGCTTATTCGCCGGAAGGCGGCTACCCCGAGGGATACGGTTACTGGGCCTACGGGTCCACCTTCCAGGTCCTGCTGAGTGCGGCGCTGGAAGGCTTCTTCGGCACGGATTACGGTCTGGCGGAGCACCCCGGTTTCCTGGAATCGGCCGCTTTCATGCGCATCCTGGCGGCTCCGACGGGGAAAACCTATAATTTCATGGACAGTGGTTCCGGCGCCCCCGTGCAGCCCGCCCAGTTTTGGATCGCCCGCCGGACGGGCGACCTGTCGCTGCTATGGAACGAGCGGAAACTGCTTCGCAGCCCCAATCCGGCTGTGGCGGAAGACCGCCTGCTGCCCTTCCTGCTGATTTGCGGCGCATCGGTCCCGCTGGACGATATCCCCGAACCCGCGGAGCATTCCTATCGATGCGGCGGCACCACGCCCCTGTATGTCTGGCGAAGCGGGTGGACATCGGCCGAAGACACCTACCTGGCCGTAAAAGGCGGCAGTGCCGGCACCAACCACGGACATGTGGACGCGGGCTCGTTCATTTTTGAATCGGACGGTCTGCGATGGGTGACGGAACTGGGAAACCAGGCCTATTACACCATCGAACAATACGGCGTTCAACTGTGGGATCGCTCGCAGGGGAGTGAACGATACGAGGTGTACCGGATTGGCCCGTGGTCGCATAACATTCTCACTATCAATGGAGAATGTCCGCTCATCCGGGGGCATGCCCCCATTGTGCAAGTGTGGGATACGCCTGAAAAACGGGGCGCGGCCATGGATATGACCGAGGTGATGGGCCTGCAGCTGCGTAGCGCCTGGCGGAGCGTCTGGCTGGACCGCCGGAACAATCTGCACGTGGCGGACCACCTGGTTACCCAGGACAAGCCCGTAGAGGCCCGCTGGGCCATCTGTACGCCGGCGGAGGCCCGGATTCAGGACGGGCGGATTGTCCTCTCCTGGAACGGCCACGAGCAGGAACTGTCCTTGAAGGCAGACGGTCCCGGACTGGTGGCCCGGCCGCACATCTGGCCCTGTGACCCGCCGCCCCACGAATACGACGCCCCCAATCCCGGGTTCAGCATGGTTGGATTCACCTTTGCCCTGCCGGCCTGTACCAGCCGTACCGTGGAAGTGCAGCTGAACCGGAAAAAAAAGTAAATTTGCAAAACGATAACCACATTAGAAGATGAACCTGAAGAAGTTATTGGCCGTCTTGGGAATTGCCGCAAGTATGGGGCTCGCCCGGGTGTCCCATGCGGCGGAACCCTTTGTCAAGGGCCTGGATACATACTTTACCTATGTCCCCGCCACCGAAGGCACGGCGGACAAAAGCCTGCGTGTAGACGTCTCCGGACAAGAAGTGACCATCCATGCGATGGGGCGCGGAAACGAGCTGATGGTGGTGATGGAGGGCGTGCGCGAAAGCCGTCCGGTCGTATACCGGGAAACCTGGTCGCAGGGCGATGAATACCTGGTGGCTGTGCACGATTTTTCCGGCGACGGGGTCCCGGAAATCCTGGTAGCCGTCCGCGGAAACGATCATCTCTCTGTCCGCATCCTGGACCTTCGCAGCGGGGGAAAGACCGTTCTGGGCGAGATGGTCTCGCGCGGTCACGGTATCCGCGAAGCGCGGGTTTTCCGTCAGGCGGTCACCATGAAATGTCCGCAGAACAATGTCCTCTACACCTGGACCTGTCACAACGGGGTTTTTGACTTTTTATCCAGCGATCATCGCGATAATCCTTCGGATTTGCTTTGATTTAATAAATCGTTTTTATATATTTGTGGCTATTACTGCTTATAAAGCAAATATATTTTTTATTCAACAATATGGTTAAACATTTCTTCAATGCCGACAAGGCGTACATTTCGCCTGTCTGTGATCTTCTGGACGCTGCTCTGGAAGAGAATTTCTGCGTTAGCGGATCAGGTAGCATCAACGATGCGACTGAGGAAGATTGGGGTAACTTTTAATTCGCTTGCGTTATGAAAAAGTTATTCCGTACCGTTCTTGCCGTGGCTGCAGCAGCCACTGCAATGGCTTCTTGCCAGAAATCGATGATGGAAGAAGAAGGCGGAATCAGTGCCGTTGTCTCTTTCAATGCATCTTTCCCTGAGACCAAGACTACCTTCGGCACGGCTGAAGCCGGTAAGTATCCTGTCCTGTGGCAGGATGGCGACAAGGTGGCGGTAAGTATTGGTCTTACAACTCCTCTCAAGGACCTGGAGGTCACTCCTTCCACAGACAAGAAGACTGCAACGTTCAGCAAAGATGTGACCCTTCCCGGTGAAGGCCCCTGGACGTTCTACATCGTGTCTCCGAGTGCCGCCATGGAAAGCGCCACTTCTTCGGAAAAGAGCATGACGCTGGCGCTTCCTACGGACCAGACTCCGACTGATGTGTCGGTGGACCCGGCTGCCCAGGTGCTCCTGGGTATGGCTACGGTTACGTCTGTTCCTTCCGAGGCGATCCCTGTTACGTTCGACCATCTGGCCGCTTACGGTAAAGTGTCCCTTTCCAACCTGCCTACTTCGGCAAAGGTTACGGCCCTGGCCCTGACTTTCGATCAGCCCGTTACCGGTAGCTGGGACTATTATCCCGCAGAATCGGATGTGACCAAAAAGTTCGCCGGGAAGACGGTTAGCACAGACGTGAACCTGACCACCGAAAAAACGGAGAACGTGTTCTTCGCCGTTGTTCCGAACGGTGTTGCCGTGAAGTCTGTCAAGGTGACGATTTTCACGGAGGGTGGAGACTACGAAAAAGAGGTTGCCATCCCCGAGAAGTTCAGGATGCTGAACCTTGCTCTGGTTGACGTAGGCGCAGGTACCTCCGATATCTGTATCACCAAAGACGTTTATCAAACTTTAACAGAACGAGAACAACAACAGCTAAATAACTATTTGAATGAGCAGTTAATAACGATAAATGAGCAGTTAATTCAGATGTACGAAGAACAAAAAAAGCAGATATTACAAGACTTTGAATTTAACTTTGATCAAATGTTGCAACAGATAAAAGACAGAGTTGAAGACTACAAACATGCAAAACTTCGTCAGTTTTATATGAAATTTTATTGCTTAAAAAACAAAAACGGGAATTACTCTATCAGAGCCAAGTTAGACGGTGTTATGACAGAGTTTGCTCGATTATCGAAAAGGGAAATTGCACCAAACGCAGAAGTTTGGCTACCGAGCGAGGATAACAAACGAAAGACAGTGCAGAGCAAGGGCTTTCTAAGCCTTGAAGAAGAATTAAATTCTGTCTTGCGCAAGTGGTTAGGCTCATATGTTCCGGTATTGACAAGCAAGGTGGTTGCTTTGTCTAAAGAAGAAGCCGAAATGTTATTTGTTTTTCTCCAAAAAACACTAGACGATATTAACACAGCAGAATACGATAAGTTGTGTGAATTACAGCGTAGTGAGAGTGTGGAAAATACTGTTACAGAGATAATGTCGGGAATTGAAGAACAAGGCTCTAGTTGGGATAACAATATATTAAAACAATATGAAGATAAGCTGAAAAGCTATCCTAATGAGCTAAAGAACAGCTAACTATTGATGATATTGAAAGTTAATGTAATCAATTATGAGGAATGTTTCATGTATGCTATT
>CADCCI010000081.1 GCA_902799895.1 uncultured Bacteroidia bacterium | reverse complement strand
GTTCCCTCATTCATCGAGGGGGCGGACCCCCTCGAGCACCCCCTGGTCGCTGCGCTCCGAGCCTGATGGTGGTTTCGCTGTCTTTTTCGTCTCCTTCTCCGCCAGCACTGGCTTTCTTGCGTCATTCCGGGCTTGACCCGGAATCTCGTTTTCGCTGTGAGATGTAAATTACTGATTGAATGATAGATATGTTTTTGTACTATCCCTTTTTTCGGGGGAGTACAAAACCGCAATTCTCTGATACATATCTACTTCCAGCTCACAGCCGCAATGTGCTTCCGGCAGAGCCTGTGGGGCTGCAGCCATCCAAGCAAAAAAATGCTTGTCTGCCTGCACCTATCTATGAAGGGGGCTCCGCCCCCTGTAACCCCTTGCGGCCATAAACCCCTTAGCAATATTATTGCTTTCCTCCTGGCGGCTCGGCATAGAAAGCGTGCTTTCTATGCACTCACTCGCTGCGTCGGCTTCCGTATTTGGCCAAATTGGCCAAATACCCGGGGCCGGCCGGTCGGTTGGTGCCGACTTCGCTTCGCTCAAAGCCAAACGGGCGCGGGCTCCCGCACATCCTCCCCACCGGCTGCCGCAAAACGCTCTGCCATCCTCTATCCGTCATTCGCCGGCTTCGACCGGCGAATCTCCTTCTGCCAGGGGCGAAAAGGGGCAGTTTTGCCCCTGGCGGCAAGAAAATAGGGTTGCCAGGGGCAGAATGGGGTGCTTTTGCCCCTGGGAAACGGTTGCCGGGCACAAAATGGGGTGCTGGTGTGCCCGTGAAGCGAAAAAACAGGCTCCTGGACACAAAAAGGGCCTCCAGCGTGCCCGGCAGCAAGCAAGGGGTCGATAAATGTGAATAAATCGGCTAAAACTATTTCTCTCTTACATGCTTCCCGGACATGTGGTCAATGGTGATGCCCAGTATCAGCGCATTCGGGGCATTTTTGGCCATGTCTTTCTCCAGGTCATATCCTTCAGGGAAATATTTGGCTCCAATCTGTCGCAGGAGACGGTCTTTCTCCTGCTCATCCGTCACCTCCGAGATACGGCCGAAGCAGATGACGCTGGTAAAGCAGTTCCACCATTCCCCAGGATTTTTCACAGGTTCGGAAAGAACCGTGAAGCACACCTTGTCATTGGCTCGAACTGCATCCAGTTTATGTCCGGCTTTGGCGCAGTGGAAGTAGATCTTGCCGTCCAGATACAGGTAATTGACGGGAAGTCCATATGGGTAGCCGTTCTCTCCGTGGACGGCAAGGACGCCGCGCTGTGCCGCGGAGAGCACCGCTTCGCATTCCTGAGGCGTAGCGGCTTGCTTGATGCGTCGTAATTCTCTGAATTCCATATCACTGAATTATTTTATAACCGATAAAAGAGGGCTGGATCGTACCGATTGACTGTAGTCTACGGAAGGAGGTCCGTTCCCTGGATACCAGGATGCCCAGCCCTTTCTAGATGATCTGCCCAATCAGTTCATTGATCTTTTTGTGGAGTTTTTTCAATACCGGAAGCAAAATGATCAGCTCTGCCAGGAGGATACCGTATGTCAACCCGATACTGAAATCGTTCAGCCAACTTGAGAAGGCATTTTCAGGAAGGTGTCTGCTGAGCGGCATCAAAACAAGGAAAGCAAAAGCCGCGATGAGTGTGAGACCGATGAAACTGTTCAGATGATAGTTAAAGGCCTTGTTCGTCAAGCGTAACTTTGCTGCCACGTTATTCTCTGCTTCGAACGGCCCGGATGTCGTTTCCCTTTTCCAGTAGATCTTGCTTTTCCACTGATGGACGAACTGGTCACCACACGAACTGCGAAAGACCACATAGTCTCCGATACCATCCTTCTTCTTTTCATCAAAGTCAATCTGATAGATGAACTCTTCCGGTTTACTTTGCTTGAATCGATAGATGACTCCGTTCGTATGCCAGAAGGCCCATCCTTGCTTGGCCATGTCGTTCAGCCACTGTTCCTCTTTGTCGAAATCGACAAACCAGTTAATGGAAATCTTACTTGTTTTCATATTGCTTATTCTTTATGTTCTTTCTGCCGTTCTCAACAAGCTCTTCCAGACGTTCGAGTTCGGCCAGGAGAACTTCCTGCCCTTTTTCTGTAATCTGGTACATTTTTCTTCTGCCGTCCGTATCGGGGGACTCTCCGCAGGGCAGAATCCATCCTTTCTCCAGAAGATTCGAGATCGCACCGTACAAAGTGCCTGCCGACAGGATCAAACGCCCATTACTCATCGTGGACGTCTTTTGCATGATGCCATATCCATGCAGGGGCTCCTGTAAGGCGAGAAGGATGTAGTAGATCGCTTCTGTCAGCGCTGCTGTCGTATTTTTCATATGATATATTGTTTTGCGTTATATCGTAATCCGATACAAAGGTAAGCGATATATTTGAATTTGCAAAACTTTTTTGTGAAAAATAAAGAATCCGCAGTAGAAATGTATGAAAGGGAAAGAATCATATAACTTTAAGGGGTCTTATTTGGCTCCGGAATAACGTCCCGGAGTGTCCAGATTCGCTCCAGATCTTCCAGAAAAGAGTTCGATATTACTCCGGTTGGGGGTACAAGAAAAGGCAAGCACCACGTGCTTGCCTTTTCTTGTACCCGGTTCCCTCATTCATCGAGGGGGCGGACCCCCTCGAGCACCCCCTGGTCGCTGCGCTCCGAAGCCGGCCTAATATGAAGCGCTGGCTTTCTTGCGTTATCCCCATCCTCCCCTTCGTCATTCCGGGCTTGACCCGGAATATCCTTCTGCCAGGGGCGAAAAGGGGTGGTTTTGCCCCTGGCGACAAGAAAAACAGGTTGCCGGGGGCAAAATGAGGCAGTTTTGCCCCTGGGAAGCAGCTGCCGGGCACAAAATGGGCCTCAGGTGTGCCCGGTAACAACCGACGGTGTCGATGACTATCTGATTTTCCTGAACCTCGACCGTCCGGGATAGATAGGTGTTCTCCCGGAGCACTGGTCGATGATGTATTGTACGAAGTCAGGATTGCTAGCCATATTATGCTGTGTTTTAGAGTGCGTAATCCAGTCTCATGATCTTCACTGGCCGCTCGTCTCCCCGGTAGAGGTGACTGCACCAGTTGTGCTCACCCGTGTCGCGAAATCCACACTTCTCCATCACCCGTCCGGAGGCCGGATTGTCCACGAAAAAGTCGCTCCAGAGCGTCTGGAAGCCTTTTTCGTTGAAGCACCAGTCAATCATGGCTTGGAGGGCTTCCGTGCAAAGGCCCTGGTTCCAATAGGGCTTGGCGATCCAGTAGCCCAGCTCGGCATCGTTCTCTCCGATGGGAATGTTGCTTTCGCCGCAGGCATAGTAGCCCATGCAGCCGATGGGCTCGCCGCTTTCCTTCAGCACCAGCGCCCAGGTGTGGCCGTTGGAGAATATGTCCCGGATAATCTTCCGGCTTTCCTCCACAGTCTGATGCGGCGGCCATCCGGCGCGTGGCCCCACGCCCGGATCGGAAGCATACTTGAACAGCGCTTCGGCATCCGAATCGGCCCAGGGACGGAACAGGAGTCTTCTTGTCTCTATCATTTTTCTATTGATACTCAATACGCAGGACCAGGTATTCCGAGCGGGTGCCGATACGGATTTTTGGCCCCCAGATGCCCAGGCCTGAACTCACATAATATTGCGTGTCGCCGCGTCGGTGATATCCCCAGGATTTTTCATACATGGTGTCCGTCAGCCAGTTCAGGGGCCAGACCTGCCCGCGGTGCGTATGCCCGCTGAACTGGAAGTCAATTCCTGCCGCTTCGGCCTCTTCCAGATGATAGGGCTGATGGTCCAACAGGATGGTAAAACACGACAGGGAATCGGCAAGCTCCGACAGCGCTTTCCGCCCGGGGTTGCTCCTGTCGTCCCGGCCGATCAGGGTGATCCCCTTCACCTGAACCACAGCGTCCCGCAGCAAACCGATGCCGGCATCTTTCAGGAAACGCTCCGCATCCTTCTCTCCTCCGATATATTCGTGGTTGCCCAGTACCGTGAAGGCAGGAGCGACCAGGCGGTGGAACTCCTCGGCATAATTCCCTTCCACGAGGGGCCTGAGCTGGATGTCCATAATATCGCCACCAAAGAGTACAAGATCCGGTTGTTCGGCGTTGATAAGGTCTATCCAGCGGCCCAGCTCGCCCTTCCGGTTGCTGTAGCCGATGTGCAGGTCACTGGCGAGGACGATGGTCAAGGGCCTGTCCAGTTGCTTTTCTGTCCGGATGGTCAGCTCTTCCCGGTATTTGTGCCGATAATGGATGCCGCCCGCCGTGAGCACGACGGCAATCACGCCCAGGATGCTTGCCATGGAAATGGTGTTGCTGATGAGCAAATCTTTGGGAATGAGCCGGATAAGCACCCCGATATCGGCCAGGATGAAAACAATCAGTAGATACAGGAAAGCTATCATCCAGGGGTGCCCCAGCTCGTAAAGTGCTGTGATGGTGGAAATGGAAGCCTTGTCGCGGAGCAGCATGCTGGCGAATGCCGCCGCCATCCAGAGCAGGAATAATACGGCAACCACCAGTTTCGCGACCCAGCCGCCCGGCGTGATGCGCCACAGATGCCACGTCACATAAGCCACACCCAGCATGGCCCCAAGCAGAAAAATGAAGATTCCCGTTTTCAAGATGATTTACACTATTTCACAGTAAGGGTAACCATTTGCGTATCCCGGCTGTTGGGACCGGTCATAATCTCAAAGTCTCCGGGTTCACATACCCATTCGAGCTCGTGGTTATAGTAGGAGAGATCCTCTTTGGTGAGGGTAAAATCCACTGTGACGGATTCTCCGGCAGGAATATGAACCTTCCGGAAGGCTTTCAGTTCCTTGACGGGGCGGGTGGAGGTGGCGAAGATGTCGTGGATATAGAGCTGGACAATCTCGTCACCATCCCTTTTGCCGGTGTTGGTCACCGTGACGGATGCCGTTACGCTGCCGTCCACGGGCATTTCCGTGGTGCTGAGAACCGGTTCAGAGTAGGAGAAAGCGGTATAGCTCAGGCCATAGCCGAAAGGATAGAGCGGTCCGTTGAGCTCGTCGGTGTAGCAGCTGGTGAACTTGCGGTAGGGCTCGTAGTCCGGATGCGGACGGCCGGTGTTCTTGTGGTTGTAATACAGCGGCAGTTGACCGACGGAACGGGGGAATGAGGTGGTGAGTTTGGCCGATGGATTAACATCCCCGAAGAGCACGTCGGCTACGGCGTGGCCGCCCTCGGAGCCGGGGCTCCACACATTGAGAATGGCATCGGCCAGCGGCTCCACGGCGGTGAGGTCCATCGGACGACCGCATACCAGGACAACCACCAGCGGCTTGCCGGTGGCCTTGAGGGCCTTGAGCATTTCTACCTGTGTATCGGGGAGGGTGATATCGGTGCGGGAAGCGCCTTCTCCGTTCATCCCGGGGATCTCACCCACGCAGGCCACTACTGCATCGGCCCTGCGGGCCTGGGTCACGGCTTCCGCTACCAGGGCCGCCTGCGGCCTGGCATGAACCGGCGGGATGGGGGTGCCGGGGGCGAACATGCGGATGAGGCCGTAGCGCACCCCGTCCTCTATGGCGGCGTCCCGCAGCAGCCAGCTGCCTTCGGCAAAAGTGGTCGGCGTGACTTCGGAGATGCCCTGCCAGAGCGTGACGCTTTCTGCGTTATGGTTCGACTGCGACCATGTGCCGGCCATGGCGGAGGCGTCGGCGGCCAGGGGTCCTACTACGGCCACTTTCGCGCCTTTCCGGAGAGGCAGTACGCCCTCGTTTTTCAGCAGTACCTGGCACTCCTGCGCCACTTTGCGGGCAAAGGCCAGATTCTCAGGCGTATATACTTCCGTGGCATAGCGCTCCTCAGAGAGGTAGCGGTAAGGGTCTTCAAAAAGCCCCAGCTTGTATTTGGCTTCCAGGATGCGGCGGCAGGCGCGGTCAATATCGGCCTCTTTTACGCGGCCTTCTTTAACCGACTGCAGCAGCGTGCCTACGAAGCCGTCGCTGTTCATGTCCATGTCCAGACCGGCCTGGAGGGAGCGGGCGCTCACCTCCTGCAGGTCTCCGATGCCGTGCTGGATTTCTTCCGCGATGGCGGTGGCGTCGCTGACGATGAATCCGTCAAAGCCCCAGGATTTGCGTAATACATCGTCCATCAACCATTTGTTCATGGTGGCGGGGATGCCTTCGAACTCATTGAACGAACTCATGTAGCTTCCGGCTCCGGCTTCGCAGGCCGCCTTGTAGGGATGCATGTAGCCGTTCATGGCCTCCTGGCGGCTCAGGAACACGGAATTGTAATCCCTTCCCGCCAGGGCGCCGCCGTATAAGGCGTAGTGCTTCACGCAGGCCATCACGTCGTCCGTGTCATAGACGTCATCCCGGCCCTGGTAGCCATATACCATGGCTTTGGCAATCTCTCCGCCCAGGTAGGGATCTTCGCCTCCTCCCTCGGCAATGCGGCCCCAGCGGGCGTCGCGGCAGATGTCCACCATGGGGCTGAACACCCAGTTGATGCCGCAGGCCGACGCCTCCCGGGCGGCGGCGCGGGCCGATTGCTCGATGAGTTCCATATTCCAGGAAGTGGAAAGCCCCAGCGGAATGGGGAACACCGTCTGGTGCCCGTGAATCACGTCCATGCCAAAGATGAGCGGAATGCCGGCACCGCTTTGGAGGGCGATGTCCTGGTATTGGCGCAGGATGGTCATATTGGTGGCCCCGTAGACGCCTCCCAGCAAGCCCTGGTTCAGCAGTTTGGCGTTCTCATCCTCTTCCATCACCTTTTCGGCCGAGATGAAGCCGGGGGCGGAGTGCAGGTTAAGCTGGCCGATCTTCTGTTCCAGCGTGAGCTGTCCCATCAGATTGTCTATGTACTTGTCCATGGGAGACTTGCTGGTGCATGCTACCAGCACTAGCAGGCTCAGAGATATAATCAGAGACTCTTTCATATTGAATATGTTATGCTTTTACTTGCGTATTCTGACGGCTTCACTTTAATGGTGTTCTTGCCGGGTTTCAGCGGGCCTTTGTATACAATTCTGTAGGGTGCCTTCCAGAGGAATACCGTTACGATTTAATCGTAACAAATATAAGCAATCTTTAGCACATTTTCCGCCTGGCGAAGAAACGGGCAACGACAGCGCCACTGATGTTGTGCCAGACACTGAAAATGGCACCCGGAACGGTGGCCATGGGGAATGCGGCGAAGTGGAGCGTTGCCAGTGACGAAGCCAGTCCGCTGTTTTGCATGCCCACTTCCACGCTGATGGCCCGGCGTTTGGCGGGCGTCATCTTCAGCAGCAGCCCGATCAGGTAGCCGACAGCACAGGCGGCTACAGATATCTCTATCTTAACACCCTTGCGCTTTCACGCGGATTTACTGTTGACAACGATATCGTATACTGGAGTACAAACAACACTCAGAAATACGAGAATCCCTTTGAGGTTCAGAATAAATTCGTCGAGTACGCCGTGAACGGCGCCCCTGTGTATAAAATGCTCTATCCTGAGGTAGAATCGCAGGACGGCATGAGCGTCGAAATCAACGGTTCTTATTTCTATGCCGATTCGGACGGCGGAGAAGGCTCTTTCACCGCTCTCCACACAATCGCGGAGAAGGCTCAATGTTATATTTACGTGGACTGCCGCGCCGCCACATCTATCAATGTGCAGGTAGGCAATTCCAACTGGAATGTCACGCCCTACGAGCCGTATATCATTGACATGGGCAGGCTTTCCAAGGGTACTGAGGTTCGTGTGACGNCGGAAATATATTCATTGCCCAGATGGACAACGAGGCTCTAAACACCGCCGTAAGCCTCATGGGAGAGCATCAGTGGAATATTTCCGAATACGGCGACGGTCACTTCAAGGGTACGATATCCGCTGATGACAACTGCGTTATGTTCACATCTATTCCTTACAGCGACGGCTGGAGCGTTAAGGTGGACGGCAAATCAGCCGATACCGTGAGAATAGGCGACGCGCTTATCGGCGTTTACCTCACTCCGGGAGAGCATACCGTTACGATGGATTATCACACATCCGGTCTGCCTGTAGGAATAATACTTTCTCTATTGAGCATAATTCTGATGGCGCTGTGGTACTTCCGCGAAAAAACCGTATATCCATTTATCAGGGAATTTGTCCCTGTTTTCGGCAGATATGTCGATGAGATGAATAAGCCGGACGGAATAAGGACGCACGAGGACGAATTCGGCGAGGATCTGCCGGAAAACGCGCCACGCGACGGTAATGAAGACAGTTCCGGCACACAGCTCCCGCTGTCTGAGCCAGACAACGATAAAGCGGTAGAATTGAATACTGAAATCGCGGAAGAAATTTCCGAGAAACCTGTGCCGAAGCCGCAGGTTCAGCCGGAAATTCAAAAGCCGAAGCCCGTGACAAAGCCGCAGGTTCAGCCGGAGATTCAAAAGCCGAAGCCCGCACAAAAGCAGCAGGTTCAGCCGGAGATTCAAGAGCCGAAGCCCGTGACAAAGCAGC
>CADCCI010000080.1 GCA_902799895.1 uncultured Bacteroidia bacterium | reverse complement strand
GAGCGCGAGCGCCAGCGGCCTTGTTACCCTTAACAACCTGTGCACCGGCGTTCACGACAAAAGCGTCGATTTCGGCCTGAATTTTTTCAACCAGCTTCTTCATGGTAATTGAAATTTTTTAAAAAATAATATTGGTTCTAAAAATTGTTTTCTCTAAACCCTGTGCAAGTTATGCAATTAATTGAATAAAAGCAAGAAAAAACGTTAAAATTTTATTCTTTCTTTCGAATATTCAGCAAATTCATAGCCATTTGGGGACCGGCGGTGGCAAAAGTCCGGATTCCATCGGCCACTTTTTTGCACAAATCCGGGATCATTTCTTTCTCTTCCGAAGTGAAATCGCTTAATACATAATCGATTTGCTCGCCGGGATGGAACTCCTTCCCGATTCCCACGCGGATGCGGGCATATTGGCGCGTTCCGAGTTGCTGTTCGATATTTCCCAAACCGTTGTGACCGCCGTTGCTGCCGTCCAGCCGCATCCTGAGGGTGCCGAAGGGAAGGTTGAGGTCGTCGCAGACCACAATCAGGTTTTCCGGTTGGATATTCAGTTTCTGAACCCAGTAGCGAACGGCGTTGCCGCTCAGGTTCATATAGGTGGAAGGCTTGAGCAGATAGAATTTGCGGCCCTTGAACGATACCGTGCACAGGTCCCCATACCGTTCGGTCGCAAAAACAGTATCGGATGCCTGTGCCCAGGCATCCAATACCATAAATCCAATGTTGTGCCGGGTGTTGGCGTATTCAGCGCCAATGTTACCCAATCCTGCGACAAGGTAGTTCATCCCGGGCACGTTTTCCCGTTCGGAACTACTCGGCTGCTTCTTCCGTGGCTGCGGTTGTAGAAGCGCGCGTAGCCTTGACAGAGCAGATGATAGTATCCTTCGGAGAGATGATGTTGACGTTCTCATAATGGAGATCGGAGGCAACGATGCGCTGGCCGAGACCCAGTTCGGAAATGTCCACGGGAAGTTCGTCCGGCAGGTTGGCCATGAGGGCGCTCACCTTCAGGGAACGGACACCCTTGATGAACTTACCACCCTGCTGTACACCCACGGAGTGACCGCTGATGGTAATCGGAACGTTGATAGCGATGGGCTTCTCTTCGCCAACGGCGAGGAAATCCACGTGCAGGCAGTTGTCCTTGACCGGGTGGAACTGCAGTTCGTGCACGACGGCGGTGTAGGACTTGCCATCGAGGACGAGGTCTACGATGTGGGAAGCCGGCGTGTTCAGGAGGCCCTGGAGATCGCGATCGTTAACGGTGAAGAGGACATTGTCCAGACCCTGGCCATAGAGGTTGCAGGGAACGAGACCCTGGCGGCGGAAGGCCTTGATGACGGCCTTGTTTCCGACCTGGCGGATCTGGCCTTTCAGTTCAAAATGCTTCATGCTTTTTGTTTTAAAATGTGTTACTCAGTCCGGAAATACAACCGGACCCCATTGCACCAAAAGCTATTTGCTTTTATTTTGGGGCTGCAAAGATAAGCAGATTATTCTTATTTTACAAGAGCCGTGGCCTGATTCCAAGCCAATTCCTTGTATGCGTTGTCCAGATAGGGGGATCCGTTGACCGGCAGGTACATGGATAGACCGCTGTATGCCCGGATGGGAAACTCGTTCATGAAGTAGGGCGTAGCATTTTTATAAAGGGTACAGGCGGCCAGAACCTTGTCCAGGGCGGCGCTATCCTCGGCGCTGATGCCAGCCACGGTAAAGATGTCCTTGAGGTCGTAGTACCAATGCTTGTTGCTCCGGAAATAGCCTTGGACCTTATTGGGATTCACCGCAGCAATCTGGGTGCGGTATTTTTCGAACAGTTCCTTGCAAACCGCGGCCAGTTGGTCCAGATTCCGGCAGTCCATCAAGGAAATGGTGGCCGATTGGTAAACCCCCGTCTGGGCGGCGTAATACTCAAAATAGTCGGAACAGACTTTCTCGGGCGCGGCCGGACGGGTCTGCAGGAGATGGGTGGTCATAGTCTTGTAATCGAAGCCCTGGGCCAGGACTTCGGTCTGGGAGAAGGCAATCACATCGCACAGGTCTTTCATTTCGAAAGCAGTTTCCACCCCGCCCATCAGGCAGGCATCCAGCAGGAAATAGTCCAGATGCATAGGAATGGATGCCGCCAGGTCCTGCAGGGTCATTTCATAGGAATAGAGCACACCGGAAGACATTACCTTGTCCTGGCAGATGGTCTTGACGGCGGGAAGCGACGGGTCGTATCCGGGATCGACATAGAGGACCGGCGCAGAAGACCGCTGCATCTTCTTCCGCTGCGGGGCTCCGTAGCTGTCATAGCTGTCTGGACTGGAAAAGTATCCCTGGGGCAGCCAGCCGGTTCCGTGAGAAGACAGGACAATTCCGTAGTGGGCGGCCGGATAATTATCGTTAATATAAGTAAGAACCTTTTGCATGGAGGCCTTTGATGAGGCGACGGCATCGGTGTTCAGCCGCAGGACCGTATCCATGACAGCCGCTCCCTCCCGGTCTCTGTACATGCGGATGAGAACCGGTGCGGTGGGGACGGAATAAACTCCGGGCGATGAGGGCTGCCGGCTGTAGACGAAGACCAGGTCGTTGTACCGGTTGTCCTCGGGAAGATAGGACTCGCCCAAATCTTCGATATCCTCTTTCAGATAGCTGCTGAGATCATTGAAGCCTGCCGAAATCAGAATCATCGCGCTTCGGGTCTCCATCTCCTCCGGGTGGACGATATGGCCCTGGCGGCCGGTCTCGTCAGAGATGTCGAAATCGGAATCCTTGCTGCAGGAAATGCCGGAAAGGGCGGCCGCAAATACGGTCGCCAGCAGCGGGATGATATGCAGGATTCTCCTCATCGGGCATACGGTTCAACTGACAAATATACAAAAATTATTCCTATCTTTGTATGTATGAATATGCAAAATGAGGATATGAAATCGGGAAAGACCATGTTGATTGCGCTTTCGGCTGCCGTTCTGGCATCTTGCGCACCCAAGGAAGGAACGGATTCCTTCAAGTATTTGATGGAAGAATTTGCAGACCTGAAAATCATCCGCTACCGGATTCCGGGGTGGGAGGAACTGAGCCTGCAACAGAAAGAATATGCCTATCACCTGAGCGAGGCGGCCAAATATGGCCGGGACATTACCTGGGACCAGTATTGCCGCTACAACCTGCCCATCCGGAAGGTGCTGGAAACCATTCTGTCGGATGCCTCTGTGGATCGTTCCGCACCGGATTGGCCGGCTTTCGAGACCTATGCCAAACGGGTCTTTTTCAGCAACGGCGTCCATCATCACTATGCCGAGGATAAGTTCGTGCCCGCCTGCCCGAAGGCCTATTTCGCCTCGCTGATGGACAAAGCCGGCTGTGCCGATGCCGACCTGCTGGATTTCATCTATGATCCGAAGGCGCTGCCGCAGCGGCGCTCGACCTCCCGGGACGGGGATATCGTGGCCCTGTCTGCCGTGAACTTCTACGAAGGCGTTACCCGGCCGGAGGTGGAGCAGTTCTATGCCGCCCAGGCCGACCCCTCCGACCCGGAGCCCATTTCTTATGGCTTGAATACCAAGGTGGTAAAGGGTCCTGACGGGGTTGTGAAAGAGATTCCCTGGAAGGAGGGGGGCTTGTACGGAGCGGCCATCGAAAAGATTTGCGGAGAACTGGCACTGGCCCGCGAAGTGGCCGAAAACGACATCCAGAAGAAGGCGCTGGGCCTGCTGATCGATTATTACAAGACCGGTGACCTGCGGCTTTGGGATGCGTTCAATATCGAATGGGTGAAGGATACCCTGGGAACGGTGGACTTTATCAACGGTTTTATCGAGGACTATGATGACCCGTTGGGCCGCAAGGCAACCTGGGAAGGCTACGTCCACATCAAGGACCAGGCGGCATCGGCCCGGACCGAGACCTTGAGCGCCAATGCCCAGTGGTTCGAGGACCATTCGCCCGTGGATCCGCGCTTCCGGAAGAAAGCCGTCAAGGGGGTTTCGGCCAAGGTGGTGAACGCCGTGTGTATGGCGGGCGCCTGCTATCCTTCTACGCCTATCGGAATCAACCTGCCCAATGCGGACTGGATCCGCAAGGAGCACGGTTCCAAGAGCGTTACTATTGCCAATATCACCCATGCCTATGCGTTCGCTGCGATGGAATCGCCCAACAGCACCCTCGCGGAATTCGCCTGGTCGCAGGAGGAAATCGACGCCTACAAGAAAGACGGCGAGTATGCCGACGAGGTGCATACCGACCTGCATGAGTGCCTGGGACACGGTTCCGGCCAGTTGCTGCCGGGTGTGTCCACATCGGCCCTGGGCGAATATCAATCCACCCTGGAGGAAGCCCGCGCCGACCTGTTCGGCCTCTACTATATTGCAGACCCGAAGCTGGTGGAACTGGGCATCATGCCCTCGGCAGAGGCCTATAAGCCGCATTACGATGGTTATATCCGCAACGGCCTGATGGTTCAGTTCAGCCGGGTGGAACTGGGACGGGACAATACCGAATCCCATATGCAGAACCGCAAACTCATTGCCGAATGGTGCTATGAGAAAGGACGGGACAAAAACGTGATCGAAAAGAAAATCCGGGACGGAAAGACCTATTTCACGGTAAACGATTACGAGGCCCTGCGCGGCCTGTTCGCCAGCCTGCTGGCCGAGATCCAGCGCATCAAATCGGAAGGGGACTATGCTGCCGGCAAAGCCCTCGTGGACCGGTACGCGGTGCATATCGACCCGGACCTGCATAAAGAGGTGCTGGAACGCTATGGCAAGTTGGGACTGAAGCCTTATGGCGGCTTCCTGAATCCGGACATCGTCCCCGTGAAGAAAGGCAATAAGGTGGTGGATTACGAGGTGGTGTACAAGACCGGCTTCGTAGACCAGCAGTTGGATTATACCCATCATTACGGTACCCTCCAGTGACCCTGACCGAAAAGACCCTGCAGGATTATGCGTATTACCTGAGCCTGGAGCGGAACCTTTCGCCCCATACGCGGGCGTCGTACCTGTCGGACCTGAACGCCTTTTTCGCCCTGGTCCGGAAAGAACCGGCCGAAGTCCTGTCCGATGATATCCTGGACTATCTGGTCCAAATATCCGACCTCCTTTCCAAGCGCTCCCAGGCCCGTCTGCTGAGCGCCCTGCGCTCCTTCTTTACCTGGATGACGCTGGAAGGGGACCGGCCGGACAATCCCTGCGACGGGATTGATACGCCCAAACTGGGGCGCTACCTGCCCGAGGTCTTGTCGGTAGAAGAGGTAGACGCCATCCTGGCCTCCGTAGACCTGTCCAAACGGTTCGGCCGGCGCGACCGGGCCATCCTGGAGGTCCTGTACGGCTGCGGGCTGCGGGTGAGCGAACTCACCGACCTGCAGGTATCCCATGTCTATCTGGATGAAGGCTTTGTCCGCGTGGTGGGGAAGGGCAACAAAGAACGGCTGGTTCCCCTGGGCGAAATGGCCGCCCAGGCCATCGGAGCCTATCTGGAAGTCCGGGAAGAAGCGCAGCGGGGCTTTGAAGACTTCCTCTTTTTAAATAAGGACGGGCGTGCCTTGAGCCGTATTTCCGTGTTCAACCTGGTAAAAAAGCAGGCTATGGCGGCCGGGATTCACAAAGAGATTTCCCCGCATACCTTCCGCCATTCCTTTGCAACTCACCTGATTGAAAACGGGGCCGACCTGCGGGTGGTGCAGGAAATGCTGGGGCATGAATCCATCCTCACCACGGAGATCTACACCCATATCGATTCCTCGACCTGGCAGCGCTCCGTGCTGGAACACCATCCCCGCAAATAGCCTTTACGGCTGCTCAATCAAGCATTTAGCCAGACGGACGGCATCTTCCGACGGGAGGACGCCGGCTTTTCCCAGTCCCTCCACCGACAGTTGTTCCCGGGGATGGTTCTCCCGGAACAAGACCACGCCATGGGCCGCGTCCCGGATATAAGGATGCTTCTTCAGTTCCTCTTCCGGCAGGGTCCAGAGCGGATAGGGCCGGGGCGGCGTCAGGGTGATGAGGCCTTTCAACGCATCGAATTTTTCCCGGTCGAAATGCCAGAGATCCATCAGCTGTTCGGGGTAGGAATAGCCGCCCAGTTCTTCCCGGTACGATATGATCTTCGCGGCGAAATACCCACCGATGCCGGGCAGGGAATCGAAAGCGGCCGAATCGGCCCGGTTGAGGTCGATGAGGGGAATGTCGATAAACGCTTCCAGCCGCTGGTACACCGAATCGGCCACGACGAAGGATTTGGCAAAGTCTTCCTTCCGGCGGAACCGGCCTCCTTTCCCGCGGTAATGGTCGATGGCTTCCGCCTGCTTCTGCGAGAATCCCAGCCGCTTCAGCTCCTCGACGGTGGCGGTATTCGGATTGAATCGGAAAGACTCGTACCGGCGCGGCTGCGCCTGCTCCCGCACCTTCCGGACCGGCTGGCTGTGCGGGGCGTCCCGCCGCTGCTCGTATCGGACGGTTTGCGAGTCGGAATCGGGTGTATCGACCACACGCTCAATGATATAGACCGTATCCGGCGCCTCTTTGGCGGCGAGGATATGCAACTGGGTGGCACGGTGGACGAAGAGGGCGGTTTGGTAACCGATAGCCAGGAAGGCGAGGGCGACGGCGCCCATGATGAAGGAAGCGGACAGCTTCCCTCGTTTTTCGTTGTTTTCCATAGTCTTGAAGGGGTTGGGTGTTAAACTTCTGTGGGCTCGGGATGTTTTTTCCGGACAGATGCGCCCGCCACGACCAGGACGATCTCTCCTTTGGGTTCATGTTCTTTATACCAGGCGGCCACCTCGGCCAGCGTGCCGCGCCGGTGTTCTTCGTGGATTTTGGAAATTTCGCGGGCTACGCTGCATTCGCGGTCGGCGCCGAAGAACTCGGCCAATTGCTCCAGCGTCTTCACCAGCCGGTAAGGCGATTCGTAGAAAACCAGGGTGCGGGTTTCCTCCGAAAGGGCTTTCAGAAGGGTCTGGCGGCCTTTTTTGACGGGCAGGAAGCCCTCGAAACAAAATCGGTCGCAGGGGAGACCGGACGATACGATGGCAGGGATGCAGGCCGTAGGGCCGGGGAGGGTTTGCACCTCGATGCCTTCCCGCGCGCAGGTCCGGGCCAGCAGGAAGCCCGGGTCGGAAATGCCGGGCGTACCGGCATCACTGATCAGCGCCACGTTCGTACCCGCAAGGATCTTCTCCTTGATCAGCTCCACCGTCTGGTGCTCGTTGAATTTATGGTGCGACATCAGCTTACCTGTAATCCCGTAATGATGCAGCAGGACCGAACTGGTCCGGGTATCCTCGGCCAGGATAAGGTCGGCCTCCTGCAGGATGCGGACGGCCCTGTAAGTCATATCTTCCAGGTTCCCGACGGGGGTCGGGACAATGTACAGCCGGCCCGCCATGTCGCTATTGGAGTTTGCGGCGGACCGCCATCATAAAGCGGAAGGCGATGTCGGAATCCAGGTTCCAGCCGGGGAAATTCGCTTCGATATAGGACTCGGCCTCTTCAAGGGTTTGCATCTCGTTGAATTGGGCGATGGTGGATTGGAACAAGGCCGGATCCTCCTGGAAGAGGGTGTTGATAAAGAGCACGCGGTCGTTCAGCGAGATAGCGCTGAGGATGTTGCGGACCGGGCTGCCCGGCAGGCTCGTACGCCAGGCATGCGGCGTTGCGCTTCGGTCATTGACGCTTTTCGCCGCCTTCGCCGCATCATTAATACTCTTCGCTTCCTGCGGGGTGGCAACTGTTACCGGTTCCTGCGGGGTGTCGGAGACCGTTGCGCCCGAGAGAGCATTTTCCCTCGTTTCTGTGAACGAGGGCGCGACGGTCTCCGATGCCGGCGTAATGGCATCGGGAGCCTCTGAGAC
>CADCCI010000079.1 GCA_902799895.1 uncultured Bacteroidia bacterium | reverse complement strand
CGAGCACGTCGGCAAGAGCCGTAGCCAGTTCGTCCCAGGCTTTCAAGGCGGCTTCCTTGTTCCCAGTAAGTTGGTCCATGGCTATTTTGTATATGTCGTAAGGCTCTGGCGTATCTTCAAAAGCGATGCCCGCCTCACGACCATACACACGGCGCACAGCGCGGATACTGATGCTGTTGACGGTGCTGTTCGCGGCGCCCTCCATCCCCGCATCGGCCCAAATTCACAAAAAGGTGGTCAGGACGGCCGGCTTCATCCTGGATAGCTTGCAGCGACGCTTCCTGACCAAGGTAGATACCAACTATCTGGGCAATTATTCCCGGCCGTGGCGTTTGTCCGTGATGCACAACGCCTCCCAATTCCATAGCGTGTGGTATTCGGATGACTATTCCTTACAAATTACTACCAAAATGACCAATCGCGTCTCTATTGGCATTGGTTATCAGGGACTTGCGTTCAATTACAACTACCGCCTGGGCGCAAAAAAGAAGATGGAGATGAGCATCCAGGCCTATGGCCGGAAGATGGGCGTTGAGGTAAAGTTCCACGGTAGCGACAAGGTTAATCTGGAAGCGGTTATGGACGATGGAGAGACGTTTACTATCGATGCCGATGGGGCGGAAATCTTCTCCTATCTGATAGATGGGTACTATGTCTTTAACAGCCGGAAGTTCTCTTATCCTGCGGCGTTGTCCCAATCCAAAATCCAGAAGCGGAGCGCAGGCAGTCTCCTGGCCGGATTCAGCCTCAGTTCGGTGGGTGTCGATATCACAGATCCCGATGATGGCTTAACCGAAAGTTCGGCGGAATTGCGGCTGTCCCTGGGGATTGGATATGGATATAACTGGGCTTTTCACGGTGGGAAGTTCTTGATTCATGCTTCTTTCATTCCCATGCTGAATCTGATTGACCGGGATGTACACAAGGATAAGGGCGAGGATAAATATAAAAAGATGGATGTCGATCGGTATTCCTTGGTGAACCTTTTCCGCGTGGGCATGTTCTATCACTTTACCGACCGCCTCTATGCCGGCATCCTGTTAACAGATAATCCGGTCCCGAAACGGGAAGGGGGATACTTCTTTATGGATAACAATGTCTTTTCCCGCGCCTCTCTTACCTGGCGCTTCTGATCCGTAAGATGGCACCCATTCTACATGACATATTGGTGGGCCTGTCGCTGTGCGCGGATTGCTTTGCGGTTTCGCTGTGCACGGGCCTGAGCGGGAAGGACCAGAACCTGAAGCGGGTGGCCCTGACCTTCGGTATTATCCAGACCGGCTTCCTGGCGGCCGGCTGGGGCGTGGGGATTGCGGCATCGTCCCTGATGGCCGAGAAAGTGCTCCGCTTCGAGTTTTACGCCCGCCTGCTGGGCTTCCTGCTGCTGTTGTACGTGGGCGGGATGATGCTGGCCGACGGCCTGCGGAAGAAAGAAGATCGCTTCAGTATCGATTCGTTTGCGGGTATCCTCATGGGTGCGGTGGCAACCAGTATCGATGCCTTTTCCGTGGGATTTTCGCTGGCGCTGAATACCCCCGACCCGGGACTCCGGACCATCGTCCCGCTGGGGGAAAGCACCTTTGCCTTTACCATTCTGGCCGTGCTGGTCGGGCTTCCCTTCGGGCACATGATTGGCCGGATTTACGGCCATATCGCCCGCGTCATAGGCGGTCTCATCCTGATTGCCATTGGCGTCAATATCCTCCTCTGACGGGGCATATTTTTTTCAAAATCAGAAAAAGTTATTTATCTTTGCAATCCAAACCAAGGAGAGGTGTCCGAGTGGTTGAAGGAGCCTGTCTCGAAAACAGGTGTGCGGGGAACCGTACCGGGGGTTCGAATCCCTTCCTCTCCGCAGTAATGCCCACCAGATTGTTCTGGTGGGCATTTTCTGTAAAACAGGGAAGCCAGGTCTATTATTACAAACGTCGGTTCCGGAAAAGCTTATTTTCCGGAACCGAGAGGGTAAATGTGGTATAGTGAGAGTGTTGTGTTATTGTCTCTTGCTTTCGGCAACCCAGGCGTCGTATTCCTTGCGGGCGGGGCCGTAGGTCTCTATGCCTTTGAGATTCTGGACAGCGGATTCGGAACCTTGACGGGCGGCTCGCTGGATAAGGTCGATGGCCTCTTTCTCGGCAGCGGCATCCTTGTTGTCCAGAGCCGTGAAGTACAGCGCAATACCATACGCATTGGCCGCTTCGGCATCGCTCCGGACGCGCTCCATAAGGGCCGCATCTTTGCGCACGACCTTCACGGCTTCGTGGTACCGCTTGGCCTTCAGGAGGGTATAGACCTCGTCGTTCAGTTTCTGCGTAACCGGATCGGGCTTGTCGCCATAGTATACACGGATATATCCCGCCGTGCGCTGGTCGGCCAGCAGATATGTCTTGACAGCCTTGTACAGGGCGGCATCGGACCGAATCTTGCGTTCGCGGACATCCGGATCGGACGTTTCGGCCAGAATGGCGTTCAATTTATCCACTTGCTCCGGATCCAACCCCTCGGGCTTTGCAGCCAGCTGGGCATGCAGCCAATCCCAGGCCTCGCCCTTGCCGATAACTTCGAAATTCCGGTGTGGCAGGCCCGTCTCCTTCTCCAGGTACTGCGCCACTGCGCGCGCACGCCGGACAGATAAGGTATCGTTGTGTTCCACCGGGCCTTCAATCGAAGCCAGACCTACGATGGAAACCAGGAGTTCTTCGTTGCGTGCATCGTTTCGGATGGCACGGATATCGGCAACCAGCTTTTCGAGCGAGGCGGAGTTGCTTCCCAGGCTGGGATCCAGCTCATAGCTGTCTAACGCATACCGGACGCACAGAACGCTGTCACGGCCCGGACGGGTCTGATAATCAAGCGGACGATAATTGCTCACGGGCACCACCCACGAATCACTGCCGGAGAGTTTGTCTCCCACGCTCGGCAGCGACGGAACATCTTTCAGATGCACGACAAAAGCCACCGGTTTCGAGACGATATTCACCACCGTCTGTACGTCGGTCGATGTCCGTTCGGCCAGGCGGGCAGCCCGTTCGGTCCGGGAAACGGGGTTCCAGGCGATGTTAACGCCCACTTTCGGAACCACGCCCACCTTCCGGTCTTCGCCCAGGCTGGTACCGCAATGCTTGCAGTCATAGCGGTCAAATGCGGCCAGTCCGGCGGCGACACCGGCTTCGGCCTCCAGGCGGAAATGCTCTCCCAGTGCCCAGGAATAACCCCCGAAAATGCCACCGGCCCACCAGGAACCCTGGAGGCGATAGTCTTTGGCATCGGGATACATACCGAACGGGAAGGAAACAGCACCTACATTATAATGGGTGTAGATAAAGTCCGCTCCGGCAAACCAGCCTTCGTAAATATTGCCAGGCCACCAGCGCACCTCCGGTACTACGGCGAAGTTCCGCCAGTGGGTGTCGTTCTCCTTCTCGTCCCAATCCCAGAAGCCCCAGCGAGGCCACGGCTTCAGGCCCAGGTTCGCGCCCAGGGTAACGTGCTGCCCAACAGGAACTTCAAAACCTATATTCGGTTCCGATGCGGCGGCCCAAACAAGATTGACGCGCAGCGATAGGTCTAGCGGCATACGATAGCGAGGCGCATCTTCCGGTGTTGCCACAGGGGAGGCGGCCTTTCCCAAGAAGCCGGAAAAAGCGAACAAAAGTGCAATCAGGATGACGCGCAGGGTATATTGATATCTTTCACACATATTCAAAAAAAGTACAATTAATAAGACCACTCGCCACCGTCTGGCAGGGTCTTGACCGTCCATGTTTTAGTGCCGTGTTTAGGGATGATGGCCTCAAATCCCTGACTTTTCTTGATGGCAGGGTTCAGCCAGATTTCACCGCCAGGGCTTGTGTTCTTCACCCAGTCCGTAAAGCACCCGGCTTTGTAATTGGCTCCGTTCATCTTGATGAGCTTCAAGGACGTGCAGCCTTCAAACATGCGTTGATAGCAGTCTTTATCGATGTTTGTTGCCGGGAGATAAGGTGCATCCACAAGACTGCTGCAGTTCAGGAACATATTACGGTAGCAGGTGCTAGCCATGGTCATGGCCGGCAGCACGGCAGGTCCGCTCACAAGACTGGTGCAACCGTCAAAGAAGGATTTGTAACAGTTGGTCTTGCAGGTAAGCATCGGGAGTTCCAGCTCGGATGCATCAAGGAGGTTCACATGATTCTTCAAGAAGTCAATGAAGGTGAAATTAGCGGAGATGTCTGGCCCTTCTGCCTCGTAACTGTCTCCAATAATCAGGGAAGCCAGGTTTCCGCCAACGGCAAAAACACCGTCTTTTGCCGTATTTGACGACGTTTTCTTATAGCAATTGAACTGACCAGAGTTCCAGGCAGTGATGGTCTTGGTTGAGCGGAAAGACACTTTCTGGTCGGGGCCCAGTTCAATGACGCTATTCTTTGTATAATCTAACCAGCCTTCATCGTCAAAGTCCAGGTTATATTGCAGATCATTGTTGTTGATCATCACGCAAGCAATATCGGCTGCGGCTAAATTCTTTACCCAGAAATGCCCGGTAGGCTCTCCGGTATTTTCAAAGGCTGCATAGCCCTTGGTGAAATAATCGTTCGCCACCCAAATGGTAGTCGCGCTATAGTTGCGGTTAGACTTGAAATAACTGGAGAAGGTACGCTGGCCGTCCACGACAGGAAGGCTATAATATTCCTCAAGCGTCAGGGTACGGATGAACTGGATGCTTTGTTTTCCTACGTATTCCTCTTTATTCGATAAGGACAGGCCCGATGTCACAGGCAAGTTGTTGCTGCTGATGCTATTGTCCGGCGTAAGAGTCGCATTCTCCGCCTCGAAAGTGAATTCCAAGGGGAACATGGACTCCGGAAGGGCGGACGGAATGGAAACCAGGACCTCTTGCTTTGCACCCCTAAAGGGAGAAAGTACCGGGTATTTGCATGTTACGAGAAGCGGCTGCCTCTTCTGCAGGCTGATTTCTACCTCCCGGTACAGCGGGAACTCTTCATGGGTATAGAGGTTTCGTCCCGTGATCTTGATTTTCTGGGTCTTGGTCTCATTACCGGGGGCTACCGTGTTGAAACGGACAATCCGGAAACCCGGTTCACCGCCCATTATCTGGGACGAGGGATAGAAACCGTGCACCTCATTGCCTACATCGTCATATAGTACCAGGATATCTTCAGAACCATCCTCCATCGGTTCCAGTTCCACCGATACGGCACCCCAGTCCGTATTGGGATCCGGAGAGTTGAGGTCGTTGAAGAAACGGGCGTAGAGATAGTAGTAGCCTTCTTCGTTGGGACCGGAATAGGTCCTGGACATGAACGGCTCCACCACCAGGCGTGCCAGACCGTTGGAGATATCGTTCAGGTGGCGCATGGAGATATCGGCCGAAATGTCCTTTGCTCCGGACGAATTGGCTGCGGCCTCCGGGGAAGAAACGCCCACGGAGGAGATTCGGTTCAGCTGGATATTGTACCGGAAATTCCTGTAAATGGGGTAGTACTGGTAGATGGATTCATAATTAACCATCTTGGTCTCCATGAGGTCCAGCCGATAATAATAGTATTCGTCTTCGCCGAATCTGCCGCGGATAATGACAAACGTGGGTTCCAGTTTGTCATTGGGAATGGTCCGTTCGTAGATATAGAAGCCCTGGTCCGGGTCGTTCTTGTTGTACCGGATAACCCTTCCGTCGCTATTTTCGGGATGCTCAAACAGGTCGGCCGAGGGAATGGCCTTGTTAAATTCGATATTGGGCAGCAAGTGTCCCAGGTATGACAAGTCCTCGTCGAGAGTAGCAAAATCACACCTTTCAAAGCCGCTTAACCGGTATTCCGGATTTCCCTGGGCATCATACGTGACACCGAAGCTGAACGGATCCACATTACTGGGCGCATTGCTGCGGTAAGGCACGATGGAGCCGCTCTTGGGATAGTAGATAACCGCGTAGCTGAAGAGTTCAAAGTCGTCCTCTTCGGCCGTCGCATCCGTCACCTGGATTTTGGCATAATTGCGGATAAGCGGAACATAACGCAGTTTGGCTGCGGTTTCATCACTGGGCAGATAGGAGCCGTTTACGATAATGGGCTGATTGTTTTTGTCCTGTTTCGGGTGGATGGAATCCAAGAAAACCTTCTGCCAGAAGGCTTGTTTCCCTTCATAAGACACCAGGGTAGGAAGCAGCTGATAGGAGTAGGCACCGGACATAAGCTGGTTTTCGTCCACATTCGCCAGGAAATGGATGGTACGGTCGTTATCCGACAATTCCAGTTGAACGGTAAAGCTATACATATCCACGGTGGTAGCCTCATCGTTCAGCGGGTAGTCCGGAATATCCGCTACCTGGACAGGTGTGGTGATGGGATTCCCGTCACCGTCCACTAACATTTCGGCCTTCCGGATATATTTGATACTCTGGCTATGGCCGCAGATGACCAGATACAGCTTGTCCGGGTCCAGATAATTGTCCCCGGTAATGTCCCCGCTGCCGTCTTCAATGCTTTTGGTAGAAGGGGCAATCCGCACGTCCGGTACAGAGAACGTGACGGTCACGGGCTTGCCCTCCAGGCGCGGGTCCATCCCAATGGAGAGATCATTCTCCCATTCGGATGTACAGCCCAGCGCGGCCAACATAACGGTCAGATATGCCAATAACCTTTTCATCGCTCTTTATCTCCCCAAACAAATCTAGTAGGATCATCCATACGAGGGTCGCCCTCGCGGCCGTCCAACTTATCCCAATACCAGGAATCGTATACACAACGCAGCAGGGCTTCGGTCTTGTCACTGTTGGAAACCGTACCGTTTTTGTTAATGGTAATGGCTCCGTTGGCCGACCAATAGGTGCCGCCCTCGTTAAACAGGAATTCGAAGACTTTCATGGCCGACAGCTGCGCGATAAACCAAACTTCCCCCTTGGAGGGCAAACGCCAGCGGCCTGCCGGGAAACCATCCTCCTGGTAACCGGCGCAGCGGTACTCTGCATAGGGCATGGTAATGCTGCCAAACTCCGTTCCACCGAATTTGGAAGAAATGCGGTAGCTGGGAGAGAGCATATTTTCCGTTCGGGTGCTCTTTTCCGTGGGATAATACCATGTCAGCGCGCGGAACGGCTCGCCATAGAGTGCGTCCGCTTTGTTGAAGCCAATTCGTTGGTAAACACCGGGACTGGTTTCAAAATATTGTTGGTCTTCGGTACGGATTTTCTCCAGAATGGTAAGGTTGTTCCACTTGTCCTCCGAATTCTTTCCGTCGACGGTAAATGTGTACAGGTTGGGGTAGCGCGAGTCGCTGTCCAGGTTGTTCACCGTATCTTCACGCGGGTCTCCAATTACAAAAGTGGAATTGGACGGAATCACCGTTACGTGAATGTTGAACATATCCCGGCTGCCACCGGTATACCATACGGCCTGCCACTGGTACTCCTTCTTCGCGTTGTCGGCGGTTAATTTATAATAAGGTTCTGTGCCCGAAGCAGAGGTGATGTTATCCTTCCTCAGGAAGCGTCCGCCGTTACAATAGACGTAACCCCAGGGTTTATCTGCCCAGGGAGCCTCCCCGTCATCGTAACCATAGGGATATGAACCGCCTTTTGGCTTGATCTTCGTATCCCGGTTGAGGTATTTGTCTATATAGATGCCCGGATACTGCACAATGGTAATATGCCGGAGATACTGCTGATACGTATGGGAAGTGGGGTTATCAATCAGGTCCGTATGGACGATAGCCAGATGAATCGTATACGGCGAGTAGTCAAAGCCCTGCTGGGAGTATTCGTTCTGCAGGGGATGGTTAAGGACAATGGCCGTGGACGTATTGCTGAGCCAGTTGGCCGGTGCGTATTGTTCATTTCCGGATGGCTGGTTGTTATAATCCAGGTAATAGTT
>CADCCI010000078.1:7915-12232 GCA_902799895.1 uncultured Bacteroidia bacterium | reverse complement strand
TCGGAAGGCAACAAAGAGACCATGCCCAACTCCGCCGTGAATCGCCGCGAGATGTATTTCCGGATTGGCCTGGGACTCATCAAGATGACCAACCTGACGGAAATCCTGAAGGAAGTGGGCGAAAAGACCAAATGGTACCGTTCCTTCTTCCCCCACCTGGGCCGGAGCGAAGAGCCGTCCGAAAAGGAGGAAAACCACCCGCATTACGAGATTGCTTCCTGCTGCCACCCCATTCCGGGCGATCCGGTCATTGGCATCCGGGAGGCGGACGGCACCATTTATGTACACAAGAAGACCTGTTCCGTGGCCGACAGCATGGCCTCCAAGTTCGGAGACCGGGTGGTGGTGCCCGACTGGGCGGATATCGCCCCCGATACGGCGTTCCCGGTGCGAATTTCCGTCCAGGGACTGGACCGGATGGGCTTGTTGAACGAGATTTCCCGCTACATTTCCCTGGTGATGGGCGTGAACATGCGCAAAATCTACCTGGGTGTGGAAGAGGGCATATTTGAAGGTTATATAGATTTGTATGTCCAGGACAAGGATGCCCTGGAAAAGATGATCCGCAAGCTCGGAAGCATCGAAGGCATCCAGAACGTTATCCGGACCGAGATATAAGATTATGCTGAAGAAGATTCTAAACCGGTATTTTCCGCTGCTGCCTGTCCTGGCCGTCCTGGCCGCAGTCCTGCACGCCCCGTCCTGCGCCAATACGACCGAGGCGCCTTCCGGAGGCGAACGGGACACCATCCCGCCTGTCATCCGGCGCATCTCGCCCATGCCCGGTGCCACGGAAGTGCCTGTGAGCGGAGCCCGCATTGTTTTTACCTTCGACGAGTACGTGGTTATCAAGGATGCGAAAAGCATCTTCCTCTCCCCGCCGGCCGCCAAGATCCCCAAGGCCAAGATCAAAGGGAAGAGCGTGGTCATTACCTTCCCGGCCGACCTGGATTCCAACACCACCTACGCCCTGGATCTCTCCGACGCCATCGCCGATAACAACGAGGGCAACCTCTTCCCCGGCTTTACCTATGTCTTCTCTACCGGCAAGCAAATCGATTCCATGATGGTGACCGGCCTGGTCCAGAATGCGACCACCCTGAATCCCGTCAAAGGAGCCACCGTGATGCTCTACAAAGACCCTTCCGACTCGGCCGTCTTCCTGAAACGGCCCGTAGCCGCCGTCAAGACCGACGACTGGGGCTTCTTCTGCCTGCGCAACATCCAGGACACCCTCTTCCGCATGTATGCCATCAAAGACGGCAACGGCAATAACATCTACGACCCGGACGAGGACCTGATTGCCTTTTTGGATACCCTGTTCCGGCCTACCGTCAAGGTGAACGACACCCTGCCGGAACTCATGAAATACGATATGAAGGATACGGCCCTCTGCCTGGCCCGGAAAGTCGAATACGAACTCGCCCTCTTCCGGGAGAAGCCGTCCAGGCAGATGATCATGAACAAGGTCCGGACCGGAGACCGGAGCGCCTACATTACCTTCAACGCCCCCAACGTACAGATAGACTCCATGTGGTTCCGCGGCTTCCCGGGCGACGCCCTGGTGATGCAATCCAATATCGAGGGAGACAGCATCGAGGTCTGGCTGAACAGCCGCAAACCCGCACCGGACACCCTGCACCTGTTCGTGAACTATTACAAGACCGATTCCCTGGGCAAGCTCTTCCCTACCGTGGAGCATGTCAAACTGTATCAGGAAGGCGCCGGAGGCCGCAAATTGCGGTCCAAGAGCGCCAAGAAGAACATCCAGCACAAAGATACCATCTGCGCCTTCACCTTAACGGCAGAGCCCGAACGTGTGGAGCAATATGGCTTTGAGATGGAATTCAAGGTGCCGCCCATCTACGAGGACTTCGCCGGCATGACCTTCCGCTACCTGAATCCCAAGCAGAAAGAGACCATCGGCACCTTCAAATGGGAGCGCGACAGCCTGAACATCCGCAAATACACCATCCGCCCGGATGTGAAATACCTGCCCGGATACGAGTATTTCCTGAAGGTTCCGCACCGCAGGTTCCGTGATATCAACGGATTCCTGAACGACAGTACGGAAGTGAAGGTCACCCTCCCGACCAACGAGGACCTGAGTTCGCTCACGCTCAAATGCACGGGCGTGCACAACAAATACATCATCGACCTGTTCAACGAGAAACGCGACAAGATCCTGCGGACCTATATCATCGAGCAGGATACCGACCTGCTCTTCCCTTACCTAAAGGAGGGTAAATATGCCATCCGCATCACGGAAGACGTGAACCAGAACGGGATTGTGGATACGGGATCGCTCCTGGAGCACCGCCAGCCCGAACAGGTGAAGTTCCTCAAAATCAATGACAAACCGCTGATCGATATCCTTCCCCGCGCCGAAGTGGAGCAGGATCTTGACCTGGCGGAACTCTTCCGTCCCAAAACCGCCGCTGAATGAGAAAGATATTGATCCTATTTTCCCTGCTGCTTGCCGGCACGGTCCTGCGGGCCCAGGAGCTCACGCTGGATACCGTGGAGGTGAAGCGTCCGGCTTTCCTCCTGAACGATTACAGCCTGATCGGCATCCACTATGGGGTTACGCTGGTAAACACCTCCTTCAACCCCATCCGCGATACGGAATACTTCCTGGAGCCGCAGACCTTTGGCATCACCTATACCCTGTACGGCAAGATGCTGGGCTATTTGCCCTATTTCGGCGTCCGCCTGGGCTTCTTCTATGGCCGGGAAGGCTATCAGTTCAAAGAAGACAAGGAGACCAAGATTACGCCTACCCTGGAAGGTGCCACCAAGGTGGTCATGAAATCCTTCGACGTTCCCCTGCAGGCCATCCTGCACTATGATACCGAAAAGTTCAAGGCCTTTGCCTCCATCGGCCCTTACGCCGGCTGGCGCTGGGACATCCATCGTACCGGCCCGCACGTGACCGAGGGTTTGGAGGATTCCTTCAAGGACACCGATATCCGCCGGGACTACGGCCTGAAAGGCGGCGTGGGCTTCGGCCTGGTATTTGAGCCCTTCGAATTCCACATCGAGGGCCAGGTGAAATGGGCCTGGGCGTCGCTCTACGAGCCGGATTGGTACAGCCCTTATTATTATCGTTTTGCGTATCCGCTGGACATTGTCATCACCGCCGGCATCCACTACCAGCTGACACGACGGACCGGCCGGACACGCAAGGAACTCAGAAAAGAAGCCTACAATACATTATATGGAGACACGGACAGTACAAGTCGGTGACGTACGCATCGGCTCCCAGGAAAGCATCGTTGTCCAGACGATGTGCAATACCCATACGAACGAGGTGGAAGCCACGGTGGACCAGTGCCGCCGCATGGCAGCCGCAGGAGCGCAGCTGATCCGCATCACCGTCCCGTCTGTGGCCGATGTGGAACACATCCGAGCCATCCGTGCGCAGCTGCGTGCCGAGGGGATCACGACTCCCCTCGTGGCCGATATCCATTTCTCCTCCGCCACCGCACTCGCCGTAGCGCCGCACGTGGAGAAGGTCCGCATCAACCCGGGCAATTTCCACCGCGACCACGACGAGGCGCGCCGCCAGTTCCAGGAGCTGCTGGACGTATGCAAACAGCACGGAACGGCCATCCGGATCGGCCTGAACCACGGTTCCCTGGGCGATTACATCACCAACCTGTACGGCAACACTCCGCTGGCCATGGCCAAGGCAGCCATGGAATGGGTGGATATGTGTATTGAACGGGAATTCTTCCAGGTGGTGGTTTCGCTGAAGGCCAGCAACACCCTGGTGGTGGTGGAAGCCTACCGGCTGCTGGCGCAGTACATGCAGGAACGGGGCGTGGTCTTCCCCCTGCACGTGGGCGTGACCGAGGCCGGAAACGGCGATTCGGGACGCATCAAATCCTGCGTAGGCATCTCTACCCTGCTGTCTGAAGGCCTGGGCAATACCATCCGCGTTTCATTGACCGAAGACCCCGTGAACGAGATTCCCGTGGCCCAATACCTGGCCGACCGCTATGACCACCGGCTGTATTCCTCCCTGACCAACCTGAAACTGGAAGGCAAGAAGGCCGTGGCCACCTACGAGGCCCCGTCCCGCGGTCGCTTGCTGCTGGACGCCGCCTGCGACTTTGGCAAACGCCTGCTGGACAAGGAATTGGACGAGGTTTCCTTTGCCGGAACGTATCGGGACGAAACGGGCACGCCCGTGGATATCGCGGCTTCCGGACTGGGCGCCTACCTGTCCGACGAACTCCTCCAGGCCGCCCGCCGGCGTTTCTATAAACCGGAATACGTAGCCTGCCCCGGCTGCGGCCGGACCATGTATGACCT
>CADCCI010000078.1:0-7900 GCA_902799895.1 uncultured Bacteroidia bacterium | reverse complement strand
TGCCGTCATGGGATGCATCGTAAACGGCCCCGGCGAGATGGCCGATGCCGACTGGGGTTATGTGGGCGAAGGCAACCACAAGGTATCCATCTATAAAGGAAAAACCCCGGTGCTCCGTCATATTCCGGATACCGAGGCCATCGACCGTCTGCTCGAACTGATCGAGTCAGAACCTAAAGAAGCTTAGTTAAATTCTGCAATAACCGTTTCGCAGGCGCTGGTGAGGTCTCCGACCTTCACCTTAATGTCTGCATCCAACGGCAGGAACATATCAATGCGGGAACCGAACTTGATGATACCCATCTGCTTGCCCCGTTCCACCTCCAGGCCGTCCTTGGAATAGCTCACGATGCGGCGGGCAAAGGTACCGGCAATCTGCTTGTAGAAGACATCGCCATACGCATTGTGCAGGCAGGTGGAGAAATGCTCATTTTCTTCGGCAGCCTTCGGCTTGAAGGCCAGCAGGTATTTCCCGGGATGATATTTACAATAGGAAACCACACCGGATACGGGCCAGAAGTTGGCATGCACATCGAAGAAATTCATGTAAATGGATACCTGGATACACTCTTTCTTCAGGAATTCCTTCTCAAAAGCCTTCTCCACAATCACCACGCGGCCGTCCGCCACGGCGAGCACCGACTTCTCATCCCCCTGCGGGGCACGGGAAGGGACCCGGTGGAACCAGATCACGAACAGCAGGAAAACGAAGAATAAACCGGCCAGGGACCAGGATATGTAACGGTTATGGATGAAGAAAAGGACGACAGAAATCAGGGCGACCATCAGCAAGGTCATCCCAATTATCACGTCAAAAGAATCCTTATCAAGTTTCATTATCGCGAATTATTTTCCAAATATAGGAATTAATTCGCGAAAAGACAAATCCTGATTTACAGCAGATCAAAAAGACTGAGGTACAAGGCTCCCACCGGCATAGCCAGCAAGGTGCTGTCGAAGCGGTCCAGGAGGCCTCCGTGGCCGGGAATGATGGAACCCGAGTCCTTGATATCGTAGATGCGTTTCCACTGCGATTCAAAGAGATCGCCATAGACACCGGCGACATCCATCACGATGGCCAGCATGACACTGTGGAACATCGGAAGGCTCAACATACCCGTCAGGTTCAGGATGTGGGCCGCCATAATAGCGAACAGCATGCCACCCCAGAAGCCTATCCAGGTCTTTTTGGGCGAGACCGAAGGGAAGAGTTTCTTTCCGTGTTTCTGTCCGAAGGCCATGCCAAAGACATAGGCGCCGATATCGGAACTCCAGATAAGCACGAAGAAGGAAACCAGCAGCAAGCCGCTGAAATGACCGTTCCGGAAGGCGACCAGGTTGGACAGGGCCAGCGGGACGGCAATATAAATCAAACCCGTATAAAGGTTGGAAAACTTGGAATAATCGGTCTTGTCTTCCACATACAACGAGTTGATCATCACCACCATAACCGGAACGATGGACAAGGCTACGTATTTGACCGGCATCTGGTATGCCGCAGCCAGATAAATCAGGCAGAACAGGACCACGCCCGCCAAAATGGCCAGAGACCGGGAAACCTTGTAGCGGTCCCCCATCGTAATCGTGTAAAACTCCGACATCATGCCCACCATCATGAAGATCACGAGGGCACCGAAGAGCCATTGGCTCAACAACAGGCAAGCCAGCATCACCACTACGAAGCCGATGCCTGATATAGTTCTAACCGTTAAGTTCTTCATCTTCTTTCACCGTTTCTTCCGTTTCCTCTTTTACCTTCGGACCCAGAATTTTCTCGATATCGTCTGCAAAGATAACTTCTTTTTCCAATAAAAGAGCACCCATCTGCATAAAAGCGTCCTTATGATCGTCGATCAGCTTGCGGGTACGCTCGTGTACCTGCTGGACGATGGACTTCACCTCCTGGTCCATCAATTCGGCCGTTTTCTCCGAATAGGGCTTGGTGAGGTCGTAGCCGCGGGCACCCGTAGAATCGAAGAAGGAAACGTTGCCCACCTTCTCGCTCATACCATAGTACTGGACCATGGCATAGGCCATGTGGGTCATGCGCTCCAGGTCGTTCAAAGCGCCCGTAGAAGGCTCTCCGTTGATGATTTCCTCGGCCACACGGCCACCCAGGAGGGCGCACATACGGTCCATCATCACACTGCGGGACCAGTTTTTCCGCTCTTCCGGCAAGTACCAGGTGATGCCCAGCGCCTGTCCGCGCGGGATGATGCTCACCTTGAATACCGGATCGGCATACTTGAGGAGCCAGCCCACCAGGGCGTGACCCGCCTCGTGATACGCGGTGGTCCGTTTCTCGGCCGGCGACATAATGGTGTTCGATTTGCGCTCCAGGCCACCGATGATGCGGTCTACCGCCTCCAGGAAGTCTTCCTGCATCACAGCGGCGTGGTTATGGCGGGCGGCGGTCAGGGCCGCTTCGTTACAGACATTGGCAATATCGGCACCGGAGAATCCGGGGGTATGCTTGGCCATGAAAGACACATCGAAGTCCTCGCCGAGTTTCAACCCGCGCAGGTGGACCTGGAAGATTTCCTCGCGTTCTTTCAGCTCCGGCAGTTCCACATGGATCTGGCGGTCGAAACGGCCGGCGCGCATAAGGGCGCCGTCCAGGATATCGGCCCGGTTGGTGGCGGCGAGCACAATCACACCGGAATTGCTGCCGAAACCGTCCATTTCCGTAAGCAGCTGGTTGAGCGTGTTTTCCCGTTCGTCATTGGACGACCATCCGGCATTCTTTCCACGGGCACGGCCCACCGCATCAATCTCATCGATAAAGACGATGCACGGGGCCTTCTCCTTGGCCTGGCGGAAAAGGTCGCGCACGCGGGAAGCACCCACACCCACGAACATTTCCACGAAATCCGAACCGGAAATGGAGAAGAACGGAACGTTCGCCTCGCCCGCTACCGCCTTGGCCAGCAAGGTCTTACCGGTTCCGGGAGGGCCTACCAGCAAGGCACCCTTGGGGATTTTGCCGCCCAGGGCCGTGTATTTGGCCGGATTCTTCAGGAAGTCTACGATTTCCATCACCTCTTCCTTGGCACCATAGAGGCCGGCCACGTCCTTGAAGGTCACGTTCACCTGGTTCTTGTCGGCCAGTTTGCCGGTGGCCTTGCCCACGTTGAAGGGATTCGCGCCGCCGCCCATTCCGCCGCCGCCCATGCCCCGGCCCATGCCGCGGAACATGAAGACCCACATCAGGATCAGCAGGACGGGGAACAGGAACCATTCCAGGATCTGGCCCCACATCCGCTCGTTGTTCACCATAACCACCTTTACCTGCTCATTCGGAGGCAGGGTGGCATTCAGCTCACCGAATTCGGCCTCGGGGTCGAATTTGGCGGAATTCAGGAAGAAGAAATGGGGCGACGCCTTGGGCACCCTGCCGCCGAAGTCCTCGGCATACTTGGCCAGGCGCTCGGGACGGACCGTAATCTCCCCCTTGAAGTCGTTGCGGGTATATTCAATCTCTTTGATAGCACCCGAACGGAACATCTGCTGGACCTGGGCCCATTCGATTTTCTGCGGATTCGCCGCTTCCGTGTTGCGATACAGCATCCACGCAATGCCCAGGATGAGCAAGAGGTAGAGCCATGAAAAATTTACGCGGATTACTTTCATTCGTCAGTGTCTTTCTTGGTAGATTTCTTGACCTTGCGCTCTTTGTACACTTTGTGCGGCGCATCGGCCCACAGATCCTCCAGGCGGTAGAAATCGCGGTATTCCTCCAGGAAAATGTGCGCCACGATGTCGCCATAATCCAGGATAATCCAGAAACCATTCTCCATGCCCTGGGTGCGAAGCGGCTTGCGTCCCAGCTCCTCGCGCATCTTATCGATGACATTATCGGCGATGGCAGCCACGTTGGTGGTGGAGGAACCGTTGCAGATCATGAAGAAATCGGTAATGGAACCATCCAGCGAACGGAGGTCGATTCCCGTCACATTCTGCGCTTTCTTGTCAAGCATCGCATCGGCCAAAACCCGAAGATCGTGTGTAATCATATAATTATTGTTTAAATTTGCACAAATATATATATTCTTACAAATATAAAACAAATTTTGCACCAATGAAAGAGAGAATGACGCCGATCTGGTTCGAAGAGTTGGATTCTACTAATAATGAAGCAGTTAGGAGAATCGAAAACTATGACAACCTGTCAGTTCTGGCCGCCCGGAAACAGTTCGCCGGACGCGGACAGCGCGGCAACCGGTGGGATACGGAACCCGGCGCCAACCTCACTTTTTCCATCGTCCTGAAATACAAGTCGCCGGGGATGACCCCCCTGCCCGCCACCCGCCAGTTCCTCCTGAGCCGCATCGCCGCCCTCGCGGTGTGTGACTACCTGGCAGCGAAAGGGGTGGAGTCGCGAATCAAATGGCCGAACGATATTTACGTGCGCGACCGGAAGATTTGCGGGATGCTCATCGAGAGCGGGCTGGACGGGAAATTCGTGGACTGGAGCGTGGTGGGAATCGGCATCAACCTGAACCAGAAAAGCTTCCCGGTAGACATCATCAACCCCACTTCCCTGACACAGCTCACCGGAGAACGGTACGACGTACAAGCGGAGCTGGAGCTCTTCTGCGCCTGTTTCCTGCAGCGCTTCCGGGAGGAGGAGGCCCGGCTGCGGGCCGATTACGAGCGGTTCCTGTACCGCAAGGACGAGCGGCATTCTTTTACCGACTGCGCCAGCGGAACGGTTTTCCAAGGCATCATCCGGGGCACCAACGAAGATGCCCGGCTGGTCGTCGAACTCAGCGACGGAAGCAGCCGGACATTCGCTTTCAAAGAGATAAGCTACATTATCTAAAGAAACGCTATCGCATGGCGTTGATGGCGGCGGCCCGGTCTTCCGCTTTGAAGACAGAACTGCCGGCCACGAAGATCTCCGCCCCGCAGCGGGCCAGTTCGGCCGCATTGTCGGACGATACGCCACCGTCCACCTCGATGGGAACCCGCAGCCCCCGGCGGTCGATTTCCGCCTTCAGGGTCCGGAGGCGCCCGTAGGTATCCTCGATGAACTTCTGTCCGCCGAAACCGGCAAACACAGACATAATGAGGATGAAGTCCACCTCTTCCAGGTAGGGATAGAGGTCTTCCACCGGGACATCGGGATTAATGACCAGACCCGCCTGGACACCCAGGCCGCGAATCGCGCGCAGGATGGCGGCCGGGTCCGACCCGTCTGCACGGGCCGCTTCCAGGTGGAAACTGATCATCTGAGCGCCCACTTTGGCGAAGCGCTCGATGTATTTTTCGGGATGGACGATCATCAGGTGCACGTCCATCGGTTTTGTCGCTTTTTTGGCAATGGCTTCGATGACCGGGAAGCCGAACGAGATATTGGGCACGAAGGTGCCGTCCATCACGTCCAGATGGAAAAGGTCTGCATACCGGTTCACCATTTCCACATCTTCTTCCAGATGCAGGAAATCGGCCGAAAGCATGGAAGGAGCTATCTTGACAGGCATATCTTTATCCGTTGAAATTGACCAATACATCTTCCAGCAAGGCGGCGAACTTGTCCAGCGAGGCCAGTTCCAGCCGCTCACCGGGGGCGTGTACGCTGCGCAGGGTGGGACCGAAGGAAATCATATCCAGGTCTCCGAATTTCTCGCCGAAGAGGCCGCATTCCAGGCCGGCATGGATGGCCTTCACCTCGGGTTCCGTCTGGAACAGTTTGCGGTAAGAGGCCACGCAGGCTTCCAGGATGGGCGAATGGACATTGGGTTTCCAGCCGGGATATTCCAGCAGGTGCTCCACCTCGGCACCGCCCAGTTTCAGGACCGCTTCCACGCGGGCGGCCGCGTCGTGACGCTCGGAAGGAACGGCGCTGCGCTGGCTGGTAATGACCTTCACCACGCCCCGCTCGTTCATCCGGACAGCCGCCAGGTTGGTAGAGGTTTCCACCAGGTCGGGGATATCCGGACTCATGGCCAGGACCCCGTGCGGAAGGCCGTAGAGGGTGGCGATGAGCCTTTTGGCCACTACGCTGTCGATGGGTTTTTCGTTGCAGGGAGAGGCTTCCGCCTGCAGGAGCACATCCGGATCGGTTACGGCGAACTCCGCTTTTACATCGGCCTTGAACGCCTCGAAGCGGGAGAGGGTGGCATCGGCATCCGGCACCAGGATGAGGCACGAGGCCTCCCGGGCGATGGCATTGGGTTTGCCGCCGCCGTGGAGCAGAATCAGCTGCAAGCCGTGCGGCAGTTCGTCATAGAGGAAGCGCACCAGCTGCTGGACAGCGTTTACGCGCCCCTTGTTGATATCGTCTCCGCTATGTCCGCCCAGGGCGTTGGAGACACTGATTTTCAATCCTTTCCACCCCGCGTTGCGGACCTCGCGGAAATACCGGAAGGTTCCGAAGGTATCCAGGCCGCCGGCGCAGCCGATAAAGAGCTGTCCTTCGTCCTCGGAATCCAGGTTGATGAGGGTACGGCCGGTAAAGAAGCCCGGCTCCATGGCGAAGGCGCCGTCCATGCCCGTTTCTTCGGAAATGGTGAAGACACACTCCAGCCGGCCCGTCACCAGGTCACTCTCCAGGACGGCCAGGGCCACCGCGATACCAATGCCGTCATCCGCGCCCAGGGTGGTATCCCGGGCAATCATCCAGCCATCCTCTATCACATACGGGATGGGGTCGCGGGAAAAATCGTGCTCCACGCCCGGATTCTTCTCGCACACCATATCCTGGTGGCACTGCAGCACAATCGTGGGAACCTGTTCCTTGCCGGGCATGGCTTCCCGGACAATGACGACATTTCCGATGGAATCGGTCTTACAAAACAAGCCACGTTTCGCAGCGAAATCCTGCAGAAACGCGGTCATCGGGCCTTCGTGGCCGGACTCTCTGGGAATCGTGGTGATCTCCTTGAAGATCTCCAGCGAACGGGTGGATATCATAGGGTTACTAGCATTTTCTCGATATCGGTGACATACTGCCGGAAGGTCCGGTCGGTCGTCATCAAATCGGCCACGGTGGAACAGCCGTGCAGGACTGTCGCGTGGTCCCGGCCGCCCAATTCCGCACCGATGGTGGCCAGCGAACAGCCGGCGACCAGGTTGCGGCACACATACATGGCGATCTGGCGGGCCTGGACGATCTGGCGCTTGCGGGAGCTGGACAGCAGGGTGTCGCGCGAGATGTTGAAGTAGTCGCACACAACCCGCTGGACACGCTCGTAGGTGATGGTCTCGTCCTCATCGCTCACAATCTGGCCCGTGATGCTTTCTGCCAGTTCCAGGGTAATCTCTTTCTTGCCGAGGGTAGCGTGGGCCACCAGGGAGATGAGCGTTCCTTCCAACTCGCGGAAGTTGGATTTAATGCGCTCGGCCAGGTAGGTGAGCACCTCGTCGGGGATGGCCACGCCTTCGCGGAAAGCACGGGAACGGAGCATGGACAGGCGCGTCTGGTAATCCGGACGCTCCAGTTCCACCGCCAGTCCCCATTTGAAGCGGGACAGCAGGCGCTCCTCGAAATTCTGCAGGTCTACCGGTGCACGGTCAGATGTAAAGATCAGCTGGCGGCCGTTCTGCTGCAGGTGGTTGAAGACGTTGAACATCGCATTCTGCGACCCCTGGCCTTGCAGGCCCTGGATATCATCGACGATGAGCACATCGATCTTCATATAGAACGCCAGGAAATCCGTGAGCTTGTTGCGCACGAACACGGCATCCATGTATTGTGTCTTGAACTCGCTGCCCGTCACATACAGGACGACCAGCTCGGGATATTTCTCTTTGATGGCGTTGCCGATGGCCTGGGCGATATGCGTCTTGCCCAAACCCGGACCGCCAAAGATAAACAAAGGATTGAAAGCGGTTTTGCCCGGAGCGCCCGAAATGGTCTCCCCTGCCGTGATGCCCAGTTTGTTGCACGCGCCCCGCA
>CADCCI010000077.1 GCA_902799895.1 uncultured Bacteroidia bacterium | reverse complement strand
GTCCCCGCACGCACAGTTCCCCAACGCCATTTTCATCGGGTTGATCGATCCGGGTCTCGAGGTTCGGGCAGGGTTTTCCGACACTCAGGTGTTCCTTCCTCGGATCCGCATTCATCGAAATCAGCGGTCCGCACTCGGTAATGCCGTAACCGTTTTCAATCCGGATCCCGAGATCAGCCATTCCTTTGACCACAACGGGATTGACCATGGCGCCCCCGCAGATAATCATTTTCAGATGGCCGCCGAACGACGCAAACACTTCCGGGAAGAGTTTGTGTGAAATCTCAAACCCGAATTTGCGCAGCAGATTCGCCAGCCGGATGCCCTTCGCCAGTTTCTCCGCTTTGCCGTTTTTCCGTGCGCCGGCCCAGATGGATTTGTAGAAAGCCTGGGCAATCATCGGCACCACCGTGATGGTACTGGGTTGGAAAATCTTCAGGCTCGGCATCATCCGGCGCACATCGGGACAGATGCAGGTCAGACGGCCGCATCCGATGCGCGTCATAATATGGGTATTGATCTCGGCCGAATGGTGCATCGGAAGGACACTCATGGAGACGTTGTGGTCTTCCCAGGCCTCGACGACATCCTGGCAGTTGTTCATATTGGCCGTCAGGTTGGCTCCGGTAAGCACAACACCCTTGTTGATTCCCGTAGTACCGCTGGTAAAAAGGATCTTGGCCGGAGCGTCCGGGTCCGGGGTCATCGTGTGATAGGGGCCGTTTTCACCTACGGAACGTCCTTTCTCCAAGAGCTCGTCATAGGTCAGGACGTCTTCCGCCTGCCCGGAGAGGAGGATCAGGGTCTTCAACGAGGGACAGGCCTCGCGGACGGACCGGACCTTCGGGAGGGTGACCGGATCACAGAACAACGCCGTAGCGTCGCATTTATTCAATAGGAGGGCCAGCAGGTCGGCGGGCGCATTGGCATCGATCGGCGTCACGACCCCCACGCCATTGGAAACGCAGAGATCCGCCAGGATGTATCGGCAGCAATTCCCGGATACGATGGCGATATGCGCCCCCTGAAGCCCTGCGGCAAGCAAGCCTTCGCCCAGGCACATCACCTCCTCCTTCAAGGCCCGCGCCGTCCAGGTCTCCTTCTCCTCTTTCTCATTCAGTTCCTGGAGGATAGGAGCGTCCGGTTTCAACCGCGAGAGGCGGTCCAGCATATCCCGGATACTCCGGTATCGGCCTTCGCGAAGCAAGGTGCCCCGCTGCATTTCTATTTCTGTTTGATATTTCATGAACGGAACAAGTCGGAAAGCGGCTGGTCTGAAGCAGCGATAACGTTTTCAATAACCGAGACAAAAAGGCAGTGGAAATCAGCCAGTTGCGCACCGGTGTACATCTTAGTCTGGATATCGTACGTAGCATAAATCTCGTCCGATTTGACGTTATGCATCAGGGCGATATAGCAGGGCAACGCACCCTTTCCATTGCTGTGTACCTGCATCGAGACCCCTTCGGGCATCGAAACAGGAATGAAAGAGAAGCAATAATTGGTCAAGTATCTGAGCATGGAATACTTCCACACGCGATGCTGCATCTCATCGATTTCCAGATAGGTCAGCCGGGTGTGGCGATACAGTTCATTCTGGTCGGCATAGCTGAGGGCCAGGTTCTCCGCGAAGGACTTGTTCCAGTCCACATCGGTATAGACAGCGAGGCTCTGGACCTTGGTTCCGGCCGCCTTGCGCTCGGCAAGCGTACCGCGCCCGTTGAGCAGCAGCAGCGGAATCTGGTGCGGCGCCCGGTCGTTCTTGAGCGATGCCGCCACAGCATAGGCATAAAAATAGAAAGCCGTGGGGGTAATGCCGTGCTCCTGGCACCATTGCCGGGCTTGGCGGACCACGCTGGCAGGAATGACAAAGCGATAACCCTCTGTATCACAGCGCACGAACAAATACGGGATGGAAAAATGGCCCTTGCGCTTATCCTTCAGCCAGCGGTCATTCTCCTCGCCGGTAATTCCGCAGAACTCCGGGTGAACCTGATGTGTGCGCGTATAAAACTCCTCGAAGAAAGACCGGTCTCTGTCGCGGGCGGCGGTATCGGCACGATGCTCGGCATCCTTGACCAGGACCTCCTCGAACGAACCGGGTGCGGCCGGCAGCTCCTTCCCCTCCTTAAAGGCCTCATAGACCGCAAAAAGGTCTCCGATCAGCACGCCGATGCCATAGGTATCGGCCACCAGATGGCAGATTTTGAAAAGGATTTCCGATTTTCCGGCAGGCCCTTCCACGAAGATCACCCGGAGGACATCCCCTTTAAAAGGATCCGTGGGCTTGCGGCGCCATCGGCACAGGAATCTCTCAAAAGCGGCATGGGTCGAAAAACGCATCGAAGGGATGGGCGCGGGACGTCGTTCCTGTTCGATGAACTGCATCGTCTGGCCTCCTTCCTTGACAAAGCGGATGCGCAGGCAGTCATTGCGCTCATATAGAAGCGTTAAAGCCTTCTCCATCAGCGTTTTATCAAAGCCGCCATCGACCTTGACCGAGAAAAGGATATTCAGCACCCGCTTGAAAAGCGAGTATTTGGTCTGCAAGAGGACGATGTCCTGAGAGTAATTGAGGGGGTAACGGGGCTCTCTCATTTGCACTTATTCTCCAGGGCTACCAATTTCTTGAAGTCTTTCCGCTCCGCCGGAGTAGGCTGGGAAAGCGATTCATAGCGTTTACGGGCGTCCGAAAGGAGGGTCTTGGCCTCCGCCCGGTCTCCACCCTTATTCCGCTCATACAGGATTTCGGCCAGCCAGACCCGGGTCCGCAGGCGGAGTTCGCCATTCGGGATGGTACGGACCGCCTTCCGGGCATATTCCACAGCCGTATCGTTCGATTTGAACGGATGGTGCCAATAAATCTCCGACTTTGCCTGCCAGGCTTCGGAACAATCCTTGCGGCCCAGCGTTTCCAAAATGGTATCCAGGTCCTTGATCATCACCGGGACAGCCGACGTCTGCTGGGTTAGCGGCTTTGTCTGGACATCACGTCCCACATTGGCACAATGCCACATATAGCCATTGTAATTCTTCGGATCGGCGGCAATGGCCTCTTCGGCATAGCGGATGCCCTGACCGAAATGCTTGCGTTTTTCTTCCTTGGTCGTAACTCCCTCTCCCAGCATGTTTTCCGCACGGGACAGGCGCCAGTACACTTCGGCTTTCTGAGCCGGCGTTTCCGCCTTGGGCAACATTTCCAACAACAGGGAACAGCTCTTGGCATAATCAGCATCACGTTCGAAGGCCGCATCGGCCGCATCGAAGGACAGCGGTCCCCCGGAAAGTGCCAGCAACCAGGCTGACAACAAAGTAATAATCAGACTCATCCGTTTACACAATTTGCTTTTGCAGTCGCCTCCAGATCCAGGGCCTCGCTGAGGATCAGAATCGGGTTCTTGACCGCATAACCTGTACTCATTTCAATTTGCCATTTGCAGGTATCGCATTCCGACACCACAAATTCCGGGTTCACCCGGGCAATCTCGTCAAAGACCGGCTGGCCGATGGCCTGCGAGTACGCATAGTTCTCTTTCTTGAATCCATAGGTACCGGCGATTCCGCAGCAGCCGCTGCCCAGGACCGTCAAATCGGCCCCCGGAATCATCTGAAGCAGGTTCTTCGTGAAAATGCTCCACCCCAGTTTTTCCATATGGCAAGGGATGTGATAGGCCATGCGGGCCTTGTAGTCCTTGCGGAAAACCAGTTTCACCTTGCCCTTATCCACCAGGTCGTGGATGAACTTTTCCACCAGGACGATGGAGGAGCGCACCTTGGCATTGTCCACGCCCAGGATATGCGGATACTCGTCCCGCATGGTGAAGGTGCAGGTGGATGCCGTGGTCACCACCGGCAGGCCGGCATCCACCGCTTTCTCGAAGGCGGCGACATTGTGACGGGCATGCTGCTTGGCCTGCTTCCACATGGCATTGGAAATCATCGCCACGCCGCAGCATTCCTCATCCAGCAGCTGTACGCCGAAGCCCAAGGCGTTCATCACCTGGACGAAGGCCTTCCCCACTTCGGGATGCTGGTACTCGGTTGAGCAACCATGGAAGAAGGCAATCTGACGCGGATAGGAAGCCTGCGAAGCCTCCATCTCCCGTTTGAACCAACCCACGAATCCCTTGAACTGATATTTCGGGAAGGTACGATGCTGATCCACGCCCAGGAAGGTATCCATGGCCCATTTGCCCGCTTTGGAGCCGGCCACGGCATTTACCACCGGAGCGACCGGACGGGCCATCACGCCCATGAGATCGGTCGATGCCAGGATCATGTCGCGCAGATTGGGTTTCTGGTGTCCGTACCGCATCCGGGCGGAATGGATGATGTCCGCAATGTTAACGCCCGAGGGGCATGCCACCTCGCAGCGTTTGCAGTTCATGCAATATTTCAGGTTCTCGTCAAAGAAGAACTTGTTCTTGATCCGGAAACGTTCCCCGTCAGGACCGGCCTGTTTGGGTCCGGGATAAAGCGGGTTTACCGCCACCACCGGGCAGTAGGCCGTACAGATGGTGCATTTGATGCACTGCTCAAATTTATGATCGTTCATATCCCTTTATCCGTTAATCATTTCCGCCGCTTTGAAACCGGTCATCACGGCAATTCCGGCTCCGCTGCCTTCGCACAGGGCATCCGCCCCGCCGAGTTCGGAACCGATTACATATACATTTTCCATTTCTTTCCCCGCTTTCATAGCCCGCAGGTTTTCCGACGTATGCACCCCGAAACGGGTGTACGGCTGCGGAGCGAAGAAATCGGGATTATACCACTGCGTCCTTTCTTCAGGCGCGTCCACATCCAGGCCGAAGACCGGTTCGGACACCGCCTCGGCGGTAGCCTGCAGGCCCCGGCCGAAGAATCCGCCGGTAGCCAGGACAAAATGGTCGGCTTCCAGCACGGTATCGCCCAGGTTGGCGGTCCGGACCGACAGCACCCGCTCCCCGTCCATTTCGGACGAGATTACCTCATCTCCCATCAGGAACTCGCCGCCGGCCTGTTCGAAGGCCGTTTTCAGGGCCGACTGGCAACGGATGCCGGGCACCGACGGAGCCATCGTTCCCACAAAGACCACGCGGGCCGGGATGCATTCGCGGATCTGCTCCAGGACATGTTCGTCCTGCAGGCCGAAGACTTCGGGCAAGACCACCACATCCTCGTCTCTCAGGAGGACGCACACCTGTTCCACAAACTTCTTCCAGACCTGGTCATGGTCCATGACACGGGCGATATTGACCGACCGCATCTCCGAGGCGCTGGTACGCAGGCGTTCAAATTCGGGCAGGGCCACCGCTTCCAGACGGCAGGTTACGCCCGCCTTCTCCAGGCCCTCGGCCAGGAAGGCCGTATTGAAGTCCAGGTAACCGGCGATATTCGCAATCAAGGCTTTACGGCCGATGGAAACCACCGAATCCTCGTACAGGGTCACATCCGACATAGCCAGCCAGGAAGGCCGCACGGTACCGGTAGGTGTCAGGCGCCAGGAATTGCGTTCCGGGTCGCCGTCCAGCATCACGCCGCAGGAAGCGAAGAACGGCTTCACGCGGTTCACATACTCGTGCATCTTCGCCGCACCCACCTTCCGGTAAGGATGGTTGGCAGGCAATTTATCCAATTCTTCCAGCGGACGTTCTACGGCCGAGCCGTCGGGACGGAAGCCCAGCAGGCCGAAGGCGCCGGAAGAGAAATGCAGGGCATTCTGGCCGCCGGAAACCATCAGGCAACGTTTTCCGGTCCGCTGCAGCGAAATACCGCAAACCAGGGAGGACAGGCCTCCGCCAATCAAAACTACATCGTATTTCATAAGCCCAACACTGCTTTATAAATCCACTGGGTAAACTCGCCCTCGCGCAGGGTCTCGCCCCACGCAACGGGATACATGCCTTTCCAGCGTTCGTTCATAAAATCTTTCAAATCGGCCCGGGCCCGGTCGGCGCAGCCATGCGCCTTGGCCAGCAGGCCGGCCGCCCGGCAGGCACAGAGCTCTGCCTGGCAGGTACCCATTCCCACGCGTGTACGACGGCGCAGGTCGGTCAGGTTGTGGACATCCAGGTCGCGGATGGCCATTTCGGCCTCGCCCACCGACACTTCCTCGCACTCGCAGACCAGGCTGCGGTCCATCGGATGGTCCATGGCAATCTTCTCGGCCCAGTCGCCCGAACGGCCGGCGGCCGCCTTCTGGACCGTCACGGGAACCGACCACAGTTTGCGGGACACTTCCTCAACGGAACCGGTGGCAGAACCCGGCAGCGGCGTCACAGCCGTCTTGCAAACCTGGTTCACATGCAGCTTCTTGCACACGGCATCGGCAGCCTGTTCCGCCATCAGGCGATAGGTCATCAGCTTGCCGCCCGTGATGCTCACGAAGCCTTTCACACCGTCGCGCACCTCGTGGTCCAGGCACACGATACCGCGGCTGATGTTGCGGCCGGACGGGTCGTTGTCGGCCGATACCAACGGGCGCACGCCCGCATAAGCCCGCAGGATGCGGGTATTTTCCAGCACGGGGGCCAGTTTGGCACCCTCGGTGAGCAGCAGGTCCACTTCCTCCGGCGTCACGTGCATGTGGTCGCACTCCTCGTACGGAACCCGGGTGGAGGTGGTGCCGATCACGCAAACCGTATCGCCCGGAACCAGGATATCGGCATTGGCGGGTTTGCGGCAGCGGTTGATGACGATGCTGTTCACGCGGTGCGCGAAAATAAGCAAGGCACCCTTGGCCGGGAACATACCGATGTTCACACCGGCCAGCGAGGCGATGTGGTGGCCCCAGATGCCGGCGGCGTTCACCGTCACGGCAGCCCGGTACTCGGCTTTTTCACCCGTTCGCTGGTCCACCGTCCGCACGCCCAGGACCGTGTCGCCTTCCATAATGAAGGACTCCACTTCCGTGTAAACCAGTACCTTGGCACCGTGGAGCTTGGCGTCCAGCATATTGGCGGCGCACAGGCGGAACGGGTCCACCGAACCGTCCGGCACCCGCACGGCACCGATCAGGGTAGGATTCACGGAAGGCTCCAGGCGGATGGCTTCCTTCGGGTCGATGATATCGGCCTGGATGCCCGCCGCAAGGCAGCTTTCTACAAATTTCGCCTGATAAGCCAGGTCGTCTTCGGGCAGCGTGATAAAGAAACCCGACGTATCGTCCACACAGTGACGGGCGATTTTGCGAAGAATCTTGTTTTCTTCAATACATTCCGTGGCCGATTCGCGGTCGGTCACAGCATAGCGGGCGCCGCTGTGCAGGAGGCCGTGGTTGCGGCCCGTTGCGCCCGTTGCGATATCATGCCGCTCGATAAGCAGCACCTTCAGCCCGCGCATGGCACAGTCGCGGGCCGTACCCGCGCCGGTTATGCCGCCGCCGACGATAATGACATCAAATTCGTTCTTATTGGTCATATACTAGCGTTATTTCATTCGTTCAATAATCTTTTTGCGCAAATCCTTGGACATGTAGACCGGCATGTCCGCGTCGGAGCGGTCCAGCCACTCCAGGGCCAGCTGGTACTGTCCTTCCATGAAACAGCCCAGCGCCAGGTCATATTCGGCGCAGGAGCGCTTCTGGACATTGTCCGTGTCGGCCAGTTGCAGCCAGCAATCAATGGCGTCACTCCACTGGAAGGAGGCTGCGGCGGTTGAAGCCTTTTCCCAAAGGCCTCCCCCGTCGAAATAAATCACGCTGAAGCGTTCGCTCTCCCACTGGGGCGCGAAAATGTTGCCCGCTTCGTAACCGGCTTTGCGGCAGGAGCTATCCCAGTCCTTGACTTCTACCGTATTGGAACCGCTGTAGGCATAGACCTTGTCCTCTGCCCGGTTCATGGAATCGTAGGCAAAGACAATCACGCTGAACGGGAGCTTTTCGCTGTCCTGCACTCCGAAAGCAGGGGTATCCACCAGGAAAACCAC
>CADCCI010000076.1 GCA_902799895.1 uncultured Bacteroidia bacterium | reverse complement strand
TCAGAAGCCACCATCCCCAGCAAAGCGCCGAGGGTGATGGCTACGATAACCTTTAAAAATAATCCGGGTTTGAATTTCCTTCCCGATGACATTTTAAACCAAACCTTGCGCCATCATGGCATCGGCCACTTTGATGAAGCCGGCCACGTTGGCACCCTTTACATAATCGACCGTACCGTCCTCGCGCGTACCGTACTGGAGGCAGGCCGCATGGATGTCGCCCATAATGCGGCGCAGCTGGGCATCCACTTCTTCGCGGGTCCAGCGCAGACGCATGGAGTTCTGGGTCATTTCCAATCCGGACGTAGCCACGCCACCGGCGTTGGACGCCTTTCCGGGAGCATAGAGCAGGCCAGCCTCCTGGAAGACCTGGATGGCGCCCGGTTCAGACGGCATATTAGCACCTTCGGCTACACAGATACAGCCATTGGCAACCAGCGTCTGGGCCTCTTCTCGGGAGATTTCATTCTGCGTCGCGCAAGGCAGGGCGATGTCGCAAGGCACGCTCCAGGGCCGCTGGCCGGCCGTATAGGTTGCCGTAGGATATTTCTGGACGTATTCGCGGATACGGCCGCGATACACGTTCTTCAGTTCTTTGACATAGGCCAGTTTCTCGGAGTCGATACCGTCGGGGTCATAGATGAAGCCGTCGGAATCCGACATGGTCACGACTTTGGCACCCAAGGCAAGGGCTTTCTCTACGGCATACTGGGCCACGTTGCCGGCGCCGGAGACAGCCACTGTCTTACCCTCGAACGAGGTGCCGCGGGTTGCGAGCATAGCCTCGGTAAAGTAGCACAGGCCATAGCCCGTAGCTTCCGGACGAAGCGGGCTGCCGCCCCAGGCCAGGCCCTTTCCGGTAAGCACGCCGCCGAACTCGTCGCGGATGCGCTTGTACTGGCCGAAGAGATAACCGATCTCACGGCCGCCCACACCGATATCGCCGGCAGGCACATCGGTATCCTTTCCGACGTGGCGCTGCAGTTCCGTCATAAAACTCTGGCAGAATTTCATTACCTCCTCATCGCTCTTGCCGCGGGGATTGAAATCGGAACCGCCTTTGGCACCGCCCATAGGCAGGGTGGTAAGGGCGTTCTTGAAGGTCTGCTCGAAAGCAAGGAACTTCATAATGGACAAGTTTACCGAGGGATGGAAGCGGATACCGCCCTTGTAGGGGCCGATGGCGCTGTTCATCTGCACACGGAAACCACGGTTGATCTGTACGTTTCCATCATCGTCCAGCCACGGAACGCGGAAGATGACCACACGCTCCGGCTCGGCGATACGCTCGAGAATTTTTTGATCGACCAGGTACGGACGGTCAACGATGTAGTCTGCCAAAGAGGTGGCGACAACTCTAACTGCTTGATGGAACTCGGGTTCCCCGGGGTTCTTGGCCTCGATTCCGGCCATGAAACTCTTGACGAAATTTTCATTTAAGAAATCCTCCTTTCTTCTCAAAAAAAATAACGATATTTGCATCTTGAAGTTATCGAAAACGTTGAAAACGTATGTCAGAAAAAATCATTCTAACCGGTGACCGTCCTACCGGACGGCTCCACATCGGACATTATGTGGGTTCGCTTCGCCGCCGCGTCGAGCTCCAAAATGCAGGCGACTATAAGCAGATGTTCGTCTTTATTGCCGATGCGCAGGCCCTCACCGACAACATAGACAATCCCGAGAAAGTTCGCCAGAACGTGATTGAGGTCGCCCTGGATTACCTGTCCGTGGGTCTGGACCCTTCCAAGGTAACCCTTTTCATCCAGAGCCAGATTCCGGAACTGACCGAACTGTCTTTCTATTACATGAACATGGTGACCGTCCAGCGGCTCCAGCGCAATCCGACCGTCAAGAACGAGATGATCCAGCGCGGCTTCCACGTGGGCGAGGAAGGAGAGAATGACAACCAGCGCGGCCTGCCCGTGGGTTTCTTCACCTATCCCATCTCCCAGGCAGCCGACATTACGGCGTTCCGGGCCACCACCGTTCCCGTGGGCGAAGACCAGAAGCCCATGCTGGAGCAGTGCAATGAGATTGTCCGCCGTTTCAACAGCATCTACGGTCCGGTCCTGGTGGAGCCGGATATCATGCTCCCCGATAATGCGGCCTGCCTGCGCCTGCCCGGCACCGACGGCAAGGCCAAGATGAGCAAATCGCTGGGGAACTGCATCTATCTGTCGGATACTGCCGAGGAAGTGAAAGCCAAGGTACGCGGCATGTTTACCGATCCCAACCACCTGCAGGTGAGCGATCCCGGCAAGGTGGAAGGCAACCCGGTCTTCACTTACCTGGACGCTTTCTGCAAGCCTGAACACTTTGACCTGTTCGGCGACTGCTTCCACGGTAAGAAGTCCAGCTTCGACTTCCACAACCTGGACGAAGTGAAGGCACAGTACCGTGCCGGCGGACTGGGCGATGTCATGGTCAAGAACTTCCTGGAGCGCATCCTGAACGCGGAACTGGACCCCATCCGGGCCCGACGCAAAGAGTTCGAGAAGGACATCCCGGCCGTCTATGAAATTCTGCGCAAGGGTTGCGAGCAGGCCCGCGCCGCTGCCGGCGCCACCCTCGCCGATGTGCGCAAAGCAATGAAAATTGATTATTTCAACGACACGGACCTGATTCGTGAACAGGCCGCCAAATACGCTGCGTTGTAACATGTCACTCTATCTGCCCCGCGGTTACCGCAACCTGCTCGGATCTACCGAGAACACAGAAAAAGCCATCAAAACGGTCAAGGACATGTTTCAGGTAAACCTGTCCGCCCAACTCGCGCTGCTGCGCGTCACGGCCCCCATGGTCGTCCTCAGCGGCACCGGTATCAACGACGATTTGAACAGCGTCGAGCGTCCGGTTGCCTTCCCCATCAAGGGAATGGACGAGGCGCGCGCCGAAGTGGTTCACTCCCTGGCCAAATGGAAACGGCTGAAACTGGGAGAACTGGGGATTGCTCCCGGTCGGGGCATCTATACGGATATGAACGCCCTCCGACCCGATGAAGACCTGGACAACATCCACTCCATCTATGTGGACCAGTGGGACTGGGAAAAGGTCATCACCCCGGAGCAGCGCACCCTCGCCTACCTGAAACAGACCGTCCGCCGCATCTACGAGGCCATCAAGGTTACGGAAAACAAACTGTATGTAGAGTTCCCGTACCTGACTCCCCTGCTGCCGGAGGACATTTATTTCATCCACGCGGAGGAATTGCTGCAGCGCTTCCCGGGTATGAGCCCCAAAGAGCGTGAAAACGCCATCGTACGTGAATACGGGGCCGTTTTCGTTATCGGTATCGGCGGCAAACTTTCAGACGGAACCATCCACGACGGACGTGCCGCGGACTACGATGACTGGAGCACGCCCGACGGAGAGGGCCATTTCGGCCTCAACGGAGATATCCTGTTATGGAATCCGGTGCTGGAAAGTGCCTTCGAGGTATCCAGCATGGGTATCCGGGTCGATGCGGCCGCCCTCGAACGCCAGTTGGAGGAGCGAAACCAGACCTGGAAGAAGGAACTCTACTTCCACCAGCGCCTGCTGGCGGGCGAACTGCCCCAGACCATCGGCGGCGGTATCGGACAGAGCCGTCTGTGCATGTTCCTGCTGCGCAAGGCGCACATCGGCGAAATCCAGGCTTCCATCTGGCCCGACGCCATGCGTGCGGAATGCCACGCCCACGGTATTGAACTTGCATAAATTCTATATGAAGACGCTTCTTTCCCGCCTCTTGCTTGCCGTGCTGCTATTGGGCAGCCCGGTTATCTTGCGCGCCCAAACGGATGTCCAGCCCTACTTCCCCACCGAAGAAATGCCGGACCTGATCCAGTGCCTCCCGGCCCCGCCGGATTCCTTGTCGGCCGGCTACACCTATGACATTATGCGATATATGTGGGGAAAGACACAGCGGCAGGATCCCGAGATCGCTGCCCGGGTACGCAGGGATGCGGTGTGGACATACGAGGCCCTGCTGGCAGAATTTTGGGAGCCCTTCGGGATGGTCGTCACCAAAGAAGCCACCCCGGAAATCTGGAAGGTGCTGGAAACCAGCCTGGTTACCGTAGATCAAATCCGGATAGCGCCCAAGGCCTATTATCACCGGAAACGCCCTTACGAAGTCTTTGGCGAGAAAACCCTGACCGGCGAAGATGAAGAGCTGCGCGGAGAAGGCAGTTACCCCTCCGGCCATACCATCCGCTGCTGGCTGGTGGCCTATCTGTTGAGCGAGATTAACCCGGAAGCGGCCAATCGAATCTTTGCGCGCGCTTATTCCTATAGCGAAAGCCGCGTCATTGCCGGCTGCCACTGGCAGACAGACATCGATGCCAGCCGCTTGGCGGCCGGCATCGGTTACTGCAGGCTGCAATCCAGCCCGCTCTTCCGGGAGCACTTGGCCCGGGCCTTAGAGGCGTACCATTATCTGGCCGGTGTTCATCAGAGCAACTAGCAGCCCAGAAAGTACAATCAGCGAAATCAGCCAAAGGATAAGGATTACCAGGCCGGGACGCCATTTCGGCGAACGGAAACCAAACACCAGTTGCAGGCCCACATACAGCATGCCCAGGAGCGGCAGGAAGGCGGCCATCATCAGCAGCACCTGAACCCAGGTGTTCGATAGGGCGTTGCTCAGGAACGGCGCGCTGTACGACAGCTGCGAAGCGAATCCGTTAAAAAAGCGATCAGCACCCAGCAGGTGGTCGCCCAGCAGGGCAAAGCCACCGAATAGCAGGCCGGAAGCGCCAGTAACCAGCAACACAAGTCCCACCACGATGCGGATGAAGTTTCCCAATGTTGACCAGGCGGAAGCCCGGCCGATGGACAAAGCCGCGTCACGCACCTCGACCATTCCGCTGCGAACCGTCTGGCGGATGTCATCTACACGCAACGATTCTCCCCGCTGGCGGTACTTCTGTTCCACCGTCCGGGCCGCCGGCACACAGAGCCATAGCACCAGGTATACCATCGGCGCCACAAAGATACCATCGCCATCCCACAGGAGGGGTAACAAGGTGGCGGTCACAAAAATAATACGCGGTATAGACACGTTTACGCCAATCCAGGCAGCCAGTCCGCCGCACACGCCACCCAGGGAGCGGCCTTCCACCACGCGGAACAAGGGGCGTCGCTGCGGCTGATCGTTGCGGCCGGTCGCAGGAGCCTACTCCAGTCCGGGCACGCTGTCTTCGATGGCTTCCGGCTTCCCCAGGATGGCCGTCACCGCGGCCACATCCTCCGCCTTTACCACATCCACCTGCCGTCCCGTCAGCAGTTCCGCCAGCCGTTCTTCAATGCTGTCCATAATTTCGCGTCCGTCCGGCTGCGGGAGGTAATACGATTCCAGCGAACCGATGTAGTTCCGTAACTGCGCCGCCGCATCTACCTCCAACCTGAAAGCATAGCCACCTATGCTCAAATGTTCTATCTCGTTCATTTCTTAATCATTGCTATTGTTTCTACCAATTCATTCCACGCTGCGTCCATACCGGCAAGCTGCTCCCGGCCCTTGGCCGTGATACCGTAATATTTCCGGGGCGGACCCTGGGTGGATTCTTCCCAGCGGTATGTCAGCAAACCCTGGTTCTTCTGGCGAATCAGCAGCGGGTAAAGCGTTCCTTCCACCACAATCATATTCGCCGCCTTCAGCTCATCGATAATCGATGAAGCGTAGGCTTCCTTCTTATTGAGGATGCTGAGAATACAGTACTCCAACACCCCTTTCCGCATTTGCGCGCGGACATTATCGACATTGTTTTCCATATGCTATCGTTTGTTTTTGTTATCGGCACCCGTCGAGAAGCGGGCCATGTTTTCCGCCGTTACCGGCAAGCCGCGCATCTGACATTTCTGAACCGCCGTCTCGGCCTTCGGAGCAATGATCCACAGGATGACATAGATCCAGAAACCGGCCGTTCCGGTAACAAAGAGGACAATCAAGAGAATGCGGACCAGTGCCACATCAATATTAAAATAGTACGCAAGACCGCTACCCACACCGGCAATCACGCGGTCGTCGGTGTCGCGGAAGAGTTTGCGGTTGTCGTTCTGTTCCCAAACGGGGCGGGTACCGCCAGTCTCGTCGCCGCCGGCAGGGTTTCCTTCCTGGAAGGAGCTGCCATCCGGCATTCCCAGCTGGGAAATGATCCGATGCGTCAGGTCGATATCCACCACGCGGTTCCCCTCGCCCACTTCGGCGCGGAAGAGCTCCGCAATCCGGGCTTCCAAATCATCCATCACCTCGCTTGACTGATAGCCGACCGTCCCCGACGTATCGGCCAAATGCGAGCGGAAAGCCCGCAAATAATCTTGCAGCAACTGGTATGCATCTTCATCGAGCAGAAACCTTGCTCCCCCGATGCTGGCATTCATTACCTTTTTCATTTTTTTGATACAGTTTTATATTTCGTTAAATATTTTCCGATGCAAAGATATAAAAATTTTTTAATACCTTGCAACGCAAAGTACCAAAAAAATGAAAATATTTTCGCTACCTATATTATAAAATGGGGGCTATCGGGCCGTTAACGGACCGGAAAAACCGGCATTGGCCCGATAGTGCGGGGCGTACAGCGATTCTATTTCCACCACAGGGGCCGTGAAAACGCCGCTTTGGGTTACGAAGAACTCTTCCACGAGGGAAGTCTTTTCTTCCGGATAGGAATCGAACCACCAGATGCTGCGGTCGGCCTTCACTTCGCGATAGCCGCTCGGCTGGAGGATGTACCAGCCGCTCAGCTGCAGCGGACGCAGTCCCCAATAGTCGCGGCCAGACAGCTGCTGGACCGGACGGAGGGTCGCTTCGCGAGGTGCGCTCAACCGCACATAGCTGCGGTTTTCGCCGTTCCAGATGCGGTATTCGCAACGGATCTTCCAGCCCATTTCCACCGGATCGCCTTCGTGGAGGTCTTCCCACACAAGGCGGCCGTTCCGGTTCACCTCGCGCTGGAATGCCCGTTCAACGGTAAAGCCGTTTCCGGCCGGACGGATATCGGCATACGGCTTCTCATACGAACGTTCCATCAGGAGAATCCGGGTCGATTTTACCTCCTCGGAGCCAGCCAGGATGGCCGCAATCGCATCCACAAAGGCAGCATCCTCATCCCATTTCTGCGTCTCTTTCTGCAGCATGAGCCAGATGCGGATGCCGTCGGCCACCTGCCGGGTCGCGTCCGTGGAGCCGCTTCCCGTGGTGAACAGGTTGCAGAGCAGGGCGTGGGCATAGGCTTCCGATTCCAGCAGGCCCCGCCAGGGCAGGATTGCGTTGGGATAGTACATTCCTCCTTCTTTGTGCGCCACGGCATATTCCAGCAACGAGGCGATATCGGCATCGACCGATGCGAGCAGCCTGTCCTTTGCGTTGAACGAAACGCCGAAGGTCTTGGCCAACGCAATTCCTTCTTGCGAGGTGAGCAGGTTGCGCAGTGTATGGACCCGGCGGGCCTTGCCCAGGATATAGCCGTTCAGGCCCCGCTCTTTCGCAGGGGTCAGGTATTCCTTGGCCCATTTCCGGAATTCTTTCATCCGCTTGTTATAGTCGTCCGTACTGCCGGTTACCTTTACCAAGAACGGAACCTCGGCATACATCGACCGGACATACAGGTACTGTTCCCGGGACAGTCCGCCCAGCCAGGACGGCCGCTCCAGGTTGAACTGATTGTTGTCCAGGTACTTAACCGCACTTTCACAAACCATTGCCAGGAAGAAGCCTGCCAGCCCGGAAGGCTCCGGCATTTTGGCAAGCCATTCCAAGGCGATAGCCGTGAGGATGGGTGACGATTGCATGCCCTGGAACCAGCCGAAGCCGCCATCCTCATTCTGGCAAGCGCCGATTTTCTCCTCCAGCATTTCATCTGACATGGCTGATAGCCCGTTACCGGAAGAGTCCCGAGGAGCATTCCCCCTAGTTTCCTGCTCCGAGGGGCCTTCCGGTAACGGGCAGGGAGCTAAAGTGGCTACTGTCTTTCGAACATATAGGGCTTCCAGGAGGTCGAGGATGTTTTCCGAAGCGGGCTCCACCTTGGACGGAAGGGCCTCGCGGACCATATCGATAATGGAAACCTCGCGGCAGGATGCGCCGAGTCCGGATACGTTCACGAAGGAGTCGCGCAGCCGCTCCAGCAGGGCGTCTTTGTCCATTCCCGGCAGGAGAACGGCCGAGTGGGCTTCCGTGAGGGTTTGCACGGCCGGGAGAACCGGTATGCTCACCTTGACACCGTCCGAGAATGCCGGCTGTCCCGCCGCCTCATCGGCCACGAAGATGACCTTTACGTTCATCGTCCCGGGGGTTTCCGGTACAACCGCATCGAACAGATGTGAAACCGTTCCGCCCGCCGGTACGGTGACCTTTACCGCAGCGGTATCCATCGACTCCGCATACAGGTACAAGGTTCCGGAAAGCGGGACGGACGCGACGGAAGAGACCGTCGCCGCCACTGACCACCGGTCCCCTACCCGCAATGCCTGGGGTTCCGAGACGGCTACCTTCACCGGCAGGGTCACCACCATTTCCTTCCGCAGCAACGCATTCTGCATCTGCGGGTTATGGGCATAGAGGGCCACCACATAGGTGGACAGTTTATCAGATGTCCGGAAGGTCAGTTCCGCCTTCCCTTCGGCATCGGTCCGCAGGAAGGGTTCGAACGCCAGCGTGGAGGCAAAATCGCTTCGGATGTCCACCGTCTCTTCCACTATGTCTCCGGTAGACAAATATGCCAATTCCGCTTCGTCCGACATCACTACATTGGCCTTTGCCGCCGTGCCCCTGACCATCATATCGGTCCGGGCGCCGGCATAGCCGATCATCACCATCCCGTCATCCTCCGTCTGGGGAGCCGAGCCCGTCACGGACGAGATTTCTACCCGCGGAGCCGGGATATCCTGCAGGGTCAGGACCGGCCATCCCACCCGGGCAATCCGTTCGGTGCTCTTGTCGAAAATGGCCGCCAGGCACTCTACGCCCGGTAGCGAGCGGATGCCGAAGGTATAGCGCGTTGCCGGAAGGGTTCTGTCTTCGAAGGTGCTGAAGGACAGCGGGAGGACGGTTTTCTCGCGGATGCGCCGGATGTCCCGGCTGAAGGTTGCCGATTCATAGTCCTTGAAATAGAAGACCTTAAATTGAACGGCATCGGGATAGTTGTCCGGATACAGGTATTCCAGGGTGGTGAGTGAGCCGGGTTTGCCCCGCTCCCCCGTCAGGTGGATGGCCTGGGTCAGTAAAAGCTTGCGGCCCTGGCCGAATAACTGCACCACCGCCCAGACCGGGCCGTCGGCCGAGCCCATGCGGACGCTGAACTTGCCGCCCGCGGGCACCTTGGTTCCGGAGCACTGGAAGAAGCGGTCTACCGGAGCGTCCAACACGTCCGCCTGCGGACGCAAAAGCAGGAAGGTGTGGTGATAATGGTCGTGGGCATGTCGGCCAGGCCTTGCATGGGAATTTCCAGCGGAGTTTCGACAAGGGCCGTTCCTGCCTTGCACGTGTTGCCTTTTTCGTCTTTCAACTGCCAGGAGACCGGGATATCGGCCTTTGGCGATTGCAGGGAGGCGAAACGGAACGTTACCCGCAAGGTATCTTTATCCAACACAGACAGGGAAGGACGGGGCATCCGGCGGCTTGTGCGCACGGTTGTATCCTTCCGGCTTGCCTGAGCATCGGCAAGTCCGTCAAAGGTAGCCGACAAGGTAGGCTCGCGAGTAACGGAGATGGCCGTTTGGAAGGCTTGCGTCTCGCCGGTCCCGTCCAGTACGCTAACCTGGATGGAGTACAAACACCAATTCAGTTCCGGGAGGCTGGCGAAAGCAAAGGCAAAGCGGCCATCGGTCTGCGGAGTAAGCCGCCCTTCCTGCACCAGGTTGGAGCCTCTGCTCACCCGGTAGGTAAGTTCCGCCCCAGACAGGCCGTGTCCGGAGTAACTGGACAGGACGCCGCTCACTTCAACAGAATCGCCCGGAGCATAGAGCCGGTCGACCGGATCGAAGGAGAGGTCGAAGGTGGGCAGGACGAAGGCATCGACCCGTAAAGAGACGGTCTCGCTATGCTTTCCGCATTCCACGCCCAGGGTAAAAAGTCCGCCACGCAGGCCCGTAGGGATGGTAAACGAGCCCGCCGCGGAACCGAATTCGTTGGTTTCGATGGCCTGTTCCGCCACCTGCTTTCCTTCCGAGTCGTTCAGCCAGGCCCTGCCTTTTTTCCCGGCCGGCAAGGTACGGGCCCAGCGCTGCAAATCCGCCTCGAAGAAAACGGACTTGAATTGCACCGTTTCGCCCGGCCGGTAAGCGGCGCGGTCGGTATACAGGTGGGCATAATGCCCTTCCCGGCCTTCCTTGCCCGTATTATCTTCAACATCGCGGTACAGGGTCAGGCACTCGCTGGAGCAAAGCTTTCCGTCTGCATCGCGGTAACAGGCTTTCAGGGAATGATTCCCCGTATTCTCAGACAGTTTGGAGGCGATGGAAATCGGCAGCCGGGTAAAGCGGTCTCCCAGCGAACAATCTTTTTCCCGGGCCACTTCTTTTCCATTTTTCAGCAGGACCAGGTCGGCCCGGCTTACCGGCTTGCCGCTCTTGGCATCGGCCACATAGACCGATATGCCCCCTTCCGTCTGCTGGCGGGCAAGGGAAAGGCGGAAATGGCGGTACCAGGAAAGGGTTTCTGTTTTTCCATTGCTGAATTTGACCTGGTAAGAGCCGTCATCCAGTTTCGGAAGCGCCACTTTCAGGGTATCCTGCGCATAGAAACTGTTGCGGGAATTGGTCAGGGTTTCGGTAAACACAGGCTTGCTGCTGTCTTCCTGATAGACTTTTACCTCTACCGAGGCCAGGTTGCGTACATAGGCCCAAATCTTTCCGTCCGCTACCGAGCCGGCCAGTGCCGGGGTATGCATCGTTTCGATGAGATTGGCCACCTGGGTGCAGCCTGCGGCAATTTTTCCTTCGCTGCCGGTAAAGGCTTTCCGTTCTTTTTCGAATGCCTGGCAGCGCTCCAGGAAGCCCTGGTAGTCCGCCGACCGGGCCTTGTCACGTTCCAGCCGCCGGAAATCATCAGAGAGCAGTTCCGCCTGCGGGAAGAGGGAGGTTGCCTTGCCCTTCTCGCGCTGGGCCAAAGTTTCCAGGGCAGCCCGGCGCCCCTCTTTTTCCGAAAGGGACAGGGCTTTCAGGTAGTCCAGCCAGGATGCGGCCGGATAGCGCCCGTTCAGGTATTCCTCCAATTTTTGGCAGGTAGATGCGTTGCGGGTATTGCGGCCCATAGCCGACCAGAGGGCATATTCGTAATTGTCGCGGATAAACTCGGTGAGGACGCCGTTCATCTGTCCTTGAACCCGGTAATCGTCCTTCCAGAAGGCAGGATCGGCGCTGCCCTGCAGGCGGTCGGCGTATTGCTGAATCAGGTCAAGCATGTTGCGATCGCCGCCGAATTCGCGGCGATAGGCCACCCACACCACCGGTTCGGCATAGTTGTCCACTTCTTTCTTAAACGCGCGGCGAAGGGAGTCGCTCTTTTTCCAATCGCGCGACACTTCCACCCATACGGTTTTGCGGCCGGCGTCGTAAAAATCCCAGTTCAGCCTTTCCCGGCCGGCCTGCTCCTTGATACGGGAGAGGACAGCGGCCTGCGTAGCCGGCTTGTCGGCCGCTACCGCCGCTTCGTATTCCTTCCATAATGATGTCAGGATATGGTCGTCTTGTTTTTTGAGGGTTTTTTTCATTGTCATTCCGGCAGCCAATGCAGCCAAGGCGGCCAAAAGGGCCGCTATAGCCAAACGTTTCATACTCTTTATTATTTAATGTGCCCAAAAAGGGGCAACGCATCTGCTACTGCAAAAGTAGAGCCACCGATATAAAGGAGGGTGTCCGAGCGGGCGGCGGCCAGGGCTTTTTGGACGGCTTCCGGGACGGAATCAACCGCACAAGCCTCTCCGGCGGGGATTCCGGCAACTTGGCAATAGGCCCGATACCGCTCAAGAATCTGCGCGGCGGGAAGGGCACGCGGCGTTGTCGGGGTGGCGAAGAACCACGATGCTTCGCGGGGGAAATACGGGAAGATGGCTTCCAGGTCCTTATCGGCCATCACCGCATACACAATCAGGAGCCGGGCGTATGTCCCGCTGCGGAGCAGTTCTTCCAACTGGGCGAAATTGCGTTTCAGGGCCGGTGCATTGTGGGCGATGTCGCAGATGACGTCCGGATTCGATGCCAGTTTTTCCCATCGGGCCCGAAGTCCCGCCCGTTGCGCCGTGTGCAGCAGGGCATCTGCCATCGCCGCCTCATCGGCCAGTCCGGCATAGAACGGATCCTGGCGCAAAACATCCCGGGCCGCCAGCACGGTGCGGAGGTTATCGGCCTGATAGTCTCCGCGCAGATCCATCCTTCGCAGCAAGGAGTCCCGGGTGTCCCAGAGGGAAGGGTTCTCCCGCGGGGCGAAGGTGAGCGGAGCCCGTTCCGCGGCCGATTTTTCCTCGAAAACCGCGGCGGTTTCAGGATCATCCTCCCCGGCGACGACCGGCGTTTCCGGTTTGATGATGCCGGCTTTCTCGGCGGCTACCGCTGCGCGGGTATGGCCCAGTAACTGACAGTGATCCAAGCCGATGGAGGTAATGACCGACAGGTCCGGCCGGATGATGTTGGTACTGTCCAGCCGGCCGCCCAGGCCCACTTCGATTACCGCCACGTCTACCTTTTCATCGGCAAACCAGCGGAAGGCCATTCCAGTGGTTATTTCGAAGAAAGACAGGTCCATCTGCTCAAAATCTTTCCGCCACTTTTGGATAAATGACAAGACATATTCTTTGGGCACCATCCTCGGTGCCGGGTTGTCCCCCGGAACCGCCTCGCTTTGCTCGGCCCCACCGTTCACTTTGTTCACGGTC
>CADCCI010000075.1 GCA_902799895.1 uncultured Bacteroidia bacterium | reverse complement strand
GCCCGGGAGAATTCCTTGGCCTGCTGGTAGGCGTTCTGGCCGGTGGAGGCATCCAGCACCAGCAGCACGTCGTGCGGGGCATCGGGAACCACCTTGCGCATCACGTTGCGGATCTTGGTGAGCTCATTCATCAGGTCGATCCGGTTGTGCAGGCGGCCGGCCGTATCGATGAGGACCACGTCCGCGTCGCGGGCCACCGCAGCCTTGACGGTATCGAAAGCTACCGAGGCGGGATCGGACCCCATGTTCTGCCGGACAATGTCCACCCCGGCGCGCTGCGCCCAGATTTCCAGCTGGTCCACCGCCGCGGCCCGGAAGGTATCGGCCGCGCCGATGATCACCTTCTTCCCCTGGGCTTTCAGCATGGAGGCCAGTTTGCCGATGGTCGTCGTCTTCCCTACTCCGTTCACCCCCACGACCATGATCACATAGGGCTTATGGGAAAAATCGAAAGGCCGGACCACGCCGTCGGGGGCGTTTTCCAAATCCATCAGCTTCGAAATCTCGTCCCGGAGGATATCCACCAGCTCGTCGAAGGACAGGTATTTGTCCCTTTCCACGCGATCCTGGAGGTTGTCCACAATCTTCAAGGTAGTATCCACGCCCATATCGGAAGCCACCAGGGCCTCTTCAATGGCATCGAGCGTATCGTCGTCCACCCTGGACTTGCCCACAACCGCACGGGAGATGCGCTCGAAGAACGATTGCTTCGTTTTTTGGATGCCTTTGTCAAATAATCCCATACACGAATACTTTAACCTGCAAATATAACAAATACTGGGGAGAATAAAAAGAGAGAGGCACCCGTTTGGGTCCTCTCCCTATCATATTTTCAGTAAAGATTACTTCTTGTTGAAGAAATCCTTTGCCTGTGCGGTTTCAACAAGTTGCTCCGTAAATACGTAAGCACCCGTCTTGGGGGACTTGTCCATTCTGATGCACTTGACCATGCTCTTGGCACCGGCCTTGGCTGCGAAGGTTGCAACTGCTTTCTTTGCCATGGTATAATCTCCTCAATTATTTGATTTCACGATGAACCGTCACCTTGTGCAGGTAAGGGTTGTATTTCTTACGCTCCAGACGTTCGGGCGTATTCTTTTTGTTCTTGGTCGTGATGTAGCGGGACATTCCGGGAACGCCGCTTTCTTTCTGCTCGGTGCACTCGAGGATGACCTGAACTCTGTTACCTTTTGCTTTCTTTGCCATAATCCTACGGTTTTAGACAAGATTTACATATCCTTTCTTCTGAGCCTCTTTCACCGTAGCCTCGAGACCATTCTTGCGAATGATCCGCATGCCCTTGCAAGACACTCTGAGTGTAACGAAACGCTGCTCTTCCTCGGACCAGAATTTCTTCCGCTTGAGGTTGAGGGAAAAGTCACGCTTGGTGCGCAGCTTGGAATGAGCGACATTGTTGCCCTTCATTCTCTTCCTTCCTGTAATTTGACAAACTTTTGCCATGGTTATTTCTTTTTTATTTTATTTCAATCTCTTGTGCGTCAGATTCCCACATTATTGCAGCGGGCTGCAAAGTTCGCATTAAATTTCCGTAATTGCAAGAAATCTAAACAAATTTGAGGAATCTCCGCCACCTGATATTATTCGGGAACTTGCGTCCCCTGTCTGTTGAGAGCCAGATGACCGACGGCCTTCCCACAATATGGTCCTCGGGAACAAAGCCCCAGTACCGGGAGTCGAGGGAATTGTGCCGGTTGTCTCCCATCATAAAATAATAGTCCTGCTTGAATGTATATTCCTGTGCGATTTCTCCGTTGATGAGGATGGTTCCGTCGGGCCGCTCTTCGAGGCTGTTTCCCTCGTACACCGCGATGATGCGGCGATAAAGGGGCATATTCTCAGCAGTAAGGGGCACGGTGGCACCCTTGACGGGGATCCAGATGGGGCCATACCAGTCGCGGGTCCAGTGACGTTCCGGGGTGAACGGGAAAAGGGTTTCCTCGTTGTCCGGGAAGTCCGGCGGCCACACATCCAGGTTGGGTTCCACCGAAACGACTGCCTTGATTTCCTTCACTTTCTCCAGCATAGTAGCCGTGAGCGGGAGGAACGGGTAACCCGGCAGGCGCGGATCGTAATAGAGTTCCGTCACATTCAGTCCCAGTTCATCTACGAACTTGGGGTTGAAGGGATGTCCGTTGGTCGTCACCTTGTAGGTCAGCTGCAAACCCGGATACGCTTCCTGCTGAATCCCATTCACATACACCTCGCCGGCCTTTACTTCCAGCGTGTCACCGGGGATGGCGACACAGCGCTTGACGTAGTGGTCTTTCTTATCCATCGGACGGACAACCACGGGGCCATAGTGGCGGAGGACATAATCGCGGCCGGCATCGCGCACATAAGCGTAATAATCGGCCATGGGATCTTTTTTCAGCACCGTATCCCCATGCGGGAACCCGAACACCACATAATCGCCCCTTTTCACATTCCGGAAGCCCTTGAGCCTGCGGTATTGGTTCTGGATAGCGGTCGAATACGACTCTTTTCCAAAAATGACGTTGTGGGTAAACGGGATGGTCAGCGGGGTTTGGGGCACCCGCGGGCCATAGGTCAGCTTGCTGACGAAGAGATGGTCGCCCGTGTAAAGGGAACTCTCCATCGAAGAGGAAGGAATCTTGAAGGCCTGGAAGAAGAACATGTTGATGAATGTGACCACCACGAGCGCGAAGACGATGGCATCGATCCAATCGAGCAGCGCATTGTGTTTTTCACCCTCTTTGTACTCTTTTTTCCAGAACAGCCACTTTACCTTTTTGGTAATGTAGAGGTCGAAGATGACGATGAGTCCAAAGAGCCACCAGTAGTTCCCGAGCCAGATCACCCATAACACGTACAGGATTGCCCAGAAAAGCATCCGGGTCCAACGGTTATGGCAGAGATCCTTCCAACGCACGGTTCAGACTATTTTACCGAGTTGATGATGGCCTCGAACGCCTGCGGATTGTTCATCGCGAGGTCGGCGAGAACCTTGCGGTTCAGACCGATGTTCTGCTTGGCGAGACGGCCCATGAACTGGGAATAGGAGATTCCGTACTGGCGGGCGGCAGCGTTGATACGCTGGATCCACAGGGCACGGAAGGTGCGCTTTTTGGTCTTACGGTCGCGGTACGCATAGGTCAAACCCTTCTCATAGGTGTTTTTCGCTACGGTCCACACATTCTTCCGGGAAAGGAAGTTGCCGCGGGTTCTCTTGAGAATCTTCTTGCGGCGCGCCCTGGAGGCGACAGAATTAACTGATCTAGGCATAATTTTTTGATTTTACTGGAAGCAGTGACCCGTTTCGGGTTCTTCGGACTGCTTTCCAAAGTTAAACGATAAGGATTAGAGGACCAGAAGTTCTTTTACGCGATTCACATCCACCTTCTCGAGGAGGGCGAAGTGGTCGAGGTTCCTTTTCTGCTTCTTGGTCTTCTTCGTGAGGATGTGGCTGTGATAAGCATGCTTCCTCTTGATCTTGCCCGAACCGGTAAGCGTAAAGCGCTTTTTGGCACCGGAGTTGGTCTTAAGCTTTGCCATTGTTAAAAAAATTAACTGTTAATAATATACGTTCCGTAACTGTTACGGATTCTTATTTCTTTTTTACCGGAGCGATCATCATCGTCATCCGTTTTCCTTCCAGCACCGGCATGTTCTCTGCGCGGCCCGCATCCTCCAGTTCCACGGCAAACCGCAGCAACTGTTTCTGGCCCTGGTCGGCGAACATGATGGAACGGCCGCGGAAGAAGATGGAGGCTTTTACCTTGGAGCCCTCGCCCAGGAACTCACGCGCATGCTTCAGTTTGAACTGGAAGTCGTGCTCGTCGGTGTTGGGACCGAAACGGATTTCCTTGATAACCACCTTCGAAGCATTCTGCTTCATTTCCTTCGCCTTCTTTTTCTGCTGGTACAGATACTTCTGATAATCCAGGATCTTGCACACGGGCGGATCGGCCTTGCCGCTGATTTCAACGAGGTCAAGGCCTTGCTCATCGGCCATCTTCAGGGCCGCGGCAATAGGGTAGATGCCCTGTTCGGGGATGTTCTCCCCCACAAGGCGCACCTGAGAAGCAGTGATCTCCTCATTGATATTCAGCTCGTTCTCACCTTTCTGGCGAGGACGGTTTCCCGGGGCGTTGGCCGGGCGGGCGGGTTTGGGACCGAAGTTCGGTCTCGGTTTGTAAGGTCCAGCGATAAAGCGATCCTCCTGTGTTTTTTAGGCCAGTTCCTCGGAGATAATCTCCTTGAAACGGGCGATGAATGCATCAACGGTCATAGAGCCTTTGTCAACACCGTCCCTACGGATAGAGACAGTGCCGTCGGCCATTTCCTTTTCACCGACAATCGCGATAAGCGGGATCTTCTTCAAGGAAATCTCACGGATTCGCTTGCCGAGGGTCTCGTTGCGATCGTCTATGGAAGCGCGAATTTCGGAATTATTCATCAATTCGCAAACTTTTTTTGCATAATCTGCATATTTTTCGCTGATAGGCAGCACTTTTACCTGGTCCGGAGTGAGCCACAGCGGCAGGTGTCCGGCCGTATGCTCCAGCAGCACGGCGGTGAAACGCTCCAACGAGCCGAAGGGGGCGCGGTGGATCATCACCGGACGCTTGCGGGAACCGTCAGCGTCGATATATTCCAGTTCAAAACGCTCCGGCAGGTTGTAGTCTACCTGGATGGTACCCAACTGCCATTTGCGGCCCAGGGCGTCCTTCACCATAAAGTCCAGCTTCGGGCCATAGAAGGCGGCCTCGCCATATTCCACTACGGTAGGAAGGCCCTTCTCCGCCGCCGACTCGATGATGGCGGCTTCGGCCTTGTCCCAGTTCTCTTCCGAGCCGATATACTTGTCGCGGTTCACCTTGTCGCGCAGGGAGATCTGTGCGGTGTAGTCCTCGAACTTGAATACCTTGAACACATAGAGAATGAGGTCGATCACCTTCTTGAATTCATCTTTCAGCTGCTCCTGACGGACGAACATATGGGCATCGTCCTGGGTAAAGCTGCGCACACGCGTAAGACCATGTAGCTCGCCGCTCTGCTCGTAACGATAGACCGTTCCGAATTCGGCCAGGCGCAGCGGCAGGTCACGGTACGAGCGCGGAGAACTGCGGAAGATTTCGCAGTGGTGCGGGCAGTTCATCGGCTTCAGCAGGTATTCCTCCCCTTCCTGCGGGGTATGGATGGGCTGGAAAGAGTCCTTGCCGTATTTGGCATAGTGACCGGAAGTGACATACAACTGTTTGCCACCGATATGCGGCGTAACTACCTGAAGGTAGCCGCTTTCGTTCAGTTTCTTCGTGAGGAATTTGACCAGTTCCTGGCGCATGACGGTACCGCGGGGCAGCCACAACGGCAGACCCATACCCACGCGAGGCGAGAAGGTAAAGAGTTCCATCTCTTTTCCAATCTTGCGGTGGTCGCGCTTCTTGGCCTCTTCCAGCAGGACCAGATAATCGTCCAACAAGGATTTCTTCGGGAAAGTGATACCGTAAATACGGGTCAGCTGCTGGCGTTTCTCATCTCCGCGCCAATATGCGCCGGCAATCGCCGTCAGCTTCACCGCCTTGATCAATTCGGTGTTACGCAGATGCGGGCCGCGGCAAAGGTCGGTAAAGGCACCATTTTCATAATACGTAATGGTTCCGTCTTCCAACTCGCTGATCAGCTCGCACTTGTACGGATCTCCTTTCTGCTCGAAATACTTCAGGGCATCGGCCTTGGAGACTTCGATGCGTTTGAAGTCCTGCTTTTCGCGGGCCAGCTCCAGCATCTTCTTCTCAATTGCGGCCAGGTCGGTATCCGAAATCTGCGCGCCATTCAGGTCCACATCATAGTAGAATCCGTTTTCAATGGCCGGTCCGATACCGAATTTTACACCCGGATAGAGGGCCTCGAGGGCCTCTGCCATCAGGTGGGAGGAGGAGTGCCAGAACACCCGGCGCCCTTCTTCATCGTCCCACTTAAGAAGCTGGATAGCAGCATCTTCCTTAATAGGACGGGTCAGGTCATATACGGTTTCATTTACCTTGGCAGCAAGTACCTCGGCCGCCAGGCGAGGGCTGATACTCATCGCAATGTCATACGCGGTCACGCCCTGCTCGAAGGGCTTGACACTGCCATCAGGAAATGTAATGTTAATCATATCGCTTACGAATCTCTAAACTATTAACCTACAAAGATACGAATAAAATCCGAAATACCATCAGAAACGGTCTTTGATGTTGTAATGGTTGCGGTCCTGACCCGTTCGGGAAACCATCTCGCAGATAAAGCCGGCCAGGAAAAGCATGACGCCCAGGATGACCGCCACCAGGGCCAGGTAGAACAGGGGCTGGTCGGTAACCTGCCGGAAGGGCACGTGATGGGCCTGGTGCACCAGCTTGGCCGCAATCAGCCACACGGCGATAATGCCGCCCACCAGGAACATCAGGATGCCGGAGAACCCGAAGAAATGCATCGGTTTCTTGCCGAACACGCTCAGGAACCACAGCGAAAGCAGGTCCAGGAAGCCGTTTACAAAGCGCTCCATGCCGAATTTGCTCTTGCCGTACTTGCGTTTTTCGTGACGCACCTTCTTCTCGGTGATCTTGTCGAAACCCGCATTCTTTGCCAGATACGGAATGTAGCGGTGCATCTCGCCGTATACCTCGATGCTCTTCACCACCTCGCTGCGATAGGCTTTGATGCCGCAGTTCATATCATGCAGGCGGATGCCGGTAATCCAACGGGCCGTTGCGTTGTACAGCTTGGAGGGGAGGTTTTTCGTGAGGGCGTTGTCTTTGCGATGCTGTTTCCAGCCCGATACCACATCGAACCCGTCGTTCACGATCATCCGGTACATCTCCGGTAGTTCCTCCGGGGCGTCCTGCAGGTCGGCGTCCAGGGTGCATACCACCCGTCCTTCCGCCTGTTCGAAACCGCAGAAAAGCGCGGCGCTCTTGCCGTAATTGCGGCGGAAAGAAATCCCTTTTACGCACGGATATTCGCGCGCAAGGTCGCGGATGCTCTCCCACGAGCCGTCCTGGCTGCCATCGTCTACCAGAATCACTTCATACTCCAGGCCTTCGCCGCGCATCGCCGCATCGGTCCGGCGGACCAGCTCGGGAAGCGATTCGTTTTCGTTGAACAGCGGAACGATGATGCTGATGTCTTTCTTATATTCCATGATGCTACTGTTGATCGGGATTATCGGATTGGGGGAAATTGGCGAAGGGATCTTGGCCGGGTATCCTTCTGGAGAGGATGCGGGACAGGATTACGCCCCACAGGATACAATAAAACAAGGTACCCCAGAACATAGGTCCGGAAAAGTTTGCCAGGGTATTTTCCATCGTCGCGCGGAGATTGGCGTCCATATACTGCGCCATTTCGGTCATAACCTGCGTCATCAAATCTTGGTAATAAGCCGAGAGCAGCACTGTGTAGTCCAACAGGGCGAATCCAGCGACGATAATGGCCGACAGGATGGATATGGCGACACCCAGAAAGAAGGTATCTCCGTTCGTAACCTCGCTATAATTACGCGTAAGGCGCCGCATACAGGCACGCATCAACAGGATCAGGCCCACGACTTTGGCTATCCGGAGAACCCACATCATCACCGTGGACAGGAAGTTGAGGACAAAAGATGAACCTACGAGGGTCCCCAGGTAGATATTGACATAGTTAAACGCTACGGAGATTAGTCCGAACATCAGGCCCGCCTTTGTGGCCTCGTTCCAGATTGCTTTGCCGGAAATGGGTTCCATTGTATTCATCTTCTATCTTGTAAAACTTACAAATATAATAATTTTTCATGGAATGATATTTGCAGCCAATTTCCTCCGGCAAATTGCATCGAGATGAAAAAACTACTGTTCATTGTTTTCGCCGCCGCCCTGATGGGCAGCTTCCCTGGCGTTGCTTACGCCCAGACATGGACATCTATATGGCCAATGACTCGGATTCTACCTATCGCTTTACCATGGACGAGGCCTCCATTACCAGCGACAAGGGACGCTCTCCCCTCCTTACCGAAGGGGATTTCAGCAAAAAGGTCCGTCACCGCAAATGGTGGAAGAATTTCGGCGCCGCCAGTGCCGTTCTGGCAGCCGATGTGGCTGTTCAGGTGGGTACGCGCAGGGCTTTCGATACGGGCAGTCGCTGGTCTTTTGGCCGGGAACTCAGCTACGGGCTCACCAGCCTGGCCATCGACCTGGCCGCCGATGCGGCCATTTGGGGTATCTCCAACACCTATGGCGATATGATGAACCGGCTGAGCCAGGAGAATATCGGATACCTGCATGATGTAACGGTTCAACCGCGTTCCATGATTAGCGGCCACGCCATTGCTAAAGCCCATAACAACGCCGGGGAACTTTACATCAACCTCCCCGTCAACGGACAGATCTATGTCTTCCACTGGGGTGCTCTCCCCGATGAATATATCGTTCCCACAGAACATTAGAATAAAAAAAGAGGGTGACTCGATTTGAGTCACCCTCTCGAAAAACGGCAGCTACCTACTCTCCCAACTGGTGTGTCAGTACCATCGGCGTGGACGGGCTTAACTTCTCTGTTCGGAATGGGAAGAGGTGGGTCCCCGGCGCTATAGCCACCGCAATATAAGACTTGGAAAAGACAACCGGTTTTTGACGCCAACTCGCTCACTGCAACCTTGCTCGTTCATTAGGCGTATTTCTCTCTAGAGAAAGATTTCGGGCTATTAGTACGGGTCGGCTTTGCCATCGCTGACTTTACACCTCCCGCCTATCTACGTCGTAGTCTCCAACGACCCTCATGGAAGTCTCATCTCGGAGACGGCTTCGCGCTTAGATGCTTTCAGCGCTTATCCTGACCGAACGTGGATACCCGGCGGTGCGGCTGGCGCCACAACCGGTAAACCAGAGGTTCGTCCGACCCGGTCCTCTCGTACTAAGGTCAGTCCTCCTCAAACTTCCCGCGCCCACAACAGATAGAGACCGAACTGTCTCACGACGTTCTGAACCCAGCTCGCGTGCCACTTTAATCGGCGAACAGCCGAACCCTTGGAACCTGCTCC
>CADCCI010000074.1 GCA_902799895.1 uncultured Bacteroidia bacterium | reverse complement strand
TGCGGTTGCCAATGCGGCGGGTGCGCAGGTTGTGCGGCTCGCTCACGCCGGGCGTGGAGTGGATGATGGCCTCTATTTCCTGCTCGGTTTCGTCCGAGAGGGAGTGGTCTGTGAGTTCACTGAAACAGCCGTTGAGCAGGTCCCAGGACACTTTTACCAGCATGGCGCCCACCACAATGGAGGCCAGGGGGTCCAGCAGGGCCCACTTCTCTCCCAGGAGAATGGCGCCGCCAATACCCAGGGCCGCGCCGATGGAGGACAGGGCGTCGCTCCGGTGGTGCCAGGCATTGGCCAGCATGGCGGGGGAGTCCAGCTTACGGGCCCGCGCGGCGGTATAGCGGTACAGGATCTCTTTCACCAGGATGGACAGCAGGGCCGCCCACAGGGCCAGACGGCCGGGAACGGCAAGGGCCTGCCCGTGCAGGGCGGCAAGAATTTTCGTGAGGCCGGAGACGATGATGCCCACGGCGGCTCCCACAAGGGCGATGCCGATGAATAGCGTGGCCAGGGTCTCGTATTTCCCGTGTCCGTAGTCGTGCGAGGCATCTTGCGGTTTGGCGCTGATGCCCACGAAAATCATCACCACGATGTCCGTAAGGAAGTCGGAAAGGGAATGCACCGCATCGGCAACCATGGCGCTGCTTCGGCCCAGGATGCCGGCGGCAAATTTAAACGCTACCAGCAGCAGGTTCCCCAGGGCTCCAACAAGGGTCACCCGGCAGATTTGTTGCTCGCGGTTCATTGGTCGGCGTCGTGCAGTACGGGGAAGGAACGGCGCATCTGCGCCAGGCGTTCCAGGTCGATAGGGGCGATGCGCACGTCCTCACGCGAAAGATCGCAGGCCGCCAGGGGGGAACCCAGCGGATCCAGCAGCACGGTGCGTCCGAGTAGGGTGCTCCAGGCCTGGCCGCGCACGGCCGGCCAGCTGGCCACGTAGAGGGCCAGGTCGTAGGGCGCATCGGCCCGGTTGCGGCTGAAGGTGGGGAAGCGCAGGTCGTAGCAGACTTGCAGGAGGATGCGCACCCCGCGCCATTCTACCACAACGCGCTCGTTTCCGGGGGAGTAGCGAAGGTGCTCGCCCCCATAGGTAAAGAGGTGGTGTTTGTCGTAGAAGGTGTCGGTTCCGTCGGGCGTGACAAAGTGGAACCGGTTGCGCCAGGACGGGCCTTCCAGCTGGGTGGGGATGCTTCCGGCCAGGGCGAAACCCCGGGCGGCGGCCTGCTCCTTCATCCACTGAAGGGAGGGGCCGTCGGGCCCTTCCGCCACGCCTTCGGGCTGCGTGACAAATCCATAGGCGAACATTTCGGGAAGGACGGCCAGGTCTGCCCCACGGGCACGGTCCAGCAGGCTTTCCAGGGCGGCGAGATTGCCTTTGCAGTCCTGCCAGCGGATATCAGGTTGAATCAATGCGACTAACATAGTACAAAAATAAAAAAAACTTTGTATTTTTGTTTACTTTGATTGAATTGCTTGAAGATGAAAAGATTGTTGTTGGGCGATGAAGCCCTTGCGCTGGGAGCCATCCACGCCGGATTGTCCGGGGTGTATGCCTATCCCGGCACGCCTTCTACAGAGATAACCGAGTTCATCCAGTCGGACCCGATTTCCCGCGAGCGCGGCCTGCACAGCCGTTGGTGCACCAACGAAAAAACCGCAATGGAAGCGGCGCTGGGTATGTCTTTCGCCGGAAAACGCGCCCTGGTCTGTATGAAACACGTGGGTATGAATGTTTGTGCCGATGCCTTCATCAACTCCGCCATTACGGGGGTGAAGGGCGGCTTGGTGGTAGTGGCGGCGGACGATCCGTCTATGCACTCCTCCCAGAACGAGCAGGATTCCCGCTTTTATGGTGAATTTGCTATGGTTCCGGTGCTGGAACCCTCTACGCAGCAGGAATGCTACGATATGATGGCTTACGCTTTCGACCTGTCGGAAGAACTCCGCCTGCCGGTGCTGATGCGGCTGGTGACCCGCCTGGCGCATTCGCGTGCCGCGGTGGCGGTAGGGGACTGCCGGGACGAAAATCCGCTGGAACCCGACCAGGAGCGCACCCGCTGGGTCCTGCTGCCGGGCAATGCCAAACGGCAGTACGCTTCGCTGGTGGCAAAGGCCCCCGAGGTGCTGCGGCGCGCGGAGCAATCGGCCTTTTCCTCGCTTACGCTGGGCCCCAAGAAAGGCCTGGGCGTGGTGGCGGCCGGTATCGGATACAATTATGTGTGCGAATGCCATCCGGAGGGCGTGTCCATCCTGAAGGTTTCCCAGTACCCGCTGCCGCAGGAGCAGATCCTGGCCCTGGCGGCGCAGAGCAGCGAGATTCTGGTGGTGGAAGACGGCCAGCCCTTCATTGAAACACGCATCAAGTCCCTGCTGGGGGCCGATTATCCCGTTACCGGACGCCTGACCGGGCGCCTGCCCCGAACCGGGGAGCTGAACCCTGACCACCTGGCCGCCGCCTTTGGCAAGGCGCAGGCCGCCCCCTTCCCGCCGGCCCTCCACCTGGCGGCCCGCCCGCCCCAGCTATGCCAGGGCTGCGGCCATCGGGACGTGTATGCCGTGCTGAACGAGGTTCTGGCAGACTTCCCCTCGGCCCGGGTCTTTGGCGATATCGGCTGCTACACCCTGGGCGCCCTGCCGCCCTTCCGCGCCATTGATACCTGCGTGGATATGGGTGCTTCCATTACTATGGCAAAGGGTGCCGCGGATGCGGGCGTTTTCCCGGCCGTGGCGGTGATTGGCGATTCTACCTTTACCCATAGTGGCATGACCAGCCTGCTGGACGCCGTGAATGACGGCTCTCCCATTACGGTCATCATTTCCGACAACCTTACCACCGCCATGACGGGCGGACAGGATTCCGCGGGAACGCACAAGTTCGAGGCTATCTGCCTGGCCCTGGGCGTGGAGCGGGAGCATCTGCACGTAGTGGTGCCGCTGCCTGCGAACCGGGCAGAGATTGGCCGCATTATCCGCGAGGAACTGGCCTACAAGGGTGTGTCGGTGATTATTCCCCAGCGCGAGTGTATGCAGACGCTGGCCCGTAAACAACGTAAAAAACAAGCGGCGAAATGAAAACGGATATCAAACTCGCCGGCGTGGGAGGACAAGGCATCCTGACCATCGCCACCGTCATTGGACAGGCCGCCACGGCCGCCGGGCTGCAGCTCAAGCAGGCCGAGGTGCACGGAATGAGCCAGCGGGGCGGGGCCGTAGAGAGCGACCTGCGCCTTTCGGACGAAGCCATTTATAGTGACCAGATTGGCCTGGGAACGGCCGACCTGATTGTGTCTATGGAGCCGATGGAGGCCCTTCGTTACCTGCCCTACCTGGGCCCGAAAGGAACGGTGGTTACCTCTTCCGCTCCCTTTGTGAATATTCCGGATTATCCGGCCGCAGAGGTCCTGCAGGCCGATTTGCAGGCGCTGCCCAGCGTGGCCCTGCTGGATATCGAGGGCGTGGCCCGCGCCCAGGGCGCTCCGAAGAGCGCGAACATGGTGCTGCTGGGCATGACGGCCCGCCACCTGGCCATCCTTCCGCCCGAGGCCCTTCGTGAGGCCATCCGCACCATCTTTGCCCGCAAGGGAGAGAAGGTGGTGGAAGATAACCTGAAAGCATTTGACGCAGGATATGAAGGTGTTTAGCGAAACCCAGCTGGAGCAGGCCTGCCAGGCCTGTCACGTGGCCGACCTGGCCGGTGCCACCATTGGCGAGGTCTTGCTGGTAGCCCGCTGGCTGGAAGCGCAGACGGGCATCCCGTTCATCCGTATGGACCAGGGCTCGCCGGGCCTGCCGCCCAACCGTTTCGGCGTAGAGGCGGAGATTGCGGCGCTGGAGAGCGGCGTGGGTTCGCAGTATCCGGCCGCCGACGGCATTCCGGAACTGAAACAGGCCGCCAGCCGTTTCGTGAAGGCCTTTATAGACGTGGATGTGCAGCCGCGCGGCTGCATCCCTACCGTGGGTTCCGTGGCCGGTTCCTTCGGTTCTTTCGCCGCCTGCTGCCAGCGCCTTCCCGGCAAGGACAAGGTCCTCTTCCTGGATCCGGGTTTCCCCATCCAGAAGTCGCAGCTGCGGGTGCTGGGGATCGGTTGGAAATCCTTCGACATCTACCCCTGGCGGGGAGAGAAACTGCGCGCGCGGCTGGAGGAGGAACTCGCCCCCGGCGACGTGGCGGCCATCGTCTATTCCAACCCCAACAACCCGGCCTGGACCTGCCTGGAAGAGAGTGAGCTGGCCATTATCGGCGAGCTGGCTACCCGTTACGACGTGATTGTGATGGAAGACCTGGCCTATTTCTGTATGGATTATCGGCGGGACCTGGGTCACCCCTGGCAGCCGCCTTTCGTGCCCACGGTGGCCCGGTATACAGACAATTACATCTTGATGATGTCATCGTCCAAAATCTTCAGCTACGCCGGGCAGCGGATGGCTTTCATCGCCATTGGCGACAACCTGTTCGAGCGGCATTATCCCGCCCTTGCGGCGCGTTACCACGATGCCGGCATCTTCGGCCCCACCCTCACGGCTTCCATCCTTTATATGATTACCAGCGGCTGTACGGCATCGACCCAGTACGCCTACGCCCGGATGATGGAGCTGGCCTGCGAGGGCAGCATCAACTTTGTGGAAGATACCCGCGTGTACGAGCAGCGGGCCGAGCGGATGAAACGCATCTTCTGCGAGAACGGCTTCCACGTGGTGTACGACCACGATGTGAGCCTTCCGGTGGGCAACGGTTTCTTCTTTACCCTGGGCTACGGCCGTATGAGTGGGGGAGAGCTGCTGCGTGAACTGCTTTCCTATGGCGTGAGTTCCATTTCGCTGGCCACCACCGGCAGCGACCAGGGCGGCGTGCGGGCTTGCACGAGCCGTATGGAGGAGCGCCTGTATCCTCTCTTGGAAGAGCGTATGAAGGCCTTCCACGAGGACCATCCCCTACAATAAAACGAACGACAGATATGATTTGGAATCCCAACAAAGAATGTATGAGTCGCGACGAGATGAGCGCGCTCCAGGGCAAACGCCTTCACAAGATTGTGGAGTATGTTTACCACAACGTACCCTTCTACCGCCACAAGCTGCAGGAGATGGATTTGACGCCGGACGATATCCGCACCATCGATGACATCGTAAAACTGCCTTTCACCACCAAGAAGGACCTTCGGGACAACTATCCCTTTGGCCTGCAGGCGGCTCCCCAGAGCGAGATTATCCGCATCCACGCCTCGTCGGGCACCACGGGCAACCCCACCATCGTGGGTTACACCCGCAAGGATATCGGCGTATGGAGCGAGTGTATGGCGCGCTGCCTTACCGCTTACGGCGTGGGCCGCGACGACATTTTCTCCGTGGCCTACGGTTACGGCCTGTTTACGGGCGGCCTGGGTGCGCACAACGGCGTGGAGATGGTGGGCGCTTCGGTGGTCCCGGCCTCTACCGGCAATACGGAGAAGCACGCCAAACTGATTCGCGACCTGGGGATTACCGGTATTGCCTGTACCCCTTCCTATGCCCTTTACCTGGCAGAGACCATGGAAAAGATTGGCATTACCAAAGACCAGATCAAACTGCGTGTGGGCGCTTTCGGAGCCGAGCCCTGGACAGAGAAGATGCGTGAGGAGATTGAGGAGCGCCTGGGCCTGAAGGGCTTCAATATTTATGGCCTGAGCGAGGTGATGGGCCCCAGTGTGAGCTACGAATGCCAGCTGCAGCACGGCTCCCACATCAACGAGGACCATTTTTATCCGGAAATCATCAACCCGGTTACCCTGGAACCCCTGCCGAAGGGGCAGCAGGGTGAATTGGTGTTCACCACCCTTACCAAAGAGGGTATGCCGGTTATCCGGTATCGGACCCGCGACCTTTGCTCGCTTATGGCGGGCGAGTGCGAGTGCGGACGTACCAATGTGCGTATGAGCCCGGTGAACGGCCGCAGCGACGATATGCTCATCATCCGCGGTATCAACGTCTTCCCTTCGCAGGTGGAGAGCGTGGTGCTGGGTATGAAGGAGTTCGCCCCGCAGTATCTGCTCATCGTAGACCGCGTAAACAACCTGGACACCCTGCAGATCCAGGTGGAGCTGCGCCAGGAATACTTTACGACAACCTTCGCTACACCGGCGGCCATCGAAGACCTGCTCAAGCGGCTTTGCGCCAAGCTCAAGAGTGTGCTGAGCATTGGCGCCGACGTGCAGCTGAAAGCCCCCGGCACCCTTGCGCGCAGCCAAGGCAAGAGTTCCCATGTAATTGATAACAGAAAACTAGTTTAACGTTATGACAGTCAAGCAATTATCCATCTTTCTGGAGAACCGTTCCGGTACCCTGACCAAGGTTCTCGACATCCTGAAAGAAAGCGGTATCCAGATTATCGCTTCTGCCATTGCCGATACGGCCGAGTACGGCATTCTCCGCATCCTGTGCTCCGACCCGTCGCTGGCCTACAAGAAATTGGAGGAAGGTGGCGTGGCGGTGGCCCTGTCCGATGTGTTTGCCATTGAACTGGACAGCCAGCCGGGCCGTGCGGCAGATACCATCAAGCTGTTCAGCGACGCCAGCCTGAGCGTCATCTATATGTATTCCTTCCTCTTCCACGGACGCGGCCTGCTCATTTTCCGGACAGACAATGCTGCTCAGGCAGAGGAGATTATCCGCAGCGCATGCCTGAATAGTTTAACGGAGAACGACCTGGCAAAATGGGAGTAAAGACGCTTTCCCGGTCTGCCCTGGTAGTGGCCGCCGCCCTGTCCCTGAGCGGCTGCCTGGTGGGCAAGTATATGTGCAATTATTCCCTGCTGCCCGAGGAGCATGGCAATGACCTGGAAGGAGACCGGGCCAAGACCGAGTCCCGCTATCCCGGCATCATCGAGTGGTACGACAACCTGCACGAGAGCGGGATCTTCCGCGACACAACTATGATAGGGGAGAACGGCTATCGCCTCCATGCGGTCTACGCGCCCGCGTGCCGTCCGGCCGAGGCTGAAGGAACCGCTATGGTGGTGCATGGGTATACCGACAACCACATCTGCTTCCTGAACCTGGTGCGGATGTACCGGGACAGCCTGAATTACAACGTGATGGTGCCCGACCTGCATTATCACGGCCTGTCCGAGGGCCGGGCCATCCAGATGGGCTGGCTGGACCGCTTGGATGTGCGCCGCTGGGGAGAAATGGCCCACGATATCTGGGGAGACGATTTCCTGGTGGTCCACGGCGTGTCTATGGGCGGTGCCACCACTATGATGCTCAGCGGGGACGAGCTGCCGCCGTATTTCCGGGCCTTTGTGGAGGATTGCGGCTATACCTCGGTGTGGGACCAGTTCTCCCATAACCTGAAAGATATGTTCCACCTGCCGGCCTTCCCGGTCTTGAACAGCGCCAGCACGGTCTGCAAGCACCGCTACGGATGGTCGTTCAAAGAGGCTTCCGCCGTGAAGCAACTGGCCAAGTGCAAGCAGCCCATGCTCTTTATCCACGGAGACCAGGACGACTTTGTCCCGACGGCTTTTGTATACAAAAACTACGAGGCTAAAACACAGGGTTACAAAGAGTTGTGGCTTGCCCCCGGGTCCGCCCACGCCATGGCGTACAAAGACCATCCGGTCGCGTACGTGGCACATGTCCGGGCTTTTCTGGAGAAAGCAAAATCCATGTAGTTAGTCGGTGGCGATAGCCGCCTGCATCATCGTATCCACTGGGAGATAAAGCTTGTAGAAGGCGTTGTCTCCCAGTTTTGAATAGCGGCCGATGAGGGCGCGCAGCTGGGGAACCAGATATTCCTTGGTGGCCGCCCATTCTCCGGGACGGGCTGTGATGCCGTCTTTCTGTGCGGCGAAACGCTGGAACTGCGCCGGGATGTCCAGGCGGTCCAGGAAGGCTTCCAGATCTTTGTAATTGTCTATGGCAGAGAGTTTTGCCTTGTTATGGTCGAAGATATCGGAGGCAAAGCGCATCTGCGTGGCCTTGCGGTTGCAGGCCAGGTAGTAGCGGGTGGCCCGGGTTGTGTCGATGGGGACAAAGACATCGGGCGTGATGCCGCCTCCGCCGTACACCGTGCGTCCGCCCACGGTCTTGAAAATCTGGGTGGAATCTACCCGGATGCTGTCTGCACTGACCATTTCCCCGGCCGTATAGCGGCGGTAGATGTCGTATGCGTAGTCGTCTGAATTGGTGTAGGGTTTCTGGATGCAGCGGCCGGACGGCGTGTAGTAGCGGGCAACGGTGAGCCGGATACCGGAACCGTCAGAGAAATTGATGGGTTCCTGGACCAGGCCTTTGCCAAAGGAGCGACGCCCCACAAGGAGGCCTCTGTCGTTGTCCTGGATGGCTCCGGCAAAGATTTCGCTGGACGATGCGGAGTTCTCGTTGATGAGCACCACCAGGTTCAGCTGCTGGAACATACCGTTTCCATCGGCCTTGTATTCTTCCCGTTTCTGGTGCAGACCTTCCATATACACGATGCCGGCGCCCTTGGACAGGAACTGGTTGCAGAGCATCATGCTCTGGTCGAAATAGCCGCCCGTATTGTCCCGCAGGTCGAAGATGAGCCGCTTCATTCCCTCGTCCATAAGGGTGGCGGTGGCGCGGCTTACCTCGTAGAAGGTGGTGCGGGTGAATTTGGACAGGCGGATATAGCCGGTGGTATCGTTCACCATATAGGCGGCATCCACGCAGTGCACGGGAATCTTCCCGCGGGTGATTTCGAAGGGAATCACTTCCGCATCGCGCTTGACGGTGATGAGCACCTTGGTGCCGGCCGGTCCTTTCATCCGCCGCACCATGCTGTCCTGCGGGAATTTGACACCGGCGATGGTTTTGTCATCGACCCGGAGGATGCGGTCGCCCGGCAGGAGGCCGATTTTCTCGGACGGTCCGCCCGGAATCACTTCCAGGACGATAGCCGTGTCGTTGGGGATGTTGAATTGGATAC
>CADCCI010000073.1 GCA_902799895.1 uncultured Bacteroidia bacterium | reverse complement strand
CCGGTGCTGAGAACTTATACGCCTGATGCTTCCAAGGCCGCGATTTTCGAAAAGCGCTACCAGCGGTACCGGGCCATGGTTCAGTTTAACGAGAATGTATAAACGAATAAGCATATGATTGAAAAAACAATGAAAGTAACGGCACCCGGTGGTTTCCATGTACGCCCTGCCAGTGAAATGGCCCGGATCGCAAAGTCCTTCTCCCGGACCAAGATTACCATTACCTCCGGTAAGAAAACGGTAAATGCCAACAGTATGCTGGGTCTGCTTTCCCTCGGGCTCAAAGAAGGGGCGGAAGTTGTGATTACGGCGGATGGTCCGGCCGAGTCCGACGCCATCGTCGCCTTGGCTCCATTGTTTACGGTCAAATGATTCGGTTACAAGGAATTGGCCTCCCGGGCATCGTCCGTGGCAAGGCCCACGTACTCCAAAGCCGGTCGGATGCTGCCGGCGAAAACCGCCAACAACCGTTGAATCCCGAGGAAGAGAAGCAGCGCTTCGAAGAGGCGTTGAAAGGGGTTCGTGCGCCGATGCGCAGCGGCTTGGAGGCATCGACCGATAAAACGCTCCGCGAGCTGTACGCCGCGCATCTGGAAATGACGGAAGACCCCGCCTTGGTTGAGGGGGTCCTGGAGAAGATCGACGAACGGCATTGTTCGGCGGAGGATGCGCTGGATGCGGTAAAAGAGGAATTACAGGAAATGTTTTCGTCGATTGACGACCCGCTTATTCGTTCCCGATTCGACGATGTCCGTGACATTATCAAGCAGATACACGATTACCTGCATCCTCTGCACCGCCCGCTTCCGCTCTCGAATCTCGCGGAGGGAACCATCCTCGTTGCCGATGAAATCCTTCCCTCGGAAGCCATGCGGATCGATTTCTCCAAGGTGGTGGGGATTGTGTGCGCCCGCGGTAACGTGACCAGCCACGTGTGCATCATTGCCCGGTCCAAAGGCATTCCCGCCGTGATCGGGGCCGATATTACCCCCATCTGCGACGGGGATATCCTGGAGATCGAATGTTCCGCCAACCACGGTCCGGAATATCCCGAAGGGGCCGTTGTGTATGCCAACGTCAGCAATGCCCAGGAAGTACAGCATGCCCTGGATCTGGGCGTGGCGGGAATTGGCCTTTTCCGTACCGAATTCCTGCTGATGCAGCGGGAGTTTGTCCCGGACGAACAAAACCAATACAACGTCTATGTGCAGGCCGCCCGTCTGTGCGGCAATAAGCCGTTGATTATCAGAACCTTGGATCTTGGCGGAGACAAGGTGCTCCCGTATATGCCCCTGCCGTCGGAAGAGAACCCCGCCCTGGGCCTGCGGGGCATCCGCCTGACGCTCTCCCAGCCGGATCTGTTCAAGATTCAGCTCCGTGCCCTGCTGCGCGCGTCCACGGAAGGGGATATCCGCATAATGCTCCCGATGGTCTCTTCCCTGGATGAGGTCCGTCAGACAAAGGAAATGTTACAGTGCTGTGCTACCGACCTGGCGGCCGAGGGCGTGCCGTTCCGAATGCCGAAGCTGGGGGTGATGATTGAAACGCCGGCCGCGGTTTTCATGGCGGAAGAACTGGCCCGAGAGACCGATTTCTTCAGCATCGGCACCAACGACCTGGTGCAGTATCTCCTGGCGGCAGACCGGGGCAATAACGCCGTTTCCTACCTCTACAGTGCCATCCATCCTGCCGTGTTAAAGGCAATCCGGATGGTGGTCGAGGGGGCGCACCGGGCCAAGGGAGAGGACTTCACCATTGAGGTGTGCGGAGAAGCTGCCTCGCAACGCGAAAGCATTGCCGCCCTGTGGGAGTGTGGCATCCGCCAGTTCAGCGTGAGTCCGTTGGTCCTGGAATCGTAAGATCTACCGGAATTTGTCGTAGCGGGGCATGGCCAGTTTGGGCATCAGCTCCTTGAGGGGGTTGTCCACGCGCGGGCAAATGAGGAGGACGTCATCCGTATCGATGACGATATAATCTTTCAAACCCTTGATAGCCAAGAGTTTGCCTTTCTTCTTTTCGATGATGATGCTGTTCTTGTTGTTGACCAGCACGTCCAGATCGTTTTCTTCATTATCGTGCGGCAGCACAATGTGGTTGCCGTTGTTGTCCTTGAGCGGGGTGCCTTTGTAGAGGGTACTCCAGTTATCGAAATCGATCCATCCGAATTTGGCCGGATACAGCATGGCGCGGTTGGTCTTTTCCATGACGCCATAATCGATGGAAATATTCTCGCAATCGGTATAGGCCCGGTCGATAAAGGCTTGCTCGCGGGCGGTGCCGGCCACGTCGTTCCAGCCGCCGAACAGGCGGGCCACGTCGGGCAGCCAGGTGGTCATTTCTTCCTGAATGACAGATGCCTGCCAGGCATAAATACCTGTATTCCAATAGAATTCGCCACTTTTACAGAAGACGGAAGCCAGGTCTTCGGTGGGCTTCTCCGTAAAGGTCTTCACCTTGACGGGGATGGACATGTTGTCTTTTCCGCCCACTTTCTGGATGTAACCGTAATTCGTGTCGGGATGGTCCGGTACAATGCCGATGGTCATCAGGACCGGGTGCTTGGAAGCATAATCCAGGACCTGTTTGACGGTCTCCAGGAAGGGGGCTTCGTCTCGGATGATATGGTCGGCCGGCGAAACGAGCATCACGGCCGAAGGGTCCCGATGCTTCAGGATGGCCGATGCATAGGCGATACAGGGCGCCGTCCCGCGGCTGTAGGGTTCTACCAGGAGGTTCTCCGGGCGCAGTTTCGGGAGGTGCTTCTCGGCCAGGGGACGGAAGCGCTCCGACGTTACCACCAGGATGTGATCGCTGGGAATGATCATGGCGAAACGGTCGAAAATGGTCTGTATGAAGGATTTCCCGGTACTGGCAATCTCCATGAAAGGTTTGGGGGTCGCTTCCCGGGTGATGGGCCAGAAGCGGTTTCCGCCGCCGGCCATGATGACGCAATAGTGGTTATTATATGTGGCCATAAATCAAGTGTATATCGGTATAAATGCTTGCGGAATGTATTCAAGGACCGTTTCGGGCCCGTTGAACGTTACCGCTACAATGTCGAACTGCACCTCTTCACCACCCCGGATGCGCGGATCGCGGGCACTGTGGAGCCAGCGCTGAGCCGCTGCCGTAAGCCGCTTCTGTTTCAGGTAACCGACGTTCTCCTGCGGCGGTGCCATGACGGGTGCCGTCCGGCTTTTTACTTCTACAAAATGAATGCCTGTGGCATCGATTGTAATCAAATCAATTTCCAAATGTCCTTTCCTGCAATTCCTTTCCAAAACCAAGTGTCCATGGTCCTGGAGATACTGGCAGGCCAATGCTTCGCCACGCTGTCCCGTTTCTGCTTTTCCCATCTCTAATCAAACGTGACGATGGTGACGCCCGAGCCGCCCAGCTGGATGTGCTCATCCTTGGCCGAAGCCACGCCGGGAACGGTCCGGAGGTATTTCTGAATCTCTTCGCGCAGGGCGCCGGTGCCCTTTCCATGGATGATCCGCACCGAACCCATGCCCAGCATAAGGGCATCATCGATGTAATGCATCACGATATCCAGGGCGTCCGTGACCCGTTCGCCGCGCACGTCGAGTTCCGGTTTGAAATTCAGTTTGCGCTCGCGGATGGCGGCATCGTCCCGGCGGTAAACCGGCTGTGCGATTTCCTTCGCGGCGCTTTTGAATTCGTTCGAGGAGATGCGCTCGACCTTATCGAGCGGCATCTTGCTGGTGAGGTTTCCGATGATGACGGAGACCGCTTTGGTGGATACGCGGGACACCTCGCCCACCAGCCCGCTTTCTTTGACGCGGACCTTCTCTCCCACCTTCAGCGGGGCGTTGCGGAAGGCTTCCATCCGCTGGCGTTCGGCCTCTTCGGCCCGCAGGATTTCCTGCTCGCGTTCGTCGGCCCGCTGCGCCCGGCGCTGTGCCCGCCGGACCTTGCGCTCTTCCAGTTGGCGAAGCTTCTTCTCTACATAATCGTCGTGCGCCTTCTGGTCCTCTTCCTTCTTGCCCTGCAGGAGGCCCAGGAAGGTCTGCAATTCGCTCCTGGCCTCGCGGGTGGCCGCTTTTTCGGCCTGCGATTCCTTGATGGTGCGGATGGTGTTCTCCACCTGCTTGTTGGCTCCGCGGACAATTTCCTCGGCCTGGCGTTTGGCATCGTCCAGGATGTTCTTTTTCATCTGGCGGATGCATTCCAGCTCTTTCTGGTATTTGCCGGTAAGGGATTCCAGCGTCTTGTCCGTGTTGCGGATGTGCTGGAGCTTCTCGTCCAGGGCCCGGCGGTTGCGGGCAATCTTGCGGAGGTTGCGTTCAATCCCCACGAATTCCTCACCCGAACGGGTTTCGGCATCCTTGACCACCGCTTCCGGCAGCCCCATCTTGCGCGCCAGTTCAAAGGCGAAGGAATTCCCCGGAAGGCCGATTTCCAACTGGAACAAGGGTACGATGTGTTGGGCATCGAACTGCATAGCCCCGTTGATCACGCCGGTTTCGGCTCCGGCCGCATATAGCTTCAGGTTGGTGTAGTGGGTGGTAATGACCCCGTACACCCCGCGTTTGTCAAATTCCGCCAGGATGGCTTCGGCGATGGCGCCGCCGGCCGTGGGCTCCGTTCCGCTGCCGAACTCGTCAATCAGCACGAGGGTTTTGGCATCAGAAAGGTCCAGCATCTGCCGCATGTCGGCCAGGAAGGAGGAATAGGTACTGAGGTCGTTTTCCAGGCTCTGGTCGTCGCCGATGCTGACCATAAGGCGGTCGAACACAGGCAGTTCCGAGGTCTCGGAGGTGGGAATGAGCATGCCCCACTGGAACATATACTGCAGGAGCCCCGTGGTCTTCAGGCAAACGGATTTGCCGCCGGCATTGGGTCCTGAAATGAGCAGGAGGTGTTTTTGCGGGGTCAGGGAAACCGTAAGCGGGACAATCTCCTTGCCTTCTTTGTGCAGGGCCCGCTCCAGCAGGGGATGGCGTGCCTTGCGCAGGTTCATCTGGCCGTCTTCCGAGATGACGGGCATGCCGGCCTTGAAGTCCAGGGCGGTCAGAGCCTTCGCCATCAGGAAGTCAATTTCGCCCAGGTAGGTGGCGGCCTTTTCCAGGTCGGGCACATAGGGCCGGACGAACTCGCTGAACGCATAGAGGATGCGGGCGATTTCGCGGGTCTCGGCAAAATGGAGTTCGCTGATTTCGTTCTGGATTTCAATGACTTCCGCAGGCTCCACAAAGGTGGTCTTGCCGGTGGCGGATGTATCGTGCACGAATCCCGGCATCTTCCGCTTGCTGGACGAATTGATGGGGATGAGCAGTTTTCCGTCGCGTACGGACAAGGCGGCGTCGGCATCGGACAGCCCCTCGTCGATGGCTTTCTTCAGCAGGGCGGCCGCCCGTTTCGACAAGGCGCCTTCTTTGTCGCGGATGCTCTTGCGGATGGCGTACAACTCGTCCGAGGCAGTATCTTTCACCTCTCCGAATTTGTCCAGGATGGTATCGATGCGGCGGAGCACTTCCGGGAAGGTCATCACCTTGGCGCTGAACCGCTTGAGATTCGGGTAGATGCCGTCTTTGATGCTGCTGAAAAAGTGGACCAGGCGGCGGACGGTGTCCAGCAGGGTCTTGAGTTTTCCCAGCGAGAGCAGGTCGATACTGCTGCCGTCTTTTTCCAGCGGAACCAGGAAGGGGAGGGCGTCGATGTAACCCGTGGTGGGGAAGTTCTCTTCGAACATAGCGATGAGACGCATCTCATCGGTCAGAAGCAGGCGTTTGCGAATCTCCGTGGCTTTGGTGGAAAAGGTCTCTTCCGCGATTCGCTGCAAGGCATAATCGGTGCTGCACCGGTCGGATAGCAGCGCCCTGACCTTGTCGAATCCCAGTTTTTCTTCCAGCCTTCGGTCTATTCCCATACGTGTTTTTCCGTTATTCAGCCTATTCGGCGTCCTTCTTCGCGGCCGCATCCGGCTGCTCGCCCGGCTCTTTCTCTTCGTCCAGCGACTTGCTCAACAATAACTTAAGTTCGTTGATGTTGCCAATGGGCGTAAGGACTCCGCCGTGCACGAAAGAAACGCCGCCCGTTTCCTCAGACACCACAATCACATCCGCATCCGTATCTTCCGTTACGCCGATGGCGGCTTTGTGCCGCATGCCATAGCGGGCCGGAAGGTCCTGCCGGTCGGTGATGGGCAGGGTGCAGCGGGCGGCTACGATGCGTCCGTCGCTGATGATGACCGCACCGTCATGCAGGGGTGAATTCTTGAAGAACAGGTTCATAAGGAGGCGGCGGTTGACCATGCTGTCAATCCGGTCTCCCGTTTCGATAATATATTCCAGCGCAATCTTGTGGGGCAGGACAATCAGGGCGCCCGTCTTGCTTTCCGACATGGACCGGCAGGCCTCTGTAATTTCCTTGACCAACTCGCTGTCCATTCCTTTTTCCTTGATTCCAAAGAGTTTACCCAGGTAGGACTGGCTCATCCGGGCCAGCCTGTGGGCTCCCAGGCGGTTGAGGAAATGGCGGATTTCCGGTTGGAAAATCACAATCAGCGCCAGCACGCCCACATCGATGAACGTTCCCAACAGGGCGCTCATCAACTGCATATTGAACGCAGCCACCACCACCCGCAGGAGGAACAGGGTCATCAGGGCGATGAAAATGTTCATCGCCGCCGAGCCCCGGATCCACCGGAAGGCCAGATAGATGATGCCGGCCACCATAAGGATATCCAGGATATCCGCGGCCGACATGTGCATAAAACCGAAAATCTCCAGCAACATACGTGTTAAGAATCCGTTACTACAAAAATACGAATTTTTTTTCTTTTCAGAAAGACCGTACCGACATCCTTGAACCTATCATTCGAAAGAATACCTATGCCGTGTTTTTTGTAACTCTTTGATAATGAGCGAGTACTGAAAAAGACCCCGTAAAAATTGCGGGGTTATTTTCATAATTTATTGTAAATCAGATATTTCTGAAAAACGCTCTTTTTCATTAATCTCGTTATCAGAGCGAACCTTGATTGGTTGATGAAGGAATCGCCCTAAATAGAAAGGGTTTATTTCTGGAACCGATAATAATAATCGAACAAGATTTCGATAATCATTCCCCTCCAGGGAAAGAAAATCTTTATTGAAAAGACTATAGCCTGCGGCCTGTGCTTTCCTTTGCATTTGAAGATAGACCGTTTCGGAAGAAGTATCGCGTTCTTCAGAGAGGTCATGTTCCGATCCGGTAGTGGAGTGAATAGCAGTTAACATTTTGTTCATGGTGCCAAAATACCGGATGGCGGCGGGAAAATCAATCGGCATATAAAGGCTGATTATCATATCTACGAATTGATTCCATTCAGTAGGATTTAATTTCTCTTTCATTATTTTTAGAAAAAGATGGTTAAGTGGAACGCATCGAGAATATGCGCCTTGAATCATAGCAATCGCTTTTTTCATGGGAGTGGATGCTTTTCTTGCAATGAAAGGCTCCGAGAATGGAGCACGATTATCGGCATAAGCCAGGAAGGTCCATCTATCTTGTTCAGCATAAGCAAATTTCCGTTTTTCTACTGGATTGTTGGCGATATAGATGATGCAAGTCCGGATATCTTTCTCACGTGCTTTAAAAGCATGGCCATAGGGCATAAAGACGACACCTCTCTTGCGGGAAAGCTTATTGAATGCGAACGCATATTTGGCTTCAACGTTTCGATTGAAAAGAGAGAGTTGTGTGGAACTGTCTGCAATCAGAAGGGAGTGAGTATGATCCGTCATCAAACAGAGCGCCAGCGTTCGTATTCCTCTTTTCTTGGCTTCTACAGCGTAGATGGTAAAATAGACCAGACGATCTATCTGACTGTAAAACAATACGTTCCCGTTAATTCCTTTCTGATAGCAATGCGCCGGGACACCGGCCTTAAAGAAGTTTTTCATACGCTTACACAAACATTTTTTCAAAGGTAGAGAAAGAATCTTGAAAATCCAAAGGTGATTTTTGTAACTCTCTGATAATGAGCGAGTACTGAAAAAGACCCCGTAAAAACTGCGGGGTCTTTTTCATAATTCATTGTAAATCAGATATTTCTGAAAAACGCGCAATTAAGACAGGTGTATCGTCCTGAAAAAAGTTTACCAAAAAAGGTAACTTTTTATGGAATCTAAATGCTACCGGGCGATGCAGCGAGCCCAAGGAAAAATGCTGCGCGAG
>CADCCI010000072.1 GCA_902799895.1 uncultured Bacteroidia bacterium | reverse complement strand
GTGGAGCTGAAGCTGAACGAGGAAATCATGACCGCAGCCGCCCTGCACGACGGTTGCTCGGTGATGGAGATGCTCACCAACTGCGTGATTTTCAACGACGGCGCCCACAAGACCCTGTCCGATCCCGCGTTGAAGGCAGACCACACCATCATCCTGCGTCATGGGGAGAAGATGATTTTCGGCAAAGACCATGATCGGGGCCTGATTTATGACGGCCGGAAGATCCGCGCCGTCCGCATCGGCGAAGGCGGTTTTACCGAGGATGATATCCTGGTTCACGATGCCCACACAGACAATATCGGCATCCACATGGCCCTCGCGGACATGAAGGGACCGGATTATCCGGTGGCGTTGGGTGTCATCCGTGACGTGAAGGACATTACCTATGACGATGGTGTCCGCGACCAGGTTAAAGACGTGATGCAAAAATCAACCATCCATTGTGTGGACGACCTGCTCCGCAGCGGTGCCACCTGGGAAGTTAAATAAAACCACATATTTATGAAGACACAAGAAATTATGGCCCGCCTCCAGGCGAAGTACCCTACAGAGAAAGAGTATCTGCAGGCCGTACAGGAGGTTCTCGAGTCCATTGAGGACGTGTATAACAAACATCCTGAATTCGAAGCGGCGAAGATCGTCGAGCGCATCGTCGAACCCGACCGTATTTTCACCTTCCGCGTTACGTGGGTCGATGATGAAGGACAGGTACAGGTGAACACCGGCTACCGTGTCCAGTTCAACAACGCCATCGGTCCCTACAAGGGCGGTCTGCGTTTCCATCCGTCCGTGAATCCGTCCATCCTGAAGTTCCTCGGTTTCGAACAGACCTTCAAGAATTCCTTGACCACGCTTCCGATGGGTGGCGGAAAGGGCGGTTCCGACTTCAACCCCAAGGGCAAATCCGATGCGGAAATCATGCGTTTCTGCCAGGCTTTCATGCTGGAACTGTGGCGCAACATCGGTCCGGATATGGATGTTCCGGCCGGCGATATCGGCGTGGGCGGCCGCGAAATCGGCTTCCTGAACGGAATGTACAAGAAACTGCGCCGCGAGCACCATGGCGTGCTGACGGGCAAGGGCCTTTCTTTCGGCGGTTCGCTGGTCCGTCCCGAGGCGACGGGCTTCGGTGCCGTCTATTTTGTACAGCATATGCTGAAGAACAAGAGCGCCGATCTGGACATCGCAGGCAAGACCGTGGCTGTGTCCGGTTTCGGCAATGTGGCCTGGGGCGCTGCCACCAAGGCTACCCAGCTGGGTGCCAAGGTCATCGCGATCTCCGGTCCTGATGGCTGCATCTACAACCCCAACGGCATGACCCAGGAGAAACTCGATTACATGCTGGAACTCCGTGCTTCCAATAATGACGTGGTGGCTCCGTTTGCCCAGAAGTTCCCGGATGCCCAGTTCATCCCGGGCAAGAAGGCCTGGAGCGTGAAGTGCGACATCGCCATGCCGTGCGCCTTCCAGAACGAGCTTTCCCGCGAGGATGCGGAGGAACTCCTTGCCAACGGTACGTGGCTTTGCGCCGAGGTGTCCAACATGGGCTGCCAGCCCGGTGCCATCGAGGCCTTCCAGAAGGCCGGCATCCTCTTCGCCCCCGGCAAGGCCGTGAACGCGGGTGGTGTGGCTACTTCCGGTCTGGAGATGACCCAGAACGCGATGCACATCAGCTGGACGGCCAAGGAAGTGGACGAGAAACTCCATACCATCATGCATTCCATCCACGAGTCCTGCGTCAAGTATGGCAAGCAGGCCGACGGCAGCGTGAATTACGTCAAGGGTGCCAACGTGGCCGGTTTCATGAAAGTGGCTGAAGCCATGCTCGCCCAGGGAATTATCTAAAAACGGATATTCGAACGAAAGGGGCTGGCTCATGGAGCTGGCCCCTTTTTATATGCTTGCCTTCTGAAGAATTTGTGTTATCTTTGCAAGATATTTGGAAAGTGAATAATATTAAATAAAGTTTCAACCCAAATGGCTAACAACAAATTTAATGTGAAGTACTGTGTACTGCTGCCGATCGTGCTGGTGGTCACAGGGTTCTTGTGGGCTGTACCGACCAGCTTCTTCGGCATCGACGCCCTTACCGTCGTTCAGCAGCGTGTGATTGCGCTCTTTGTGTTTGCCGCCCTGATGTGGATCTTCGAGATTATCCCCAACTGGACCACCTCTCTGCTGGTTATCGTCATCTCCCTGCTTACGGTTTCCGATAAGGGTATCGGCCTTTTCTGCGACCCTAAATTCGGCCAGCTGGTAGGTTTCAAGAGTATCATGGCATCCTTCGCCGACCCGGTGGTGATGCTGTTTATGGGCGGTTTCGTCCTGGCCATCATGGCCGAGAAATACGGTCTGGATGTTACAATGGGCCGTGGCCTGCTGTCTGTCTTCGGTACCAAGCCGAAGATTGTGCTCCTGGGCTTCCTGATTGTGATTTCCATCTTCTCCATGTTTATGTCCAACACAGCTACCGCCGCCATGATGCTGGCTTTCCTGGCTCCGGTGCTGGCCACCCTGCCCGCAGACGACAAGGGTAAGATCGGCCTGGCCCTGTCCATTCCGGTTGCCGCCAACCTGGGTGGTATCGGTACCCCCATCGGTACTCCGCCGAATGCGACGGCCGTCCGCTTCCTTTCCGAAGCCGGCGCAGAGATCTCCTTCATGGACTGGATGGTTCACATGATCCCGTACGTGATTGTGATGATCCTGGTGGCCTGGGTGCTCCTGCAGCTTTTCTTCCCCTTCAAGACCGAAAAGCTCGTGCTTGAAATCCCCGAGAACAAGAAAGAGAAGAGTTGGAAATCGACCGTGGTGTGGATTACCTTCATCGGCACCATCCTGCTGTGGATGACCGAAAGCATCACCAAGATCAACTCCAATATCGTGGCCCTGATTCCGCTGGGCGTGCTGACGGCTTGCGGTATCTTTACGAAAGATGACATCAAGGAAATCAACTGGAGCGTGCTCTGGCTGGTAGCGGGCGGTTTCGCCCTGGGTACCTGCCTGCAGGGAACCGGCCTGGCCAAGGTGCTCATCAACGCCATCCCGTTTGGCTCCATGAGCGTGGTGCTGGTGCTGGTGGTGGCCGGTCTGGTGTGCTACTTCCTTTCCAACTTCATCTCCAACTCCGCTACGGCAGCCCTGCTGATCCCGATCCTGATTGTGGTGGCCGAGGGTATGGCCGATCCGGCCGCTGCCAACAACGCCCAGTTCCTGGCGCTCGGCGGCTCCAAGGCCATGATCGTATTCATTGCCATGTGCGCTTCCATCGCCATGCTCTTCCCGATTTCTACGCCGCCGAATGCCATTGCGGCTTCGACCGGCCTGGTGGAGACCAAGGAAATGGCCAAAGTCGGTATCATTATCGGTGTTGTAGGCTTCATCTTCGGTTTCTTCTGGCTTACCAAGATTTTCCCTTTTGTATAAGAATATGAAAAAGATTGTTCTCCTTCTTGCAGCTGCCTGCACCTTTGTGCTGGCCTCCGCTGAGGATAAACCCTATCATTTCAAACCCTACGGTTTTATCCGCAATTATGCTTTCTTCGACACCCGGGCTACCAAGTCCCTGGCCGAAGATGTGTTCTTCTTTGTCCCGCTGGACGAAAAAATGGTTGGCGGAAACGATGTCAATGCCGTTTCCAGCTATAACTATCAGGCTATCACCACCCGTCTGGGCCTGGATATTCTGGGATACCAGGTGGGCAACACCAAAATCAACGGTAAGATCGAGGCCGACTTCTATTGCCTGAACAGCACGGGCAATACCGGTACCCTCCGGATGCGCCAGGCTTATGTAGACCTGATTTGGGACGGTCTGGGAAAGAACGAAACCACCGACTTGAGCCTGCGTATCGGCCAGAGCTGGCACCCGCTGGCTGCTGATATGCCGAACATGATCAACCTGGAGACGGGTGCCCCGTTCTCCCCGTTCAACCGCAGCGCCCAGGTGATGTTCAATGCCACCTTCGATAAGAAGCTGACGCTTACGGCCGGTATCCTGGAGCAGCTCCAGTATCGCAGCGCCGGTCCCGATGGCAGCACGAACAAATATCAGCGCCATGCCATTCCCGAGGTATATGCCGGCGTTTCCTACAAGAACGGCGGTTTCCTGGGCCGCGTAGGTGCGAGCATGCTTTCCATCCGTCCCCATTACGGCTACGATGCCCAGACGGGTAAGAAGTATGACGAGTGGTTCACGACCTTCAACCCCTTCGTTTTCCTGCAGTACACCAAGGGCCTCTTCCAGATCAAGGCCAAGAGCACCTATGCCCAGAGCGGCGAGCACATGCAGCTGAACGGCGGTTATGCCGTTTGCGGTACCAAGGCCGACGGCATCTCCAATGAGTATACCCCGCTTACGAGCACGGTGAACTTCATCTCCGCCCAGTATGGCAAGAAGCTCCAGGTGATGGGAATGGTGGGCTATATGAAGAGCCTGGGTTCCTACAAGGACATTACCGGTCCGGTCTATTTCAGCGGAAACGGCTTCCAGGCCATCGAGCAGATGTACCGCGTTACGCCTACCTTGCTCTACAACCTGGGCAAGATGCAGTTCGGTATCGAGTATGACCTGACGAGCTGCCGCTACGGCTCCAACTTCGGCTCCAAGGGTATTCCCACGGCGAACCTGCACTGGGTAACCAATCACCGCGTGCTTGTAATGGCGAAATTCAATCTGTAACCCACTTATTAACAGGATTGTTACTTAACCTGTTGATAACTTTTTATGCCCGATTCTGTCGGGCATATTTTTTTATTTACTAAATTTGTTATGCCCAAAACGTGAGCACTTTTTACTATTATATAATACAATCTAAAACTTTCTGCAGCGATGGATGTTTCAGTACGGAAGACCAATGGGTCATATGAGGAGTATGACAAGGTTAAATTGATGAATGGTATCCGCGAGGCGTATAAGTCGACCGGGCAGGAATGCCCCGAGGCCGTCGTGGTGTCGATTGTCGAGAATCTGTATATCTACGACAAGATTACCAGCCGCGAGATCCGCCGTCAGGTGGAAGAGAGCCTGATGTCAATCAACAAGAAGGTGGCCGTGGCCTACATCGAGAAATTCGATGCCGGCGTGGACCTTCGCAAGAAACGCGACTTCATCAAGGACTACATCGCCGCATCCAACGCCGCCACCGGCTCCAAGTTCGACGCCAATGCCAACGTCACCCGCAAAAACATTGTGACGCTGGGCCAGGAGCTGTATAAGGAAAACAATATCAAGCAGAACCGATACATCATGCGGGACAAGATCAAGGCCCTGTACGGACGCCAGCTGGCGGGCCAGTACATCAAGGACCTGGAAGACCACGTCCTGTACAAGCATGACGAGAGCGGCACGCCGGGCTATCCGTACTGCGTGGCCATTACCATGTATCCCTTCCTGGTGAGCGGCCTGAAGGACCTGGGCGGCGTTTCCATCGCACCGACCGACCTGAAGTCCTACTGCGGCGAGTTCATCAACCTGGTGTATTCCGTATCGTCCCAGTTTATGGGCGCCGTGGCTACGCCCGAGTTCCTGATGTACCTGGACTACTTCATCCGCAAGGATTACGGAGATGACTACCTGGACAAGCTGGACACGGTGGTAGAGAACAACATCAAGCAGCGCACGCTGGTGAAGGTCATCGACAACTACTTCCAGCAGGTGGTGCACTCTATGAATATGCCGGCGGGCAACCGCGGCTACCAGACCGTCTTCTGGAATATCAGCTACTTCGACGAGGCTTACTTTAAAGGCGTGTTCGGCGACTTCCGCTTCCCGGACGGCACGGCTCCCAAGTGGGAGACCCTGTCCTGGCTGCAGAAACACTTCATGAACTGGTTCAACGAGGAACGCAACCACTACATCCTCACCTTCCCGGTAGAGACCATGGCACTGCTCACCGACGGCAAGGATGATTTCGTAGACAAGGAATATGCCGATTTCACGGCCGAGATGTGGTCCAAGGGACACAGCTTCTTCTGCTACCTGTCCGACAGCGCCGACTCACTGGCCAGCTGCTGCCGTCTGCGCAACTCGCTCACCGATCTGGACAAGGCCGATGGCAACCACAACCATACTACGCACCAGTATTCCATGGGAACGGCCTCCGTTTCGACGGGCTCCAAGAGCGTGATGACCATCAACCTGAACCGCCTGATCCAGATTGCCGTCCGCCAGTATTTCATGGAGCAGAAGGGAACGATGCTGGAGTCTGCCAAACCGCTGGTGAAGGGTTCCTACGACAAGGAAGCCGTGTATGTGTGCATCCGCAAGGCCATTACCGAAGAGACCGAGCGCGTCCATAAATACCAGATCGCGTTCAACGAGATCATCAAAGACTTCCTGAAGGCGGACATGCTGGATGTGTATCGTGCCGGCTTTATCGACATGCGTCGCCAGTACCTCACCATCGGCGTGAACGGCCTTACCGACGCGGCCGAGTTCCTGGGCCTGGAAATCAGCCCGAATGCCGAGTACAACGAGTTCGTGAACACGATCCTGGAGACCATCAACGTGGTGAACCGCGCCGACAAGACGGCCGAAGCCATGTTCAACACCGAGTTCGTTCCGGGCGAGAATCTCTCCGGCAAGAACTACAAGTGGGACAAGAAGGACGGATTCTTCGTATCGCCGCGCCATAACATGTACTCCTCGTATTTCTACAATCCCGAGGACGACAGCCTGTCCATGATTGACAAGTTCAAACTGCATGGCAACGATTATGTGAAGCATCTGGACGGCGGTTCCGCCCTGCATATGAATATCTCCGAGCACCTGACCCAGGCACAGTATCGCGCCCTGCTGAAGACCGCGGCCCATTACGGCACCAACTACTTTACCTTCAACTGCCGGAACACGGTCTGCAACAAGTGCGGCTTCATCAGCAAGGATACGCTGACCGAATGCCCGAAGTGCGGCAGCAAGAACCTGGATTACCTCACGCGGGTCATCGGTTACCTCAAACGCGTCTCTTCCTTCAGCGAGGATCGTCAAATCGAAGCAGGAAAGCGGTTCTATGTGCACGACAGCGCAGTGGAAGTTCCGCAGGCGGAAACCGTAACCGTGGACAAGGAGGCGTAGCTCCCATGATCAAGTACCTCCCGGAGTTGACCTCCGTGGTCCTGGAAGAGATTCCTGACAAAGTATCCCTGGCAGTGGAGATTACCCAATGCCAGGGTTCTTGTGTAGGATGCCACTCACCCTTCCTGCGCAAGGATATCGGAGAAGAGCTTACCGAAGCGGCCATTTCGGCCATGGTGGAGGATAATTTCGGAGTGAATTGTTTCCTGTTCCTGGGAGAGGGGAGAGATCCCGAGGCGCTTCTGCGTCTGGCCCGACATGCCCGTTCGCTGGGGCTGGAGACGGCGCTCTACTCCGGTCGAGACGAAGTGGAGGATGCTCTCTACGAGGTCTTCGATTATATAAAAACAGGCCCTTTCATTCCTGAAAGGGGCCCGCTCAATCAAACTGGTACCAACCAGCGTCTCTATTACCATCGGAAGGATATCACTGCCCGCCTGCAGCATAAGCGGGTGTAGCCGTTCCGTCTTACTTGGTTCCGAAGATGCGGTCTCCGGCGTCTCCCAGACCCGGGACGATGTAGGCATTTTCGTTGAGGTGGTCGTCCACCGCAGCCAGGAAGATGTCCACGTCCGGGTGTTCTGCCTGAACCTTGGCAATGCCTTCCGGGGCACCTACCAGACACATCAGGCGGACATCCGTACAACCGCGCTCCTTCAGCATGGCAAGGGCGTCGCAGGCGCTGCCGCCGGTGGCGAGCATCGGGTCGGTGATGATGACCGTGCGTTTCTGGATGTCCTTGGGAAGTTTGCAGTAGTAGACAACCGGCTTGTGGGTTTCCTCGTTGCGGTAGAGACCGATGTGGCCCACTTTGGCAACGGGAACCAGGCTTTGCAGCCCTTCCACCATACCCAGGCCGGCCCGGAGAATCGGGACAATGGCCAGTTTGCGGCCGCTGATGGTCTTGGCCATGGTCTTGCAAATCGGGGTTTCAATCTCGATATCGGTGAGCGGGAGGTCGCGCAGGACCTCATAACCCATCAGGAGAGCGATTTCTTTGAGAAGTTCACGGAAATCCTTGGAACCGGTTTCCTTCATTCGCATGATGGTCAGCTTGTGCTGAATCATCGGATGGTTGATAACGTGCAATTGGCTCATGGCGGTGTTGTTTTTGTGTTTCTGTTCATACAACAAAGTCCGACGCTATGCCGGACTCTTTGTTATGTAGTCGGGAT
>CADCCI010000071.1 GCA_902799895.1 uncultured Bacteroidia bacterium | reverse complement strand
GACGGGTCGATTTCGGCCAGCCGCCGCTCGTAAACGGCTTTCTGCTCCGCGTCGGCGGTATTGTTCACCAGGTCGCCGGTAATGACCACGCAGGCGGGCTTGATGCGGTTGACCGCTTCCACGGCGAGCCCCATCAGCGAATCGGACTGGGCGTAATGCGCCGTGGTGTCCAGGAAACCGATCTGCGGGTCGGACAGGTGCATAAAAGTAAGGGTCTTGTTGTTGCAGCAGGCGCCCGCGCTCAGCGCAAGGGCAGCCAGAAGGAGGATTTTTTTCATATCGGAAGGATCTTAATTATCATACCAAAGGACCGGTTCGCGGCCCATTTCGATATCCAGGGTACCGCCGGCGACAATATCGGCATATTCCAGATACGGAAGCCGGTAAGGCCGCCCGTTCAGGCGGAGGGATTGAATATAGCGGTTCCGGTCGCTGTTTCCATGCACCCGGATGCGGAAGGTTCCGCCGTCCACCTGGAGGGTGGCGCCGTTCAGCAGGGGCGAGCCGAACCAGAACCGGGTCGATGCCGGTTCCACCTGGTAGAAACCCAGGGCGGAAAGGATGTACCAGGCACTCATCTGCCCGACATCTTCGTTGCCGCAGAGTCCGGTGCGGCCGGTGGTGTAGAGGGTGGTCATCACTTCGCGGAGGCGGTCGGCAGCCTTCCCGGGTTCGCCCGCCATCGTATAAAGGTAGATGATGTGGTGGCTGGGTTCATTCCCATGCACATACTGGCCGATAAAGCCGGACATGTCCGGCACGTTTTCTTCTTCCCGCGGCGGAACCGCCGTGAACAGGGAATCCAGGCGTTCGATCAGCTTTTCGCGCGAGCCGAAGAAGCGGACCAAACCGTTGAAATCGTGCGGGGCCAGGAAGGAATACTGCCAGGCATTCCCTTCGCAATAGTCGTCCCAGTCATGGTTAACGGTAAACGGGTCGAAGGGTGTCCGCCAGCTCCCGTCGGCGAGCAGCGGCCGCACAAAACCGGAGGAGGCGTCCTGATACCGGCGCCAGGAATGGGAACGCTCCCACATTTCGGCCCCGAATTCATCGTAGCCCAGAAAGTCCGCCGCTGCGGCCGTCGCGCCGTCGGCAATGGCATATTCCATCTCTTGTGCCACGGAATAACGGGCCAGGTCGGCCGGGATATACCCGTACGCTTTCCGCAGGTCCTGTGCCCGGTCGTCCTGCATAACCGTCAGCCGGCAGGAGCGGAAAGCCTCTTCCGGATCGATCCCGGGAATTTCTTTGACAATCGCGTCCGCCACGGCAATCACCCCCGGATTGCCCACCATGCAGTCGGTTTCGTTGCCCATCAGGTGCCAGACCGGAAGCCGGCCCTGTTCCTGGAAAATCTGCACCATCGTATTGACGAAATCGGCCCTGCGCTGCGGCTGGATGATGTTGTACAGGGGCATGGCGGCCCGATAGGTATCCCACAGGGAGAAGGTGGTGTGGACCGGGAAGCCGGGATTGGGATGGACGGCGTCGTCGGCACCCCGGTAGCTGCCGTCCACGTCGCAGAACAGCGAGGGGGCGATGGCTGTATGATAGAGGGCGGTATAGAAGACCTGCCGGACGGCCTTGTCCTTCGTACGGATGCGGATGCGGGACAGTTCCTCGCGCCAGGCGTTTTGGGCGGCCTGCCGGGTGGCTTCGAAGTCCCAATCGGGCAGTTCGGCCTCCAGGGCTTTCCGGGCACCTTCCGTTCCGGTTGCCGAGAGCGCTACCTTCAGGAGGACCTGTTCCTGCGGATCGGTCCGGAACTGCAGGCGGGCGTAGCGGATCTGGTCGGTTTCCACCTCGGTCTGGCCTTTGGGGAAGGTTACTTCCGCGAAGGGTTTGCTGGCGCGGGCATAAAAGAATTGTTTCTGGTTGCGGGCCCAGCCGCGTGAATGCCGCCAGCCCTGTACGGTGCAACTGTCCACGACCTCGATGTGCGTGTCCCGGGCATGGTCCCAGCCCCCGCCGTGCTCCAGGTCAAAGACCAGGGCGGCTTCGTCCGAGGCGGGATAGGTGAAGCGGTAGAAACTCACACGCGAGGTGGCTGTCATTTCTGCAAGAATCCCATAGCGTTCCAGCGGGACGCTGTAGTAGCCGGGCTGTGCGATTTCGCGGGTGCGGTCGGCATAGGACCAGAATCCGCTGTCGGGATTGCCTTCCGTCCCCCTTCCATAGCGGACCGGACCGGTCACCGGCATGACGGTAATATCGAACAGGTCAGCGCAGCCCGTTCCGCTCAGGTGCGTCTGGCTGAAGCCGATCACCGTAGAGTCCGACGCGTGGTAGCCCGAGCACCAGTCCCATCCCTGGGGGATGCTGGTCGGACCCGGCTGCGCCATGCCGAAGGGCACGCTCGCGCCCACGAACACATGTCCGTGGCCGCCGCTGCCCAGCGTGGGATCCACCCACAACAGCGGGTCTTCCTGCGCGGAACAGGCGGCCACTGCCAGAAGAAGGCCGAAGACAAAAATGGGTCTCATAAATTTCTTGCTACGGTGTGACGGACAAAGGCTTCGGCGTAGGCGCAGCGGCATTCCAGGCCGCGGAAGCGTTCCATGGGGATGTGCCATTCGTCCAGCAGGGGATCCATCCCCTGGCTTTCATGGCAGCGGCAGGCCGCATGCTTCTGCTCGATGACCGGGCTGATATCCACCCAATCCGTAGGGTGGAACAGCTGGCTCTGCGTACCGGTCATAGCCTCGAAATAAAATAGGTCGAAGCAGCGGTCCAGACGCCTCCAGGCGTCCAGGACCAAGGCAGCGCAGACCACGTGGTCGCGGTGGCTGTCGATGGGCCAGTGGGTAATGACCACATCCGGTTTTTCCTGCTCAAGCAGTTCCCGCATCTGGCGGTATCGGTCCTTATTCAGTTCCGTATTGCCATCGACCTGGTCCATAAACAGGAACCGGGCACCGGTGACGGCGCCGGCAGCCTTCACTTCCTTTACGCGGATGGCGGCCGCTTCCGCATGGGATTTCCCGCTGATGCCGGCCTCGCCTCGGGTCAGATAGACGGACACGACCTCGTGACCGGCAGCGGTAAAGAGACACATGACGCCGCCGGCGCAGGTCTCCGGGTCGTCCGGATGGGCGCCGATGACCAGGATTTTCTTTTTTCCTTTCACCGCCTTTTCTGCGTTTTTCCCGGCCAGGGGAATCCCCAGGGCCGTCATGGCGGCGGCCCCCACGGAGGCTTTAATCATTTCCCTTCTGTTCATCTCAATAGGTCCATTGGTAATCGTAATCCGCGCCGCCGGCACCGATGCGGAAGGTATGGACTTCGCGTTTTCCGGGTTTGACGGCGATGACATCCACGCACATCATCTGCCGGTAGTCGAAGAAATCGTGGGTGGTCCCTTCAATCATCTGGTCCGGGCTCACCCAGCCATAACCCTGGGTAATGTAGTAATCTACGTCGTTGTCATCGACATGGCAGTTGGCATGGCTGTCGCCGCAGAGCATGCCCGCCAGGGTGCCGCCGTTATGGACAAAATCGCTCAAGATGGCCATGAGGCGGATGTTGTTTTCCTGGGTATGGGTCTGGCTTACGTTAGAGACCGCGTTCCAGCGGCCCATCGGGTGCGGCATGTAGTGCGCCATGACCAGAACGGTCTTGTCTTTGGGCGTATCGGCCAGCAGGCCTTTCAGCCATTCCTGCTGCGGCTCGTCAAATAGATAATAGGAATCGCCCAGCGTGCGGGTACCGGTGCTGTTCAGCAGGATGATGCGGATGTCCTTTCCGGGCACATCGTACCAGCCCCAGGTCTTTCCGGGCACCAGCTGGTAGGCATCGCCCGCCTTTCCCTGCCAGGGTTTCTGGAAGGTGGCGGAGACTTCTTCTTCGGTAAAATAGTTTTCCTTGCCTTTGCCGGCATCCCAGTCGTGGTTGCCCGGGGCAAAGAGCCAGATGCCGTCGTATTTGTGCATCTGTTCCAGGGTGTTGCGCACCACCGATGCGGCATAGACCGAATCCAGGGTGGCGGGATAGGAGTTCAGGCCGATATCGCCGAGCAGGGCCATGAAATCGAAGCCGAAGAGCGGGGCGGCTTTGGCGGCATAGCCGATGTGCTTGTAGCTGAAGCGGCCGGCGGTGTGGATATCGGTCAGGATGGGGTAGCACAGCACCTCGTCGTCCCCCTTCCACTCGGCAAAGCGGGCATAGGCCTCCTCGATTTGCGGCATCACAAAGCGGTCGTCGCTGGTAAGGGCGTCTTCCTCTTCCATAATCCGGGTGTTCAGCTGCCGCCAGGGGATGGTGGGCGTGGAATAGGTAAAGTCCAGGGTCTGTCCTTTGTCGTAATCGAAGAACTCGATGCGCAGCTGGTGTGTTCCCTTGGCCAGCGGGAGCGAGACTTCCTTGAGGATGGGACCGTGGGCGCCGTCGTTTTCGATGAGCATTTCGCCGTCTACATAGAAGCGGGTGCCGTCGTCGGAGCATACTTTAAAGGAGTATTCTTCGGCCTTTTTTACGCACAGGTCGGTCTCGAAGAGCACGGCGAAGTGGTTGGCCGAGTCGGGCAGTTCCTCCAGGTCGAGGTTTTTCTTGATGCCCGTCAGGTCGGGTTCTCCGAGGGTGGAGAAGTCGGGCAGATAGCGCTCGGGCCAGTTGTACCAGAGTTGATAATTCACGACGGGGGTCTTTTCCCCGCAGCAGGCGCCCGTGAGCAGGGTCGCGAGCGTGGCAATCAGGAGGAGGCGGAATGTACGCATTTTGGGTATTTTTTAGTGTTGATTGACGAGGATACGGACGGGACGGCGGGGGGCCACTACGACGGAATCGATCGGGCTTGCCTCTACCCGTTCCAGGCGGATGAGGGTGGTATCGTACTGCATCCCGGGAGCATCGATCGCATTGAGCATCAGGATTTTACTGCTGCCGATGCGCGAATCGCGCAGGATGATGCTGTCCACGGGGGTGCGGCTTTGGATGAGCGCCGGAATTTCGTTTTCCACCGATACCCGTTCGAAGACGATGTTGCTTTGGACGGGAATTTCGGCATAGGGGTAGTAGCTGCGCGAGTACTGGTCGTGGTCGAAGTGCAGGCACAGGGCTACGTGGCGCTTCTTCTGCAGGCGGATATCGCGGAACACCACGTTCCGTACCCCGCAGCTGTGGCAGAGGTTGCGTGTCTGCGACAGGGTCCAGGTGATGCCGTCGGGGTAGGTGACCGTTCCCTCCGGATGGTCCGGCCGGCACGTTGAGGTGTAATTCTTTTTGATCTTGGGGCCGTTGCTGCGGTAGATGCGCCCGCCGCAAACCACTGCGTCGCCGGAGGACTGGATGTCCATGCCGGATTCCCAATCCCGCCAGCCTCCGGCGAGGATGCGCGCGAAAAAGCCCGTGGTGCCGTGCTCGGGGTCATCCAGGTCCGTGCAGTCCTCGATGATGCCGTTCTCGATCCACCCGAGTTCGGGGTTCGAGGTGGTATAATCATGGGCGTTGAGGGCGATGGGATCGTCGTAGGTTTTGAAGATGCCGCGCCGAACCGCGAATCCCCGTCCGGGGCCGAAGTGCACGGCGTCCTTCATCCCTTCGATGCGGACATCTTCCACCACCGCGTCTTCGAAGGTGCAGATCTGCAGGGCGAAGTCGTGCTTCGGCAGGTCCGCGATGGTTAGGTGGTCGATTTGCAGGTTCTTTACATAGAAGAAGGCCAGCTGGCAGTTGAGGCCCACGATGGTGGGGATGTCCATGGGGTGGCCCGCCCCGGCATCGAGGCCGTTGCAGCACAGGTTCAATCCGCTGATACAGATGTCTTTATCGTATGTGCGGGAGAAGGCGCCCCGGTTGATGAGGACGAAACGGGCGATGGTTCCGTCCGGGGCCGGCGTCCGGCGGAGGATGACTCCGTTGTCGAACGTGAGGCGGGTGCCGGCATCCACCTTCAGCGTGCGGCAGATATCATAGACGCCGGCCTTCCGGACGCGGATGGTTCCGCCTCCGTCCAGACAGCGTTGCAGGGCTTCCGAATTGGCCTGTGCATCGTTCCCGGGCAGGAAACCGAAGAGGTCGGCAAACTTTTCCTGCTGTAAGCCGGCAGGTGTGTGCGCCTCGTCGGCCACGCCGTATGCGATGCCCGAGAAACCGTAGGTGGAACGGGTGGCCTTCGTGGCACGGAGCCAGCTGGAATCGACCGCGGACGTGGATGGAATGCGGTCTACCGGCGGGAGGACGAAGCCGGGGATGGCGTCCAGTACCGGCGGATGCTCCGAATATCCCTTCAGGGGGTCGTTCGGGTCGATGAAGCCGGGGTTCGTGGTGGTCTTCCAATTGTCTCGCAGGGTCGAGATGAAATTGGCCTGCCCGGAGATGTCATCGTTATAGAAATGGTCGCTCCAAATGACTTTCTCGAAGGCCCAGCGCACGTTGTATAAGGCATTGCGGATGAATTCGTTCCGCTGCGGTTCGGCCGGATCTCCCTCGTAGTAGGAGGCGAATTCGGGGTAGTGTGCCCGGAAGGCGGGTCCGTCCACCAGGGCCACCGAATCGCGGTGGGCGATGAGTCGGTCGGCACCCCAGGTCTTCAGCCGCCCGTCGGTCTTGACGGCTGCGCAGGGCAGGTCCATGAAGATATTGTCGTGGTAGCGGATGTCGCTGCCGCCCCCGATCTGGACGGGCGGCGAGGTGATGTTGCGGAGGATGTTGCCGTATACCTCGGCCGCTCCCGAACCGTCGTCGTGGTAGAAGGCGCGTACGTTGAACGGTACTTCAATGTCGTGGACATAGTTCCAGCGGATGACGCTGCCCCGTTGGGTCGGGTTGCGCCCGTAATAGAGGGCGCCGTTGTCTTCGATATCCATACAGACGTGGTGGATGTTGTTGTATTCCACCGTCTGGTCGTTGCCCAGCATCAGGAGGGCCATCGTGGCCGATTGGTAAATCTCGCAGCCCGATACGCGGTTGCCGAGGCCGCTCATGACCACGCCCACGCGGTATTGCATTTCGATGCGGTTGTAGTTGTGGATGCGGCAGTTTTCCACGTAGTTATCGCCCCGGACGATGTTTTTCCGGTCCCCGCCGGCGAGTTCTACCGCTCCGGCACCCAGGTCGTAGAGTTCGCAGCGGGAGAGGCCGCTGGTGCGGCTGGCCGAATCGACCGTAGCCGCTGCGTGACCCATCCCGTGGATGCGGCAGTCTTCCAGACGCGTGTCGCGGCAGCTGAGGATTTTGACCCCGTCACCCCGCGAGCAGGAGAGTTCCAGGCCGGACAGGACAACCCGGTTGCAGCCGACCAGCCGCACCAGCGGCGCCTCCATCACGCTCATTTCCAGCGTGCGGGTCCCTTCCGGCAACATCACCCACGCGCGTTTGTGTTCGATATCCAGGGCATATTCGCCCGGCACAGTTACCTCTTCGGGGATGTTCAGCACCTTCCAGCGCTGGAACTGTTCCCCCTTCTGCCGGCCAAAGCCGTAGTTGGTCAGGCTGCCCGCCTCGATGGTCTTGTCCGCACCCCTTCGGGCGATGGGGACCATTTCGCTGGTCCATCCGAAGCGGAAACAGCCCCACAGCCATCCCATTTCGGGATATTGCCATTCCATGGGACGATCTTCGCGGAAAGAGATGGTGCCGAAGCCCTCGCCGTCTTTCGGGCGGATATGGCCGCGGCCGGCCACGACTACCGAATCAAGAGGCAGGGCCGTTCCGTCGGGCCACTCGCTCAGGCGGAGCGGAACGCCATCGGCATAGAGTTCCGACCACGCGGGGCCGGTCAGATGGGGGTCGCCCTTCGGGCAGATGGCGCCCACCGGGTAGCGCTGCAGGTTTAACTGTTGAACGCCGTCGGCCAGTACCAGGCCTTCCGCCTTTTCCTTCTTCCCGGCACGATGCAGGCGCCTCAGGGGAATGCGTACGCCGCCACTCAGACAGGCGCCCTCTCCCTGGATGACCAAATCGCTCTTCCCTTCCACCAGCAAAGTCTGGCGCAGACGGTACACGCCCTTCTGTAGTACGATGGTGTCGCCCGCAGTGGCCTTGTTCACCGCCCGCTGAAGGGCTTCCGGCCTCCAGACCCGGATTTCCCGGGACTGAAGAGCGGGGTTTCCGGCCAATAGGCACAGGCTCAACACAACTATAGACCTGATACGGATATTCATACTACAAATATATACTTTTTTGGCGTTTTTCCATACGAATATCTCATCATTCTTCCCTCTTCCTCCCTATCCCGCCTTCCTTCCCTATCGCTGGCCTTCTTCCCGCCACTGGCCCGGGCGGTTGCTCCTCCTTCCCCGTCGCAGGCCAGGGCGGCACCGGCGACCCCCGCCTGCCCTCCCGGCGCAAGGCCATCGCTTCGCAGGCACCCCCTAGCCGGGGGTGGCATGTCGCCTCATGCCGCC
>CADCCI010000070.1 GCA_902799895.1 uncultured Bacteroidia bacterium | reverse complement strand
TTCGATGCGCAGCACCTTCGCGCCCAGGGCGATCACGTCCGGGTCGTTGCTCAGCAGGGTCATCAGTTCCTGGGCGAAGAAGAACATCAGCACCGCCAGGAAGGTCATGATGGCCGCGGCAGAGAAAATGGTGATGCGCGCAAAGCGTCGGGCGATGTGTTTGCGCGAGGCCCCCAGGCTCTACCCCACCAGGGTGGTGGCCGCCTCTTCCAGACCGTAACCGGGCATATAGCAGAAGCTTTCGGCCGTAATAGCGAAGGCGTTGGCGGCAATGGCGATGGGGCCCAGCGGGGCCACGATAACGGTGCTAACCACGTGCGCACCGCGCATCAGCAGGTTCTGCAGCCACATGGGACCGGTTATGCCGAAGGCGTTGCTGAGCACCGTCCGCGTGGGGACGAAGGAGCCCCTCTCCCCTACGATTTTGAGCTCGGTGCTGCGCCGGAGCACGAACCAGAGCGATACGGCCGTGGTGATGGCTTCGGCCAGGCCCGTTCCCAGGGCGGCGCCGGCCACGCCCATCTCCATCAGATAGATAAAGAGGTAGTTAAGCACCACGTCCAGGGCGCACATAGATACATATAAGATACTGGGTACCTTCATGTTACCGCTGCCCTGCAGCATGGCGTTGGCCCCGTAGCCCACGGCCCCGATGGGGACGAAGGCGGCATAGATGCGGAAATAGGCCGTTGCATCGGCATTAATGGCTTCGCTGCCGCCCAACCAGGCGGGCAGGAACGGGGAAATGGCTACGCCCACGATGCCGAAGAGCAGCGATAGGGCGAAGATGCTCGAAAGCCCCTGGCGCAGCACCCGGCGCGCTCCCTCGAAGTTTTTGGCGCCACACATGTGGGCAACCTGTACGGAGAAACCCGAGGCAATGGCCATGGTAAAGCCGCCCAGGATCCAGGTGCTGGTGGTAACCAATCCGATGGAAGCCGAAGGGTTGGCGCCCAGGTGTCCCACCATGGCCGTATCGATATACATCATCAGCACCGATGAGAACTGGGCGAGTATGGCCGGAACCGCCAGCAGCATCGTCAATTTGAGCTGCTGACCGAATGTCATCTCTTTTCCGTCCCGGATGAGGGAAAGAAGAAAATCTTTCTGTCCTTTTGCCATACTATGCAAAGTTAATCAAAAGATTTGTATATTTGCATGTATTAATTACTGACACATAATATGAACACCCAAGAGAAATTCGTCATTACCGTCAGCCGTGAAATCGGCTCCGGCGGACATACCGTTGGCAAGAAACTGGCCGAGAAGTTAGGCGTGCACTGTTCCGATAAGGAACTCATCCACCGGCTGATGGACCAGTTCAACCTGGACGCGGCCGAGATTGAGCGCATCAAAGGAGAAAAGAAGAGCTGGTTCAACGATTTCATCCAGAAAGTGGCTCCCATTCCCCTGGACCAGAATCCCCGGCTGAAAATCTCCCCCAACGGCGATGTCCGTCATCTTCCGGAAGCCGAAGAACTCATCCAGGCCGAGCGCGATATCCTGCGCTCCATCGCCGCAGAGGGTTCCTGCGTGGTTGTGGGACGTTCCGGCTTCGAAGTGCTGAAGGATTTCCCGAACAAACTGGATGTCTTTATCACCGCCCCGCGGGAAAGCCGCATCAAACGGGTTATGTACAAGCAGCACCTGAATGAGGAGGATGCCGAATGGGTGGTGGATTCCGTAGATAAAACCCGGGACAATTTCATCCGCCGTATGGCCAATACCAGCCGTTACGACCTGCGCAACTACGATTTGGTCATCAATTCCGACGGTCTCACCGAGGATCAGGTTGTAGACCTGATTCTCCAATTTATGAAAGCATAGCTTGAGCAGGCCAGCCTACTATCTCTGCCTCCTCCTGCTGTTCTTCCCCCTTCTTCTCCATGCAGAAAAAGAAGAGGGTTGGGTGATCAATGCATTCCCCTCCACGAGTTACTCGAACGACCAGGGCTTGCAACTGGGTGCCTATATCGACATTTTCAACTACGGGAAAGGCAGCCACAACGTCTTTCCGGACTATACCCATCGGTTCAACATCCAGGCTTCGTGGTACACGCTGGGGACCATCGAGATGCACGTCTTCTACGATTCAGAATACCTGATTCCCGGTTTCCGGCTCACCGCGGCCCTTTCGCGGACCACCAACAACCGGTATCCTTTCTACGGATTCGACCCCAACCTGCCCATCGACCTGTTCGAGTGCACCTACGGACGCCAGATGAACCGGGCCCTGGTTATCCTCCAGCGCCCTTTTTCCAAGCATCTGAACTGGGTGGCCGGCCTTACGCTCTGGCACTTCAAGACCGACTCCGGCGGGGCCGATTCCCGCAAGACCAACGACCAGCCCTCGCTCTACAACTGGTACCGCCAGAATGGCATCATCGACCCGCACGAGGCCGGTGGCGGCACCCACCTGGAGGGAAAACTGGGCGTGAGCATCGACACGCGGGATTTCGAGTTCGATCCGGACAGCGGAATCTGGGCCGACGCCTGCCTATTCGGCTCGCCGGACCTGTTCAACACCCGGCATTCCTATCTGCGCGCAGCCGTTCACTGGCGCCAGTACATCCCCCTCGTGAGGAGCCGTTTTACCCTGGCCTACCACCTCGGCTGGCAGGGTCGGCTGGCCGGGGACACGCCTTTTTACCTGGCACCGGACATTACCCGCCTGTACTTGATGCACATTGAATCCGAAGGCCTGGGCGGACGGGATACCTTCCGCGGCCTGCGCATGAACCAACTGGTTGGCGATTCCGTGGCCTGGGCCAACGTTGAACTGCGTTGCAAGCTTTTCCAACTGCCCAAGCTGCTAAACCACGAATGGCTGGTGAAAGCCTATCCTTTCTGCGACATGGGCCATGCCCTCAAGACCTTCCGGATCGAGGATTACGACGTCTTCCACGTTTCCGTGGGCGGCGGCGTCTCGGTAGCCATGGACCGCAACCTGATCGTGGCCTTCGAATGCGGCAAAGCGCTGCGTCACAAAGACGGGCCGGCGGCTATCTATATCGGTGTCCACTATACTTTCTAAGATATGAAAACATGGATTAGCATAATCTGCACAGGGGTGCTTGCCCTGGCAGGGGTGCTCTCCGCAAGTGCGCAGAGCATTTATGACTTCAAGGTGAAAGCCCAGGACGGTTCGGAGGTTTCCCTGGCCGACTACAAGGGGAAGGTCCTGCTCATTGTGAACACGGCCACCCAGTGCGGCTTTACCCCGCAATACAAAGAGTTGGAGGCCCTGTACCGGAAATTCCAGGACAAGGGCCTGGTTATCTTGGACTTCCCTTGCAACCAGTTCGGCGAGCAGGCGCCCGGCACCGATGCCGAGATTCACGCGTTCTGCACCGGTCAGTACGCTATTTCCTTCCCGCAGTTTGCCAAGGTCCAGGTCAACGGCCCGGACGCCGAGCCGCTGTTCACCTGGCTCAAATCCCAGCAAGGCTTCAAGGGTTTCGGCGGCGGCACCAAGGCCCAGGCCATGGACAAGCTCCTTTCCCAACAGGATCCCGATTACGCCAACAAGCCGGATATCAAATGGAATTTCACCAAATTCCTGGTGGACCGGGAGGGCAATGTCGCTGCCCGCTTCGAGCCCACCCAAAGCATGAAATTCGTTGAAGCCGTAGTAGGGAGCAAGCTCTTTTAGAGCAAGATAAGCGGAGTGGCGGTCTGTCTGGGGAGTGTCTGCAGGCGGACCGTTTCTTTTACGCCCAGTTCCACCAATGCACGCGCCGCGCAGGCGAAAGCCGCCTCGGGCGTGTTGTTGTTTTCGCTCAGGTGGCAGAGGAAGATGTTCCGCAGGCCATCGTGCCAGATCTGTTTGATGGTGCCGGCACATTCGTCGTTGCTCATATGCCCGTGCCCGCCGCAGATGCGCATTTTCAACTGATGCGGATAGGGTCCGCCAATGAGCATCTGGGTGTCATAATTCGATTCGATCACGAGCGTATCGGCCTGCCGGGCATATTCCAGCGATTCGGGGGTCACCCGACCCACATCGGTCATCAGCACAAAATTCTCCCCGCCGAACCGGATGAAGAAACCGCAGGTTTCGGTGGCATCGTGCGGGACCACGAAATAACGCACGCGGAGGGAGCCGCTGCCCACGGGGATGGTGTTCCACTCCCCCGCCTGCAGGTATTTCCGGCACGGGACGATGGCGTCGCGCGTGGCAAAATGCCGCGAGAGCGCATCGTGGAGGGTGCGGGAGGCATAGACCGGTTTGTGCAGGTGGCTGCAGAAGGAACCCAGGTGCCGGATGTGGTCGAAATGGTCGTGGGTTACGAGGATGGCATCGAAATTATCGAAGCTGAGCCCGTACAGGCGGAGGTTGCGTTTGAGGGCACGCAGGCTCACACCGGCATCGATCAGGATCCCCCGCAGCGGGGTTTCCTCGTCCGGCTGCCAGCCCAGAAAGTAGCAGTTTCCGCAGCTTCCGCTGGATAAGCTCATGAATTTCAGCATAGGGCAACCTCCACCAAGGGTCGCAGCGGCGTTCCTTCCGGATAGAATACCGCCTGGATGTCCACCGCGCGGGCGGCATCCACATTGTTTTGCGAATCGTCGATAAAGAGGATTTCCCCGGCGGGCAGGCCTACCCGGCGGACCATTTCCGCATAGATCTCCCGGGAGGGTTTCAGCATTTTCATCTCGCAGGAGACGAATTCCGCCTTGAACACGTGCTGCCAGTCCAGTCCCCTTTCCGCCATCATCTCGTGGCTGCGCACCATGGTGATGGGGTTGTTGTTGGTGAGGATGTAGAGGGCATAGTGCCGGGAGAGGTCCCGGATGAGGTCCGCTTTCTCCTGCGGGAAACCGGCCAGGAGGGCGCAGAAGGCCCGGTCCACATCGGCGGGACCGACATCGGGACGGCTTTCGCGGAGCACCTCGGAGCGGAATTCATCCGCCGACAGTTCTCCGCATTCCAGCTGGCCGATAATGCCTTTCTGGTGGCACTTGTCCAGTATTTCTACAATCTTTTCGTACCCCAGCCCCTCACGGAAGGCGCGGATGCAGGCATCCGTATCCAGGTCGAACAGGACCCCGCCGAGGTCGAAAACGATAGCTTTTATCATGGTTATTTATCTTTTTCTTCACAATATTTGGAGATGACGCTATAGGCGTCTGCCACGCCCAGTTCGCCGGAGCGGGACAGGTCTATGCATCCTTTCTCCTTGTCTTTCAGATAGATAAGCACCAGGCCGCGGTTGTAATAGGCATCGCCCATGTAGGGGTACAGCTCAATGGCGCGGCTGTAGTTTTCAATGGCGCTTACCAGTTCGGAAGACAGGGTATACAGGTTGCCCAGATTATAATAGATGTACGGCAGGTCCGGAACGATGCTGGCGGCCGCCTTCATATCGGCGATGGCCTCCGAATAGTCGTACGTCTTGGTGACCCGGTCGCGGACACGGGCACGGGTGGTGCCCTGGTCGTCCAGGGTCAGGGTCTGGACATTGTTTTCGATGGAGGAGATGAAGTCTATCATCTCTGCCCGCAGCACACCGCGGTTCAGGTGGTAGAAGGCCTTGTAGTAGTCCTGGTAACGACCGTCCTCGGCCGCTTCCACCGCCTGGTCGAAGTTGTTCAGGGCGGCGCTGTACAGTTTCAGCTGCAGGTTGTACAGGCCCCGCAGGAAATACTGCTCGGCCGGGGTCAGGTTGCTCTGCCCGGCTCCGGTGTTGGTATCGCCCAGCAGCGCCACATCGAAGTTCCGGAAGGCCACGGACGTCAGCGTATCCAGGTTGGCGATGCGGATCGGTACCGGCGATTCTTCGATGAAACGGTCCACCAGGAGGTTCTCGTAGCGGTTCCGGAGGGCGTAGGCCGCATTGTCCCGGCCGGCGGCCAGTGTAAACTTGAAGAGCGGTTTCAGGCGGATGTCAACGTCGCGGTGCTGGAGGAGTTCGTTGTCGAAGTCCTTTTTGGCGAAATCGGCATCCAGGGCCAGCAGGCCGCTGAACTGGCGGGTGGTATCGGACAGGGAGGCCTCGCCCTTGGCATTGCGGGCGCGGTACTCGCGGACCTTCTGCTGGGCGATATCGTAATCCTGCTTGGAGGAGCGCGTCTTTCCCAGCATATTCTTCACATAGGAGCGGTTCAGATAGGCTTTCGCGAAGTCAGGATACAGTTCGATGGCTTTGTCGTAGTCGTCCAACGCATCGGTCCACCGGCCCATCTCGATAAAGAAGGAGGCTCGGTTGTAATAGGCCAGCACGTTCCCCGGGTTGATGTTGATGACGCGGTCCATATCGTCCAGGGCGTTCTCGAAATCCCCTACCTGCGCCCGGATGAGGGCCCGGTTGTAGAGGGTGAGGGCGTTGCCCGGCTCGTCCCGGAGGACCCGGTTCAGATCGGCCATCGCGGCGTTGTAATCCTTTGTTTCATAATACATCAGCGCCCGGTTGAAATACGCGAACGTATTGGCCGTATCCAGTTTGATGGCGTGGTTCATGTCGGCGATGGCCGCCTTGTAATCTTTCTGCTCGGCATAGACGCGGCCGCGGCGGATGTAACCTTCCGGCTCGAACCGGTCCAGTTTGATGGCCTTGTTGTAGTCGTTCATCGCCTGGAGCGTATCGCCCAGGAAAAGATAGGAAGCACCGCGGTTCAGGTAGGCCGACGGGTCCTTGGGTTCCTTGCGGATGTAGCGGTCGAAGTCTTCTACCGCCTGGTCGAAGCGCTGTGCCAGGAAGTGGGTCACGCCGCGGCTGTAGTAGATTCCAATCTGGCCGGGACGCAGCGAGAGGGCTTTTTCAAAGTCCTCGAAGGCTTCGTCATACTTGCCGAAACGGCTGCTGGTGATGGCCCGATAATGGTAACCGTTGGTGAAAACCGGATTCAGCCGGACCGAGCGGTCGAAGTCCGCACGCGCTCCCCGCAGGTCGCCCAGGTTGTATTTGGCGATGCCGCGGAAGAAGAAGGTCCAATAATCGGTGGTGTCCAGGCGGGCCAGGATGTTAAATTGCTGAATAGCATCGGCATACTTCCCTTCCGACAAGGCGCGGCGGCCCCGGAAGTTGAAGACATCTTTGTCGTACTGGGCGAAGCAAAAGGCTCCGCACAGCAGCAAAAGCAGAGAAATAGCGATGCGTTTCATAAATAAATTTCCTAATCAGGCTCGAATTTGCTAAATTTGGGCCTTAAATCTTACAAAGATAAGAACATTAATCGTGCCTGCGAAGTGAAAACGGCAAAAATTCTCATATTTTTTTTGTTGAGCCTCTGCCTGGCCGGCCCGGCGGCTGCCCAGAAGGAGCGTTACACCATCAGCGCTGTGAATGGGGAGTTTGTGGTAGAAGAAGAAACCCTGCAGCGGGAGGTATCGTTCCTGGCCGATTCCCTGGAGGGCGGGCGCGCTTTGGGCAGGCGGGGTCATTTCGAGGCCGGTGCGTGGATTTCCCGTCACTTCGAGACCTTCGGCCTACAGCCCTTGAACGGCGTTTGGGCCCACAGTTTCAGTATCGGGGAAGAACGGGGCCGTAACCTTCTGGGCCTATTTCCCGGTAAATCAGACAAATACGTCATTGTCCTGGCCCACTACGACTGCATCGGCGGCCTGGCGGGACGGCTTTATCCGGGAGCGGACAGCAATGCTTCGGGCACGGTGGGCATGCTTACCCTGGCACGCATGCTGTACCGGATGAACTATCTGGGCAAAGAGTATATGAACAATGTGATTTTCGCGGCGGTGGATGCAAAGGAGCGCAATTCCGCCGGCTCCGAGGACCTGATGGAGCGGATCCGCGAGGGACGGCTGGTCAACCCCGTTACCGGCACCGCCATCACCCGGGACAAAATCCTGTGCGTTGCCAACCTGGACATTATCGGCAGCACCCTCTCTCCCCTTGCATCGGGCCGGAAAGATTACCTGCTGGCCATTAGCGACGGGCGCTGGAACGACACCGTGCGTTCGCTCAACCGGAAAGACGGGCTGGGACTGGACCTGGCCTTCGATTATTACGGGAGCCGCGATTTTACGAACATTTTCTATCGGCGCATCGGCGACCACGTGCCCTTCCTGAAAGCGGGAATCCCCTGCATCCTGTTCACATCGGGCATTACCATGCGTACCAATAAAGAGACGGACGACGCAGCCTCGCTGGACTACGCCGTCCTTCGTCAACGGATTATCCTTGCCTATTACTGGCTGGTGCGCCAGATCTAACGACCCTCGTAACGGGCCGTCCGGCGGGCAGCTTCGGCCGCCGCGGTGGCGAAATCGGGTCCTTGCGAGGCATAAAGCACGCCGCGCGAGGAGTTGATGAGCAGGCCGCCCAACGCGTTGGCGCCGTGGGCGATGACTTCCTCCGCACTGCCTCCCTGCGCGCCTACACCGGGGACCAGGAAGAAATGAT
>CADCCI010000069.1 GCA_902799895.1 uncultured Bacteroidia bacterium | reverse complement strand
ATGTTGTATCTTCGCATCATCAATGTAAACCGATATCAGGACATCAATGTCCTAACTACTTATTGTTCAACATCGGTAAACTTATATCAGGACTAGACAGAATACCCCAAAGACCCACCCCGGCAACGAATGGTGAGTGGGCCAGAGCGTAGCAGCGGGGCGGCAGACAGGAGCGGTGTCTTCCACGCCCGGGACGAGCGGCTCGACCCGCACATTGAACACCTGCCTAATCTTCTGGCGGAGGGACAGCTCACCCGGCTCTTGTAGTGAATTCTAATATTTTTTGACGAAGCTAGCCTTCTCCCGGGGATAAATCAATAATAAATCGCTAACTTTGCATTCGTTTATCACATCATCCCTTCAAATGAACAGAATTCTCCTCAAATTCGTATTAATCGCCATCGCAGCGATCCTTCTTTCCTGCTCAAAATCAGAACCAGACATCATCTTGAGCGGAACGACCTATTCGATTTACGATGATTTTGGCTTTTATGACGGCTTGGTTGAAAAAGCCGTACAAGCCGGAGTAATTCAATTTGCGACAATTAAGGTAACGTTCACCATTTATGAGTATTCCGGCAATCAAAAGATTGGTGAGAATGTCGTATCGAATCCCTCCAGAGGAAAGGCCTATTCGTTCTATGCTAAAGAGGAATCCGAGTATTTGATAGTAACAGTTTACGCATATGCCAAAAATCTTGCTAAGGATGCCGACAGAGAAGCGACATGGTATATTGATAAGGTCTATCATTTAACAAAGGACCAGAATACTGCAATACACATTGTCGAACGGACACCTCTCTCTAATAAAAAACCCACAGTAGAGCAATAACGAATTGCATTTATAATTACCTGTAGCATAGGTAATTACTAGAAAGCCGGTTCTTGAAAAACAAGAACCGGCTTTCTATAATTCAACTGAGTATCAAACAGTTACAACTGCACCTTTCTATTTCACGCGGAATTTGGCCACGACGGCGCAGTGGTCAGAAGCTGTGTTGTTGATGACCTCGTAGCTCAGACACTTGATTCTCTTGTCCGGCTTGCGATACATGATGTAGTCTATCAAGACCCGGTGGTCCGGATCTTTGATAAAGTCCGAAGGCCAGGTCTTCTGGTCCATGTCACGGTAGTTCAGCTGCATATATTCGCTGAAGGTAGCCATGGTCTTGGAATCCGGCTCGGCATTCATATCTCCTGCAAAGAAGATATGCCCATCCATCTTGGCAATGTAATCCCGCAGGATATTCGCCTGCCAAATCCGGCTGGACTCATCCTCGCGGTAATCCAGATGGGAACCGCCCATCCAGAACACAAAGCCGTTCACTTCCGTCTTCAGGAAGCAGGCAGACCGCACTTCCCCACCCTTGGGATCCTGGTTCGGATCGCAGGGCAGCAGCACGTGCAGCTGGTCGGTAACGGGATGTTTGCACAGGACGGCATTGCCGTAGGCGCCGCCATGGGGCACATTGTAGGGGCAGGTCTCGTCAAAGTAGAAGGCCGGAGCAAAGGCGGCATTCATGCCGGTACGCTTTGCAAGTTCCTCATAATTAAGGGTTCCGCGCGAACGCCAGGTGCAGGAATCCACCTCGTTCAGCACGCAGAAATCGGGCTGCTGCGCATTGATTACTTCGGCCAGGGCGTCGTAATCCTCGGCCTTGTACAGGCCACGCGCGCCATAGATGTTATACGTCATCACGGTGATGACCGTTTCCTTACAAGAAACCAGCGCCAGCAGGGCCAGCGCAAAGACAATCCATTTTTTCATATCAATATCCAGTTACTTTTCCAAAGGTAGGTCCGGGCCATACATCGGTCCGGAAGGTGCCCACCGGCAGGCCGGTTCCGCCCACCAGGTTGCACACCGGGTTATCGGCCCAGGCATAGCGTACCGCCTGGGGGTATTTCACATCCTCGCACCAGACCACAAGGGTATCGCCCTCGATGCGGGCCTGCGCGAAATGGAAGACATGGTCTCCGCCGGCAATCTCGAAGCCTTTCACGGCCGCTCCGTCCGATGTTTTCAAACCGCCGCCCACATTTTTCATGCGGATGCGCACGGTGTTTCCTTCGAGGGTGTAGCCATCATAACAAGGGCTGTCGGCCACCACGTCTTCGCCATAGGCATATTTGCGGGCCAGCAAGCTCAGCCGCCGCCCCACTTCCTGCTTGTTGCGGGGATGGATATCTTTGGCATCGCCGATATCCAGGATCACCGCCATGCCGGCACCCGGCACAATCCGCGCCGTAAGGTCCTGTGCCTCACGGACATCGGACCATTCGGAATACTCGCCGGGACGGCTTTGGGCCTTGCGGAAGTTGGTCAGCTGCACCATATAGAACGGGAAATCATAGCCCCACCTGTCGCGCCAGTCACGGATCAGCAGCGGCATGGTTTCGCGGTACATATAGCCCGCGTAGGAGTTGTTTTCGCCCTGATACCAGATGGCGCCCTTGATGGGGAACGGTACCAGCGGGTGGATCATCGCGTTGTACAGGAGGTGCGGGAAATCGACCCGGAAACTGGTTGCGGGCGGGACGGTGGCATCCTCCGAGGAACTGCCGATCTTGTATTTCCAGTTGCCGCTCAGGACGATTTTATCGTCCCCGCAGCGCACGCAGATGCGTTCCGGCTCGCCCATGATGCCGGCATTGTAGCGCCGGTCGATGAGGCGGACCGTCACCACCGCACGGCCGGGTTTTACCCATTTGGCCGGCACGGGATAGGAACGCTGGAAGGTATAGCCTTCGGTAGAACCCACCTTGACGCCATTGAAAAAGGTGTCGTCATCATCGTCGATGGCACCCAGGTCCAGGGTGAGGGGCTTGCCCGCCCAGGCAGCGGGGATCTCCACCTCTTTGCGCAGCCACACCACGCCATCCCAGCCGCCAAGACCTTCGAAATGGCTCACGTCACCGGGGACCACCAGCTCTTTCCATCCGGAATCGTCAAAGTCGGTCGCAGTCCAGCGGGGCTTCCCGCCGTCCATACCGCGGTCGGCTGCGATAATCTGTTGCAGCCAGATGCGTTTGATGGTCTCTACCGAATCGGCCGAAACCGCGTTCTGGCCCTGATGGAGAGCCTGTTTCGCACTGGCGAGATCTTCCAGCACACCCGTGCTGATCCACGCCTCGATGTTGGTTCCGCCGTAGGAGGAATTGATGAGGCCGATGGGGATATCCAGGTCCTGATGCAGGGCGCGGCCGAAGAAATAACCGCAGGCCGAGAACAACGGGAGGGTCTTTTCCGAGCACACCGTCCAGCCGCCGGCTTCCGCCTCGAAGGTATCGGCCTCCCGGGTGTTGAAGGTGCGGATGACGTTCAGCAGGCGGATGTTCGGGTAGTTGTTGGACTCGGCCAACTCCTCCTCATAGCGGTACACGCTCCCCCATCCGTGGACAGGCATCTCCATGTTGGACTGGCCGCTGCACAGCCAGACATCGCCACAAAGGATGTTATCCAACACCTTGAGGTACTTCTTCTTACCCGTATCGAACCGCAGGCTGTAGGGGCCTCCGGCACCGGGCGTGGCAACCGTTACGGACCATTTTCCGTCCTGTCCGGCCAGGGCCTCGTAGGTCTTGCCGTCCCAGGAAGTAGTCACCTTGACGGTTTTGCCGGCATCGGCCCAGCCCCAGACGGGGACCTGGGCGTCGCGCGGAAGAACCATGTTGTCTGTAAACAAGGGGCTGAAGCGCACCTGGGCTCCGGCAACAACGGAAAAAGCCAGTGCAAGGGCACTGGCAATTAAAACTTTTCTCATTCGAACAAGGATTTTGCAATACCGATTTCCAAACCGCGGAGTTCTGCCAAACCGCGCAGGCGGCCAATACAAGAGTACCCCGGGTTGGTCTTTTTCTTGAGGTCGTCAATCATCTGATGACCGTGGTCCGGACGCAGCGGGATGGAACATCCGCGTTCCTGCTGGACCTCCAGGAGGGCTTTCATGACCCCGTAGATATCCACATCGCCCTGGAAGTTGTAGGCCTCGTAGAAGTTGCCTTCCGCGTCGCGCTTGGTGGTGCGCAGGTGCACGAAGTTGATGCGGTCGCCGAAGCGTTTCATCATGGCAACCAGGTTGTTATCGGCCCGCACACCCAGGGAACCGGTGCAGAAGCACAGGCCGTTGCTGGCATTGGGAACCGCATCGATCAGTTTCTGGAAGTCTTCGGCGGTGCTCATGATGCGCGGCAGGCCCAGGATGGGATACGGCGGGTCGTCCGGGTGGATGACCAGCTTCACACCCGCCTCGTCGGCCACCGGGCAGATTTCTTTCAGGAAGTAAATCAGGTGGCTGCGAAGTTTCTCGGCATCGATGCCTTTGTAGCGGTCCAGTTCGTGCTGGAACTGGTCCAGCGTGAAGCTTTCCTCCGAACCCGGGAGGCCGGCTATCATATTGCGTACCAAGACTTTCTTGTCCTCGTCGGTCATCTGCGCAAAGCGCGCCTTGGCCTTTTCGATCTCGGCCGCCGTGTATTCTTTCTCGGCACCGGGACGCTTCAGCAGGAAGAGGTCGAAGGCAATGAAGGCCGCCCGCTCGAAACGAAGGGCCGTACTGCCGTCCGGGCAGCGGTATTCCAGGTTCGTGCGGGTCCAGTCCAGCACCGGCATGAAGTTGTAGGTAACCATATCGATACCGCACGCGCCCAGGTTCTTCAGGCTCTGCTTGTAATTGTCGATATAGCGCTGGAAGTTCCCCTCCTGCGTTTTGATATGCTCGTGGACGGGAACGCTCTCCACACCGCTCCAGCGAAGGCCGGCGGCCTCCACCTCGTTCTTGCGCTTCATAATCTCCTCAACGGTCCAAACTTCCCCGTTGGGGATATGGTGAAGGGCGGTGATAACACCGGTGCATCCGGCCTGGCGGATATCCATCAGACTGACCGGGTCATTGGGCCCGTACCAGCGGAAGGTCTGTTCAAAATAATACATATTCTATTGAATGAATTGTTTTTCCAATAATTCCACCTTGGCGTCGGCATCCGCACCCGCGGCGCCGAAGTAGAACTTGATCTTGGGCTCGGTGCCGGAAGGACGGACCGATACCACATCGCCCGCCTCGCTGAAGAACTGCAGGACGTTGCTCTTCGGGAGTCCCGTCTTTTCAGGCTCCAGGTAATCGACAACCTTTACCACCTTGGAACCGGCCAGGTCTGCCGGCGGATTGGCACGCAGCCCGGTCATCATGGCGGCAATCTCCTCTACGCCGGTCTTACCCTTGCGTACAAGGTATTTGAGGGCTTCCTTGCGGTAACCGAATTCGGCATAGACCTTCTGCATGAGCTGGTAAATGGTAAGACCCTGACCCTTGGCCCAGGCCGCGCATTCGGCCAGGATGGAGCAGGCCACCTGGGCATCCTTGTCGCGGACAAACTCGCCCACGTTAAAGCCGTAGCTCTCTTCACCGCCGCAAATAAACTCGCCCTTGCCCTCGTTCTGCTTGACGATTTCGGCGATATACTTGAAGCCCGTGAGCACGTTGTAGCACTTGATGCCGAAGGCCGCGGCCAGCTCGGCCAGCGTTTCGGTGGTCACGATGGTCTTGACAATGTATTTGGTCTTGTCCAGCTTGCCCAGTTCTTTCCAGCGGGTAAGGATATAATAGGTCATGACCGCAGCCGTCTGGTTGCCGTTCATGAGCACCATCTTCCCTTCATTGTCGCGCACGGCGATACCCATGCGGTCGGCATCCGGATCGGTAGCCATCACGATATCGGCCCCCACGCGGTCGGCCTCTTCGATGGCCATTTTCAGAGCGCCCGGTTCCTCGGGGTTCGGGGACACCACGGTAGGGAAATTACCGTCGCTCACATCCTGGGCGGGCACGTGGTACACATTCGTGAAGCCCAGCCGCTTCAGGCATTCGGGCACCAGGCGCACGCCACAGCCATGCAAGGGAGTATAGACAAACTTGATGTCCGGATGGGCGGCGCAGGCCTCGGGCGAGAGCATCAGCGACAGGATGTCGCGCAGATAGGCCTCGTCCATCTCCTTGCCCATGGCTTCAATCTCGCCGCATTCATCGGTAGCCTTGAATTTTACCTGCGACGGGTCGGTGATCCGGTTCACCTCGGCCACGATATCCTTATCTACCGGAGAGGTGATCTGTCCGCCATCGGACCAGAAAACCTTGTAACCGTTGTATTCCTTGGGGTTGTGCGAGGCGGTAACCATCACGCCGGCCACGGCACCCTTAGCGCGGATGGCGTAGCTGAGTTCGGGGGTGGGACGGATGTTATCGAACAGGAACACGTGAATGCCGTTGGCGCTGAGCACATCGGCCGTGATGCGCGCGAATTCCTTGCTGTTGTTGCGGCTGTCGAACGAGATGCAAACCCGGATGTCATCGCCCTGGACATGCGAACGGATGTAGTTGGCGAGTCCCTGGGTGGCCATGCCCACAGTGTATTTGTTCATGCGGTTCGTACCAACGCCCATGATGCCGCGCAGGCCGCCGGTTCCGAATTCCAGGTTCCGGTAAAACGCATCCTCGAAGCCCGCAGGGTCTTCGTTACGCAGTTTCAATACCTGCATCTTGGTTTCGGGATCAAAATCCCCTTCCATCCATTTCTTTGCAATGTCCTTGTAATCCATATCGTTGTGTTATTAATTTCTACAATAGGCAAATATAATCAATTCTTTTCAATATTCATAGTACCTTCCGGCGGGTCAGATACTCTTTCCGTGCGGATGCACCACGCGCAGGGCCGCCTTCTCCAGGACGATGGAAATCTCCTTCCCGAAGCGGCAGGGGTCGCCGTCAATATGCGCGGGTCCCTCTTTCTCCCGGCGGATGGTCACCGACCGCCCCCGGAGCATGGTCACGCGGCGGCAGCGGTAGGCGTTGCCGGTCATCAGCCGCCACGCCAGGCCGACCATCTCCCACAGCCGGAAGGGCGCCACCACCGTCACGTCCAGCAGGCCGTCGCAAACGGAGGCTTCCGGGGTGATGCGGGCCTGGTTGCCCCACTGGTTGCAGTTGCCCACCGTAACCAGGAAGGCTCGTCCGCTCCATCGCGTTCCGTCAATGTCCAGGTCGTACTGTTCCGGTTTGAAAGACCACCAGGCCTTCCAGGCTTCCCGGATGTAGGTCCACAGACCACGATGGCCCGCCTGGGCGAAGTTCCAGGCCACTACGGCGTCGAATCCAACCCCCGTGGTGCAGAAGAACGGGCGGTCGTTCACGCGGGCCATATCCATGGGAGAGATATCCCCGGTATTGAGGATCTGTACGGCCTTGACGGGGTCCCGGGGGATGCCCAGGTGGAGGGCCAGGCCGTCGCCGCTGCCGCAGGGGATGATGCCCAGGGCCTTGCCGGTTCCGGTGAGCCCCTGCCCTACCTCACTGACCGTTCCGTCACCTCCCACGGCCACGACGATGTCGGCATCGGCCGATCGGGCCAGTTCCGTCCCGTGACCGGCATGATCCGTCCAAACCACCTCAGGAGTAAACTTCTGGGAATCAAGCCGGTCCAGTACTTTCCGAACCAGCTGCTTCTTGTCTTTTCCTCCCGAAACGGGGTTGACGATAAAGCGGATCTTCTGCATTTCCTAAGGTTTGAAATAAACTTCCAGTCCGTCGTATGCTGCTTTCAGCGGAGAAGGCAGGGTGGCATCCAGCTGGGCCTGCGTCCCGTGGAGGGTCCGTGCCAGGTGGGTCAGGTAGACGGGCTGGCCTTCCGGCGGAAGATAGCGCCCGGTCTGGGTAAGGACCTCCACCGTGCGGGCCACCGTGGCCACGCTGGAATGTGTATAGAGCCGGAAATCCACCTCGTGCTCCAGGCCCATCGTGGCTTCCATCACCAGGGCCGTTATCGGACGGCCTTCGCGCATATGGGCATCAATGCCTGCCAGACGGGCCGCCACCGCCGTGATTCCTCCCGTGTCCGTTGCGTACAGGAGGCGTACGGAGCCCTTCTCTACCAGATAGATAAGGGTCTGTTCATGCAGGTCTGAGGTGGCGTGATTGGCCGGCAGCGCCGTCACGGTCACATCGCCAAGCGTCACGCACTCGCCCACGCCCAGGGGCGTGAGGACCGGCATCGGCAAGCCGGTTTCTTCCGATGCCTTGCGGAAACTTTCGCGGGCGCGCTCCAGCCAGGTCTCGCCCACATACACCTGCGGCACGCCCAGTTTAAGCAGGGCCGCCGGGCGGAAATGATCGCCGTGCGAGTGGGTATAGAAGATGGCTTCGGGCTTACACCCTGCCGGGAGCATGTCGGCAGCCGTTTTGGTATAATCGATCAGGATGCGGCCGTCCAGCAGCACGCTGGACAGGCGGCGCAGTTCGCCGCGTTCGTCACGACCGTTCCAGTCGGCCGCGCCCGTTCCCAAAAACCGAAGATGAAGCCCCTCCGAGGCCGTTTTCACC
>CADCCI010000068.1 GCA_902799895.1 uncultured Bacteroidia bacterium | reverse complement strand
CCGTTCGCTGGCGCTCACATTCGTTCCGGTCCCCCCTCTTACGATGCCGAGGGTGGCACGGGCTCCGGCCATCCCGCCACCTCCGCCCTTACCGGCTCTATCTCTGGTATTGACATGAAAAGTGTCAGTAGTCTCGGTGAAAAAGGGGAGACTACTATCACCTGGACCCGTTCTCATTCTTGACAAGGTAGGTGGTTCTACCCTCGGTAAAAATGGGGAGAGTAGTGACACCTGGACCTCCGTTGGTAAACAAAATGGGCTTGTTTTGTTTACCGAAATCTTCCTTAACCACCGACCTTCCAGGATTGAGGGCTCCGATGTGGATAGTCCCCCACTAAAACCACCGACTATCCACACTGGGGCCTATTTTCCCGGAAGGTCGCCCCTTCCAATCGGGGACCTTCCACACTGGGGCCTATTTTCCCGGACAGTCGCCCCTTCCAACCGGGGACCGTCCACACCAGAGGCCGTTTTCCCGGACGGTCGTCTTCTAAAATACATCAACCTTCCGGGATTTTTGTATATATTTGTACAGAAGATAGACTAATAGACCAAGATGAAGATGAACAAAAAGATCTTCCTGACAGGAATCCTGTTGTTATGGGGCGCAGTTTGCCTCCTGGCCCAGCCGGTGGCTGAGCGTTGTTCGCACGAATATGTGTCGTTCCAGGGAATGACGCGTGAGTACTGGATGTATGTGCCGGAGAATTTGCCGGCCGGGGCGCCGCTCATGGTGGCCTTGCACGGTTATGGGGGATCGGCGTTGAAGATGAAACCGGGGCTGATAGATCTGGCCCAGGAGAAAGGATTTGCTCTCTGCTGCGCACAGGGTTTGATCGACCCGAAAGGAAAGCCGTCGTGGAACTGTGGCTATCCTGGCCGTCATGATAGCTGGGAGGTGGACGATGTCGCCTATTTGGAGTTCCTGGTGCATCATCTCCAGGCCAAATATGACCTGAGTCCGCTCAATGCCTTTATGGTTGGAATGTCGAATGGTGGCGAAATGTGCTACCTGATGGCCCAGAAGAAGCCCGGAGTGTTTGCCGCCATCTGCTCCATGGCTGGCCTGTGCCTATACAACATGCTGCCCATTACCTATACCGCTCCGGTGCCTTTTATGGAGGTACACGGAACCGAAGACCATACTTCGGAATGGTGTGGCGATCCGGAGAACAAAGGCGGCTGGGGCCCTTATCTGGCTGTTCCTACGGCCGTTAGCTATGTGGTAGCGGCGGCGAAGAGCACCTATTACAGCGAAGAGGAACTCCCGGTAAAACGCCATCCGGTGTTGCTGCACAAGTATCTGGGCGGCGCTCCGGCCTGGGAAGGCGGCCCTGCTACGGAGGTCTGGCTATATGAAGTGAAAGGCGGCGGCCACTCTTGGGCTGAAGCCGATATGGACACCTTCCACGAAATCTGGCGCTTCTGCTCCCGCTACCTCCGTTAATCCTGCATTTTTACTTATTTGAAGATGAATTACTTATAGAAAAGCCGGTTCTCAATTTTAGAGAACCGGCTTTCCGGTAAGTGTCTAATACTAAGTACTTTAAGAACGCCTTTGCTATTTGTGGATAGACAGTACCCAGTGGAGATTCACGTCGGGCTCGGTCCAGAAATTGGAAACCGTGTAATGGAAGTCGAAATCCGAGGCCTCCAGCGGCTTGGTGTTGTCCATCCGATAGAGTGTAAGGGTCTGGTGCTCAAACGGATGCAGGACCACGTGACGGGCAATCTGCCATTGCTCGCTGCCGGGCGCCTTGTCCAGCAGGACCGGAATGGAACTGTTGTTGTACAATTCCACGGTCAGTTTGGTCTTGCTCTTGCTGACCTTCTCCACTTCCACGCAGGCCGTGAGCAGCGCCGTGAGCAGTTCCTCTTTTCCATAGACGTTGCTTTCAGCAAAAATCGCGGTTCGATGGGCTTCCAGTGCCTCCCGGACACCTTTTTCATTGCGCTCGCGGGCAAAGATCAAGGTCACGGGGCGCAGTTCGCCCGCCTTCGTGTTGATATCCGAAAACAAGCCGTCCCACCAGTTGTACGCCTCGATGGCGTTGATGACGCCGTCTTTGATGTACTGTAGGTGCTCGGGATAGATCCGGGTCACATTGGGCGCCTGGCGGCACCAGTGCGGGTGGTTCCAGGTAACGAAGGCCCCCTGGCTCTTGGCCACCTTCAAGGCGGCATCGGCACCGGCCGGCTGATGGTCCCGGCCCGCGGCATCCATGGCCGCGCCGATGGGCTCGTTGTCGGTGGTAAACAGCACGTTCAAATGCCCGGGAGGCATGATTTGGCTGGAAATCTCTCCGCCTCGCACCACGATGACACCCTTCCCCTTGGCGTACTTGGCTGCCATTTCATAGGCAGTATTGCGGTTTACTTTATCGGGGTTAAGCGTCCCGTCCTTGATGTATTTGTGCAGGCGGGAATCGACATGATCGGTCATGCAGAGCACATCTACGCCATCCATCACGCACTCATCTACGCGGGTGGTGGGCCAGACGGATCCGTCGGAGAAGACGGTATGGATGTGCATATCGCCTTTGAGGGTCATGTAGCCGGGGATATCGGGCACCCGGATTTCATTCCGCACCTGAGCGGAAAGAAGGCCGCAGAGCAGGAGCGCCGCGGCCATCAAACCGTATCTTCTCATATTAACCAGCCTGCTCGACTGCCTTGAAGTAGCGGTAGGAACTGACCTTCAATTCACCGGCGGCTTCGTCGTCGATGAGGACGATTCCGTTGGGATGATACTGGAGGGCGGAAAGGGTAACATACTGGCTTACAGGACCTTCTACGGCTGCGGCAATGGCGCGGGCCTTCTTGGCGCCGAAGCCCTCGACCAGCACTTCCTTGGCACCCATCACGGTGGCGATGCCCACGGACATGGCCTGGTGGGGAACCTGGTTCACGTCGTTGTCAAAGAAACGGGAATTCACCACGCGGGTGTCGTAGGTGAGCGTCATCACGCGGGTACGGGAGTTCAGCGAAGAGAAGGGCTCATTGAAAGCCAGGTGGCCGTCTTCGCCCACTCCGCCCAGGAAGAGGTCGATTCCGCCAGCTTTCTCGATGGCTTTCTCGTAGTTTTCGCACTCGGCAGCCAGATCGGGGGCGTTGCCGTCCAGGATGTGGATGTTCTTCGGGTTGATGTCGATATGATCGAACAGGTACTTGAACATGAAGGAGTGGTAGCTTTCGGGATGCTCAACGGGCAGGCCTACATACTCGTCCATGTTGAAGGTGACAACATTCTTGAAGGAAACCTCTCCGTTGCGGTACATGCGGATGATTTCATCGTATGTATCGATGGGGGTGGATCCGGTAGGCAAACCCAGCACGAAGGGCTTATCGGTAACGGCAGCTTTCGCTTTGATAGCGGCTACGATGTGGCGGGCGGCCCAGATGGACGCCTCGCGTTTGGTCTCTCTGATAATAACTTTCATATCGCTTCAGTGTTTAATTTTGTTGAATATTTCATGAAAAGAGGGGAAGGACTTGGCCACACAGGCCTCATCGTCGATGGTGATGGGACCGTCTGCGCCCAGGGCGGCCACTTTCAAGGCCATGACCATGCGGTGATCGTGCAGGGAGGTGTAGGATCCGCCGCGAAGGAGGGCTCCGGTAAGCAGGCGCTGTTGCAGGGACTGGCCCCGGATAATCATTTCATCGTCCTCGATGTGGTTTTCGACACCCATCTGCGTAAGCATATCGGCTACGGCCTTGCCCCGGTCGCTTTCTTTCCCGGCCAGGCGGTTCACGCCGGCCAGTCGGCTCTCTCCCTGGCAGAAGGTGGCCAGCACGGCCACGATGGGGAAGAGGTCCGGGCATTGGTTGAGGTCGAAGTGGAAGGCATTCAGCGGCGCACGCTGCACGTGGATGGTCTTTTCATCATCAAGCCGAGACAGGCTGGCGCCCGCTTCGGTGAGGATATCCATGATGGAAAGATCGGCCTGGAGCGATGCAGTGTCCAGTCCGTCCAGGTCCAGGCTGCCGAAGATGGCGCCGGCTACCAGGAAATTGGCTGCGGCACTCCAGTCGCCTTCAATGGCCAGATCGGCCGCTTTCAGCTGCTGGTTGCCTTTGACCTTGAAAGTAATCTGGGAGCAATGGCCCCAGTCCTGCGTCTGCAGGAAGATATCGTCCCCTTCCATCTCGCTTTGGATGCGGATGCCGAATTTCCCCAGCACGTCCACCGTGATGAACATGTACGGGATGCTCTTGGGGTCTTCCACATAGAGGGTGGAGTTCTTGGCGGTGAGCGGGAGGGCGGTCAGCAGGCCGGAAATGAGTTGTGAGCCGTCTTTTCCGGAGATTTCCGCCTTTCCGGGGACCAGGTTGTTTTTTACCGTAAGGGGTACGAAAACATCGTTGAAAGCATTGCTGCGGGCGTTTTCGCTGGCCAGCAGGACCCCGAACGATGCCATCATGTCGGCAGCACCTTTCAGCGGTCGGCCCGGGAGGGTCTTTTCTCCGGTGATGCGCACGTTGCCATTGCCCAGTACGGCGGCGATGGGGATCATCAGCCGGGTCAGCAGGCCCGATTCACCCACGTGGATCGATTCGGTCTGCAGGCAGCCGGCTTTAGCACCGATGCCTTTAATGGTCAGCACGGCTGGGGAGGTCGTTTCGGCAGAAACGTCGGCACCGAGGCTGCGGGCAACGGCCAGGGCCGATTCGTTGTCGCCGCAGGGGGAGTAACCGCTCAGGTGAGAGGCTCCTTCGGCCAGGGCGGCGGCCAGGATGGCCCGCTGGGCAAAACTCTTGGAACAGGGCATCTGGAGGGGCGCGTCACAAGAAATGGGCTTCCAGCTGCCGTAGAGGGCCTTTTTCATGGACGCGGTTGTCCATTGGCCCGGGGCGGTCGCCTCCTCTTCCGTGAGGGCCGCGTAGGTATAGGGGGCGCCTTTGGCCAGGCAATCCAGCCGGCTTTGGCGGCCCGCTTCGCCCATGCAGAAGGCAATCAGGCGGTCGAAATCGTCATAAAGGGACAAGACCGTTTGGGCATCCGCCGCACACCGGGCTGTGGTGACGATTTTAATCACTTCAGCCCCGAATTCGCGGCACTGGGCTGCCGTTTCGGCCAGTTTTTCCCGCGAGGGAGTCCCGTCAAAATCGTGATAGGAACGGATGACGATGGTCCCGTTTTCCTGCGCAGCCTTGCGCAGCCGTTTGCTCATCGGCGCGGGCGCTTCAATTTCCAGGTCAAGATAGGCCGCTCCGGCTTCCACCGCCTTGGTGAGCCGCCGTTCCGTGATGTCATAAGCACGAATCTGCTGTTCCCGGCGGCCTTTTTCCGTATCGGGGACCCCATCGGCACGTTGCAGGTCGGCCAGAACATCCGCAATGCGGCAGGTGGCCACAAGCGGGACATCGGACGATCCGAACAACCCCTCGATCTCTTCCAGCGACAGCGGGCAGCGGTCCAGGCGGATTTCCGCCATTTCCGTGGTTTCCAATGCCTCGAAAAGGGCATCCAGGTTCTTATGCTGTAGGCTGGTGCAGATCATAGGAGTTGGGCGGTTGCTTCGGCGGCGGAAATCTTGCGGATTTCTACCTGTCCGATGGAGGAAAGGAGGACAAAATGGATGGTATCGCCCTCCGCTTTTTTGTCTTTGGTCATGGCGGCGGTGAGGGTTCCCAGGTCGAAGGGAACGCTGGTGGGCAGGCCGCAGGCTGTCCAATCGGCTTCCAACCGCGCTGCAAGGCCTTTGGATGCCAGGCCCATCGCTTCCGACAGGCGGGCGGCCAGGAGGATGCCAACGGCGACCGCTTCGCCATGGGTGATGTCCAGACCGGCTTGCCGGGCTTCGTGTTCAATGGCGTGGGCGAAGGTGTGGCCGAGGTTGAGGTGGCGGCGTTCGCCGTTTTCCTGCTCGTCGCGGCCGACGATGCCGGCTTTGACGCTTGCTGCTGCGGCGATTAGCTTTTGGAGCGTGTCGGGAGCAGAAACTTCCGCTTCCGACAGCATCGTAACGGCTTTTTCGTATGCGTTGCCGGTATTATCGATCAGGAAGGTTTTGAGGAGTTCGGCGGCGCCGGACAGGAAGTCGCGGTGGGGGAGGGTCTGCAGGACCTGCGCGCATTCGAAGGTAAAATCGGGCTGCCGGATGACCCCCAGCATGTTCTTGAAGTCCAGGAAGTTGACACCGGTTTTCCCGCCGATGGCGGCATCGACCTGTGCCAGCAGGGTGGTGGGCACGAAGGCAAAGCGGATCCCGCGCCGGTAGATGCAGGCGGCAAAGCCGGCCAGGTCCGTGGTGATGCCTCCGCCTACGGCCAGCAGCAGACTTTTGCGGTCGGCTCCGGCTTCGAGCAGCCAGGAACACAGGTCCTGTACCGTGGCCAGGTCTTTGGCCTTTTCGCTGGTGTCAATGGCTTTCATCCCCGCCAACGGGCTTCCGGCGGCAATCTCTTTCGCCACCCACGCTACGTTGCGGTCGTAGACCAGAAAGACCTTGGGATAGGCCTCCAGCAGGGGAGCAAGCGCTTCGATGGATTCTGCGCTGATGACCCGGCTGGCGGTCTTTCCGCCTATGATAACCTGGATTTCTTCCATTGCTTTTTGTATAAGTATACAAAGATACGTTATTTTTTGATAATTGTCAGAAAACTTGTACCTTTGTCCGTCTGCTTCTGTGGAATACCACGGAGCCGCCTTGCCCGAATGGCGGAATTGGTAGACGCGCTGGACTCAAAATCCAGTGCCCCTTAAAGGCGTGCCGGTTCGAGCCCGGCTTTGGGCACAAAAAGACCTTGTAAGTTGCTGATTTTCAAGCACTTTACAAGGTCTTTAATTTTGTGTTCCCCAAAATTGGACACAGTTGCACCACATTTTGCTTAATCCAGAAGTTTAGTCAGGGTGTCTATTATCATCAGAATACACACAGTGGATTCTTATATAACTATCCATCGTCCACTCTTATCAGACCCTTCACGCTCAATAACGCCCTCCGCTTTCAGTTTGGCGATTTGTTTGCTGACGCCACTCCGTGACATCCCCAGTGCAGATACGAGCTCTGCAATGGTTATGCTCGGATTTTCACGCATCAACTCAACGATTTTCTGTCCACTTTTCAGTCTACTTTTCAGTCCACTTTCAGTCTCCTTCTTAGGTGAACTGGTAGATTGAATAAGCCGTAGCGTCAGCTCCACCCGGTCGTCATTCTGGCCGAAGTGCTCCTTGATCTCAGGGACTGGCCATTTATTGTCAGCCCAGCCTTTCTTGATCGTATCGGCACCGCTGCCGGCACGTTCGCCGCCTCCAATCATCTCAAACATCTTGTGAAGGGCCGAGTTGCGGCAGATGCTATGGCCGCCTTCGAAGAAGTCCTCTACGCTCACGAGCATCGTTCCCGGATTCGAGAAATACAACCGGTCGGGATAACGTTCAATGACAGGGCCTTCGTAGAGACGTGTCGAAGCATGGACAATACAGTTCACCAACGCCTCCCTAACGGCTTTATGTGCGGTGGTCTCATCCTGGCGATATACGCCTTCCATCTGGAACGGAGTCGGCAGAGCAAGGAAAAGCTTGGGTAGGACACGACGATAGAATTGATATAGATTAGGTTCCCACATTCCATCCGGATAAACACGGTCTGTCCAACGGATGTTCGGATCACTGCTGAGCTTCTCCCGGAAATCTACAAAGTAGCGCGGCATCACGCCCATGATGGCCAGTTCTGTGCCAAACATCAATACTCCAGCCAGCGTAAAGCCCTTTTCTCCCGACTCCTGATCCACACGATAGCCACCAAGTCTCTGCAGGAATTCCAAATCGCCCAAATCATTCCAAGCATGCCCTTCGTGCCTCATCTGGAATAACTGCCGATACTGACGGATGGTGGTCTGGTCGAAATCCCGCTCCAGTGAGAAATTCTTCAGAATCCGGCTGTCCTGCGGATTGGTAAGAACCATCGCATCGGCAAACATCCGGCTAATCTCGTCCTTCGTACAGAGATAATCTCCCTCATGGTTACGCTTGAATGCTTGATTCGGATTCCCGTTGATATAAACCGGCTTCACATCGAAAGGAGCACGAGGAATAACAAACACGAGAACCTTCTTTCCATCGAGTTCTCCCTCAATCACGTCCTTATCCATCAGAAGACAATGACTCACCTTGCCCTTGTTATTGGCACAATCCCAGAACGTCTTCTTATACTTGTCCACCTGCTCATCCGTGAACCCATCAGGAGTGAACCGATGATTCTTCTCCTTCACGCCAAGCACAATCACGCCACCCTTCGTATTCGCAAAAGCCGAATAAGTCTCCCAGAAACTCCCCGGAAAACCGCCGAGTGCCGACTTGAACTCAACCTCGGTTCCTTCCTTCTTCTGGCACAACCCCAGAATATATGACACAAATCCTTTCATACAAATGCAAAGTTAACAAAAAGACTCCGCATCAAGAAATAAACCTCGTTCAACTTGCTTTTCTCCTTGATTATTCGTAACTTACATTCAGAAACCTAAACACTCAATCCGCTATGAAGATCCTCATCGACAACGGCCACGGCATCGACACAAAGGGCAAGCGGAACCCCGACGGCCGTCTCCTGGAATACGTCCAGAACCGCCTCCTTGCCCGCGGCTGGTGCGCCTACACCACCCGTGGCAACACCCGAGCCGATGCCCTCGCCACCTCCCTCTACACCGCCGCCCAGGCCCACCTCCCCGGCCACCGTCTCCGCACCGACTACACCGACGCCGACCCCGACCTCGAGAAAGACTTCTACCTCCTCCGCCATACCAGCTGCCCCGCCGTCCTCACCGAAAACCTCTTCATGGACAATCACGACGACTGCGACTTCCTCCTCAGCCAGGAAGGCCAACAGGCCCTTGTTGACCTTCACGTCGATGGCATCACCTCCTACATCTCCGGCTTATAGACAACAAAATGGCCACCCTCCCGGGCAGCCTTTGTCATCGGATTGGCCATAGACCATTCATCATATCGCCATATCAATGAGATATCTACAGTATCTCTTCCAGCGCCCGGTCAATTCCGTCACCGTGCAGGTCACGCCGAAGAATAGTGCCGTCAGGGCCAAAGAGAATGACTTGAGGAATACTGTTAATTCCATAGGCATCCATAGCAACGTTACCAGTGCCAAGAATCTGCTCCCACGGTAATGCGTGTTTACGAATGGCAGCCTGTGAATCCTCCGGCTTGTCAGAGACGGCAACACCCAGGATGGTGAAATCGTTTCCGCTGAACCGGTTGTAAAGCTCTTTGAGATGTGGCATTTCCACAATACAGGGTTGGCACCAACTGGCCCAGAAATCCACAAGGACATACTTTCCTTTGCCGATGTAGTCTGAAAGCCGGACTGTGCCTTTCTCGGTATCGACGCTGAAGTCCACAAACGGCATCCCTTCTTTTGAACGAAGCCGACCCTGAATGTCTTTCAGAATCATCTGAATCCGGGCTGATTGAATGACTGACGAATCCAGCGTGTGAATCAAGGAATCCATCTGTTCGTCGGTCAGGTCCCCTTGCAGGCCGACCAATCCTTTAACAGACAGATAATTGTCCTTATGCTTTTCCAAATCCTCACGATATAGTGCTTGGAGTTTATCAGAGACCGGACGTCTGAGTTCTGCTATTGAATCAAGCTGTTCCATAGTTGCTCCGGCACGCTGCATAGACATATACTGCGAAGCAAAGCCCCTCCATTCTTGATATACCTGATTCACCTCCAACATCCGGTAGTTAATGGATTTTTTATTGGAAGACTTGAGGGTGGCGCCTTCCGGCGAAAAGACCAGTGTCAGAATGGAACCGTCCGGAATAAGAGACTGACTAATCCGTTTCCCATCCATCATACAGGTGAAGGTCGCAACGACGGCTGGATTTGTAGCCAATTCATAACTAAAGGTCCCATCGGTAATCTCTATCTGCTCATCGATATTGTAGTCCAGCACAAAGGCAGAGACTTGGTCGGCCGTCCCATCTTCGATGCTTCCTTGAATGATTGTCGTTTCAGAGACTCTCGAAGTGCAGGAAGCCAGAATAATGGTGACCAGGGCGAAAATGTGAGTACATTTCATCATATCTTTCTTGTTGTTTTTATTGTGTCACTTTTATCCCCACAACATAATAATGAGGAACCAGTTTCAGCGTTTCAGAGGACATATCGGCCGGAAACTCTCTTTCTCCGCTAAAACGAAATATCTTGGCCCTCTCATCATACCAGAAAGAACCTATCAGCAACAGTGGTGTAAAATCTCCTATACGAATGGTATCCACACGAAAAGGCCGGATTTCATACCCATATTCTCTTCCATGAACTGGTCCATCCAGTCGCTTCAGGGCAAGATTCCTTCTGGCGAGCCCCATATTTTCTACTGATAGGGTCATCGTCTTCAAGGAGTCGGCCGATGGGGAAAAGCCAATTGAAAGTTTCTCAGCCAG
>CADCCI010000067.1 GCA_902799895.1 uncultured Bacteroidia bacterium | reverse complement strand
AATCGCCCGCGCGTGCGGCTGCCCCGACGCGGACGTGTTCTTCCTGACGGGCGGAACCCAGACCAATCAGACCGTCATCAGCAGCCTCCTGCAAAGCTGGCAGGGTGTTATCGCCGCAGAAACGGGGCACATCGCCGTCCATGAAGCCGGGGCCATCGAGTATGCCGGCCACAAGGTTCTGACCGTTCCCGGCCACGACGGGAAAGTGTTCGCCAGCGAAGTACAAGCCCTGCTGGAAGCCTTCTTCAACGATGCTAACCACGAACACATGGTCTTCCCGGGCATGGTGTACCTTTCCTTCCCCACCGAATACGGGACCCTCTATACCCGAAAGGAACTCGAAACGATTCACGAAGTGTGCCGTCGCTACGAAATCCCGCTCTATCTTGACGGAGCCCGGCTCGCCTACGGCCTGGCGGCGGAAGGATGCGACCTGACGCTCCCGGACATAGCCGCCCTTACCGATGTATTCTATATCGGCGGGACCAAGGTGGGAGCCCTGTGCGGCGAAGCGGTCGTATTTCCACATTCCAACACACCCGCGCACTTCCTCACCCAGATCAAACAGCGCGGCGCCCTGCTGGCCAAAGGCCGTTTGAACGGCATCCAGTTCGATACCCTTTTTACCGACGGGCTGTATTTCGACCTGGGCCGCCATGCCGTAGAGATGGCCCGCCGCCTGCGGACGGTCCTGCACGAAGCCGGCTGCACCTTTTTCCTGGAATCACCGACCAACCAACAGTTTATCATCCTCGAAAACAGTCTGATGGAGCGACTGTCCCACGAGGTGGCTTTTGACTTCTGGGAGAAATACGATACCACACACACTGTTGTGCGCTTTGCCACCAGCTGGGCTACCCGCCCCGAAGACATCGACACGCTGGCTAATATTCTTCGAAGATAATCTTCCCGGCGGCGCCGTGGAATCCCTTACCGTCCGTTGGCCAGAAAGGCGGCCTGGACGGGGGCGATGCGGCGATACCCTTCCTCCGTCATGTGCAGGAGGTCTTTCTTGTAGAATTCTTTGCAATTGAAGCGGTTCACGCCCTGAAGATGATACTGGTCCAGCACCGGTATTCCATAATGGGCGCAGCAATCCTTCTGCGCCTGAATATAGGTGGAAAACGCCTCCGGATTGGCATCTGAACGGAAGAAACGAAGCGAGGTAAAGAAATAGATTTCGGCCCGCGGATTCTTTTCCAGCAGGGTCCGGATGCAATAATTGATGCCGCCGCACTGCGTCGAACGCCGCTCCGGATTGAACCCGTCGTACTCAGTATAATCTTTCCACGAACCGCATTCGCGCCCATGCGTAAAGTCGTTGGTCGATGCCCACAGCACATACACGTCAAAAACACCGGCCGTATCGACCTGACGCTGAATCGAATACCCCTGCTGGAGGGAGAAACCGGCACCGCCCACCCCGTAGGTAACGACCTCCGCGCCCAACAAATCGGCCCACAGCTGCTTGGCTACATCCGACTCGCGGTTCACCGACAGCGATCCGCCGCAAACGGCAATGCGTTTGCCGAAATTCTTGCCCGCCCGGTACGGGCTCGCCTGCGCGATGAGCGTATCGGGACGCAATGTGTGCGACGTGGGTTCGCTCTGGCGCTTCGGACGCCCCGCGGGGTTCTGCGCCCCCATCGACCAGACCGCCAGAACCAGTGCGGTCACCCAAAGGATTCTTTTCATATCGAATATGGTAACTGTTTCAAGTGGCGATGAACGACCGACAGGATGCGGCGGCAGGATTCGGGACGATTCGCGGCTACCACCAGCGAAGGAACCGTCAACGGAGGGAAGGCACCGTCGAAACTGCAGATGCTGCCACCCGCCTCGCAGAGAATCAGCGCAGCGGCGGCATAATCCCACGGCATCAGCCGCAGTTCGAAATACAGGTCGGCATAGCCGGACGCCAGCTGGCACAGTTCCACGGCCGCAGAACCCGTCCGGCGCACATCGTTGCAATCCATGTAGATATCGAAAATGATATCATGGCAGCTGCGGGCCCACTCCTTGTGGTAAGTGCTCATCGCCGTATACAGCAGGCCCTCCTCGTACGGGCGGTCCGATACATGAATGGGCTTTCCGTTGCAGAACGCACCGCCGCCTTTCACGGCCCAGTAACATTCTCCCCGCCAGGGGCAATAGACCACGGCCATGTATTCCCGGCCATCCCGGAGCAACGCCACGCTGATGGCACAGTTCTCGTTGGCGCGGGCATAATTCGCCGTTCCGTCAATCGGGTCGATCACCCACACGAACGTGTGTCCTTCGAAATCGTTCAGATTCTCTTCTTCGCACAGGAAACCGCAGCCCGGTAGCAAGGTCTTCAGGTGCTCTGTCAGGAAGTCCTGCACCGCCAGGTCGGAAGATGTAACCAGATTCACGCATGAACCCTTGTCGTGCACCTCGAAACCTGAACGCACCATGCGCGAAGAAGCGTCTTTCACTACAGCAACTATCTGTTCTATCGTTATTTCCATTTCACTTTTGTTAGTAATTCAATTACTTTCCGGAGGGATTCTTCGGGGAGTGTGGCGGCGGGATGGAAGAGATCGACGGATACGGAAGCGCCGCTGAGGCGCCAGTTTCCCACAACATCGCCATCGAGCAGGACCACCGGCCAAAAGATCCCGCTGTTGTTATGGGCGTGATGACTCAAATCCGGATGCAAGGATACGTGGCGGCTTTTGTAGCCGATAAGATACTCGTCATAAGGCGGGAGCAGATGCACCCGGCCGCTGCGGAAACCAAGGCTCCGGCTATCGCAGTGGCGATATAGGTCGAGTCCCTTCCACCGTTCCCGAATGAGTTCCGGCCCGAGTGCAGCCATCCCCTGCCGGCATTCCACAAGCCCCAGGCCGCTCCACCAGGCAAAATCCTCCTCGGAAGCAGGACCATGGCTGCGGAAGTATTTGCGGGCCAGCAAGGCAAGCGCCTCCTCCCGAGGCAAAGGACGAGCAGCCGGCAATTTATCGGCCACGAGCGCATAGCTGTTCTTCTGGGGCGTCAGGTCCCCGCTGCAAAGCAAACCGGAATACTCCGCCAGGCGGATATGATAGGAAAGCCGATGATCCTCCATCGTCATCCCCTTGTCGGCAACGAGGGCGGCAAAATCGGCCTTCTGCGCCACGCGATGCGTTGAAAGATAATCGGCAAACAGCTGCTGCACAGCATTTTGCTCCTCCGCGGGGATGCTCACCCCATTGGTCTTCATCCAACTGCGCAAGCCCCGCATCGCCGCAGTGCGGCAGAGTTCCAGCATCCACCCCAAATCCTCCCCGGTCACCAGTTGCCAGGTGGTCCGGAACAGGTGGGTGCGGACAATCTTTCCCTCGTTAAAATCCTGTTCGAAGGCTTTCAAGGACGGCCGGCGCGTGCGCATCGTCACCGCCCAGCGCATCATTTTATAGTCTTGCGCCTGTAATGCGCCCATCCACTCCACCGCCTCATGGGGTGAAGTGAATTGCGGGCAAATAAGCTGCTGGTTTAACAGGCGGGCCGATACCGGATTCATACCTACAAAGGTAGGAATTAATCCGGAGAAAACGACCTTAGAAACTATAGTTCAGACCGAGTCCGAAAACGGTATTGGTCCGATAAAGGCTGTCCGAGCCGGGAATGCTCAGGGCCTCTTTGGTGATGCCGAGATAGGCGGCACTCTGTCCCAAAGCCGACTGCAGTTTGGTATAGGTGGAATCGCCGGTCCGGTTGTAATCTGCCATCTGCTTGTCTACGCGGTCATAGAAGGTCTTGAAGAAGGCCGCATCGATGCTGATCTTGTCGTTGATCCGATAGTTCAGGCCCACGCCCAGGGAGAACGAATTCACGTTGAAACTCTGGTCATAGATGAAGGCATAGTCGTCTCCCCAGCCAAAGCGGGTCAGCTGTCCGCCCACACTGAGCGTCAGTTTCTTCAGCACATCGTATTCAACGCCCAGCAGGTATTCACGGGTATTGTGCTCGATGCCATCCTGGCGGTCATTCTGTCCGGTGGCGGAGTTATAGAAGGATGCCTGTTTGTCAAAGAAGTTGTGGAAGCCGAGGCTCACGCGAACCGTCGGAATCACCGCCCACTGCGCGCCCAGCGTCAACAGGGCGGGGATATCGGAGGCGATATCGGACAAGCCGTCTACATACTGCGGCATACCGGCATCCTGGCCGATTCCGGTCTTGTTGGTCAGGCGCACCTTGGTATTGAACTCGTAGCGGGCAGCGAAATTGAACGATCCCGTTTTGTAATCCACGCTGATGACCGGCGTCCAACCCCAACCGGACTGCGAGCAGTTGAGTTCCCGATCCTGGAGCATCGCACCAATCTGCTGCATACTCGGCTGCAGCTGGGGGAAATTCTCCAGACCGGAGATCTTGATGCTTTTGATATCGGCCGTGTAATGGTTGTATACATAATTGGCCCGCAAGCCCGCCGAAACGGAGAGATGGTCGTTCACCCGGTAACCGATGTTAATCTGTCCCGCATAGACATACTGCTCACCCACGATATTCAGGTCGGCGCTGTAGAGGCATACCGGAGCACCGGCAAGCTTGTTGAGAATGGCGGGAATAATGGCTATCTGGCTTTCGATGGAGCCGATGCTGGAGGCGAAATCGGCCTTACCGCCACCGCCGATGATACCGAAATGGGCAGAGGCGAAGAAACGGTCATCGAATCGCCAGGCAACATCGAAGGAAGGAATCACCGGTGCGAAGCTCTTTCCCTCGTACCATCTGGTGGCCGATTGGTTTGCCTGCGCAAAGGCAAGCGGGGCGTAATTGGCCGTGATTTCCCGCGTCTGGGTTGCAAGCTGCCAGTTAAGGGCAAAGTGGACACGCCTGTCCAGGAAACCCACACCGGCGGGGTTCGAATAAGCGGCTCCGACGGAGATTGCCGCATCCTGGGCAGGATTCCGCAGGAAGGCCACATTCTGGTTGGTATTGGTCACAAAGCCGCCGGCAAAGGCGGAAAGATTGGCCATGAAGCACATGCTCAAAAGAGCCGTAAAGATTCTATTCATTTTGTTCGTTTTAAAAATCCGGGGCAAAGATATGGAAAAAATTTACCTGTTTTTAGGTGAAAACTTGTCAAAATTTCCGATAATGTCGGTAAAAATGCTTATTTTTGCCTTATGCAAACCGAAATTGTCCTTCCCCGCACATTCCAGGAAGCACGCTCCTTGTACGAAGGAGCCATGAAAGAGGGCGGCGGCCTGGTCTTGATCAGCATTTGCGAAACCGGGTCTTTCTCCCTCTCCCTCAAGGGGAACCGCTTCCATATCGGCACCGGCGATATCCTCATCCTCCCGCCCGGCATGCCCATCGAGGACTCGGATGCCGATTCCTGCGGGGCCGATATCCGCTACCTGGGGGTGCGCTACCGGGATTTTCTCCGATCCATCCGGACCGGAAGAAATGTTTGGACGGTGCTGATGTACGCCCGCTCCAATCCCGTCTTTCATCTGGACGAGAACGACCGCAACCTCACCTCTAGTTATTATAAGGTAATAGAAGGAAAACTGAGGACCCGCCGTAGTTACTACTACGACGAAATCCTCAACGCCATTCTACAGTGTGTCCTCTATGAGCTTTGCGTAATCCTGAACCGGGACATCGGCGCCGTAGATCCAGACCGTCCGGATAGCCGGAAAGATATGATTTTCAAACAGTTTATGGAGATGCTATCTGCCGATAACGGAACGCACCGGAACGTCCGGCACTATGCGGAAGACCTGTTTGTCACACCGAAATACCTCTCCAGCGTAACGCAGGATATCTGCGGCGAAAGCGCGCACGAACTCATACTTGCCAACATGACCGCCCGAATCCGACAGGACCTGGAATTCTCCCAGCTGGGAATTAAGGAAATTGCCCTCCGCTACCAGTTCAAGGACCTGGCCATCTTCGGCAAATTCGTAAAGCACCGACTGGGCCTGTCCCCTCGGGAATATCGAAAGAAATACGCTGCTGTAATCTCTGATTAATCTTTCTTGCGGGCCTGACGCTTCTCGTAGCGGGCCTTGTACTTTTCTATCAGACGCTGCTCCCGGGCCAAGCGTTTTTCATAGGCACGGTTCAGTTTTGCCTCTTTGCGTTGCTGGCGTTCCAGGGCCTTCTGCTCTTTGGCGGCTTTCTTGGCTGCATCCCGGGCATCCAGCTCGGCCCAACGGGCCTCACGGGCGGCAATTCTTGCCTGCCGAGCCTCCTCGGCGGCTTTCTGCTTGGCTTCCCTTTCGGCCTTTTTCTGCTGTTCCGGTGTCAGGACCGGCGGCGCCGCCAGGCTGTCTTTCACCGCAGCCACGACCTCCGTCGCTGTTGTAACAGCCGTCTCCGAAGTCTCGGGAAGGCCTTCAATGACCGGATCCGGAGTTTGTTCCGGCTCCTGTTCCTGTTCCGGCTCAAGTTGTTCTTTGTCAAGTCGTTCCTGCTCGAGCCGCTCCTGTTCAAGGCGCTGTTCTTCGGCTCGACGAACGCGTTTCAGGGAATCGATTCGCTCCAGTCCCTGGTAAACTTCCGCCATATAACCCGGGAAATAGACCTCGGTCTGCGGATAATCGGCCCGCGGTTCCTCCTCATAACGAGCCCGTTCAGAAGGCCGTAAGGTTAATTCCGAAATATCTTCCGGTCCGTTCGGACGGCGGTCCGGATCCCATCGGAAGCCTTTCAGCCTACGTTCCTCGTCCCGCAACTGGGCCGACGGACAAGCATCGTTCTTGGGGTCGTCAAAATAGTACAGACGGTCCAGGGTACCATTGGCCATAAGAGCCGACAACATCTTGGTATCCACCTTGTTAACCGTAGCAAGAGCCCCGTTTTCTTCGATATAGAACAGGGCCGTCGCACCTCCCAGAGCATCGAAGCGGGCCAGCACGCCCGTCGAATCGAAATAAGCCAGCATCTCCGTTGCCCGGATCTGGTCATAACAGAGGGTATCCTCCTGCACGGTGATAAATGCATTCGACATCAAACTGGCTTTGGAGAGCATCCGGTTCCGGACAACCACCGTCATACTGTCTGCAGAATACTGCCGCACCCCCTCGTTCCATACAATCGGGTTGAGGTACAGGCGGGCCAAGGAATCCAGGTCGCAGTACAGGAGGGAGTCGCAGGCCACCTGCATATCTCTCCGGAAGACGCGCACATTGCCCACCGCGGTCAGGAATCCAAGCCGGGAAGTATCCTTCGGGACCTCCGGCACAGCCAGGGAATCCGCAACGCTCAACGAGTCCGAACCCGCCAGCAAGGTATCTGTACCGGCCGACAACGTATCCGAAACGGCCGATAATGTATCCGAAACGGCCGACAACGTATCCGAAACGGCCTTCAGTATATCCTGGACCGCCTTTTCGGCTTTTTCCTTCTCGGCCTTCAGCTTTTCAGCCTTTTCTTTTTCAAGCCTTTCCTTCTCGGCCGCCAACTCGGCTGCCTTGCGCTTGCCAATCTCGTTGGGGTCGTTTTCAGCCGCCTTTTTAGCAGCCTCTTCCTTCGCCTTGGCTGCCTCCAACGCCGCTTTCCGGCGGTATTCCATTACCGGATCGGTCTCCACCTCATCCCGCCTGTCCTTGGCAAGTTTCACCAGCGAGGAATCGATATCGCACACCCGGATAGCCCGATAGACCATGGAATCGGCACCGAACCAGACCGTATCCACCCGCGTCTTTTCTTCGGTCTGTCCGATGACGGCAGGATCGCGGGTGAGCGTTACCCTTTTCAGGGAATCTTCGTAGAAGACCCGCCCGGCCAGGGCAGCCACATTACGCGAAGTATCAATCAATTGGGCGTGTCCCAACAGTTCCACATCGTTGGTCAGCCGATGGAAGAACAGCGAATCGGCCCAGCCTTCCTGGGTCTTGTTCATCACATGGACGTGCTTGTGGAAGAAGAAAACCTCGCGCAGGCGGTCATACCAACCCCCGTCGGCCGAGAGCATGTTATCCTCCTTCCATGCAAAAGTTTTGTTCCCAAACGTAGCAACGTTGTTTCCGGCATCATAAACCAACTTGGAAGTCTTCACAAACACCGAATCCGTAAACATGTTCACCCGTTCGGAGAAGGTAAAGAGCTTGGTTTTGGAGTCGTAAGTACCCGTCCGACTTTCGATAATCTGCCCGTCCTTGTCGCGCATAGCCCCGCCGTTGCGGAAAATGGCCACGGAGTCACGGGTATTATAGTCCAGATGATGCGTCCGCAGCGTGTTCCGGTCCTTGTCCTGCAACTGCACGAGCGTACCGCGGAACTGCGCCAGGTCTTCATCAATCAGATAATCCAGTTTGTCGCTGGAAAGGATGCTCTGGTCCTGGATGATCTTGACATTGCCGATGGCATTGATAATCTTGTCGTTCACGTTCCAGAGAGCCGTGTCGCATAGCAGGTAGGTATTGTTGTGCAGGAAACGCGCCGGTCCAATCACCTTTCGGTAACTGACCCCGTCAATTTCCAGCAGTTGGGCGCTCTGGGCGCTCAATTCCTTTACCAGAGAATCCTTCCGCAATAAGGTTATCAGGATTCTCCGGAAAAAGGTCATCTTACTCCTTGGCTATCTTTTCTTTCCAACCGGGACGGCTGAAATCGCATTCCGCGAACATCGGATCGATGACGATATACGTTTCTTCAATCTTCTTGTCGAGGAACTCGCCGATGGCTTCGTGCTGCTTGCGGTTTTTCACCAGGACCTGCAGCTCCGAGAAATCATTCTCGAACGTGGCCGGATGGGCGGGAAGGATTTTATCGACCCGGATGATTTTGTACACCGTGTTTCCGTTGCGGCCTTCGTTGTCCAGCGACGAAACGGGTTCGGAAATCTCGCCCACCTTTAAGGCCTTGATAGCCAGATAATCGGCCGGTTTCAACTGGTCTTTCTCGAAATAGGACGAACCCGTGTTCGGGTCGCACATCTGCCCGCCATTGGTACGGGTGGCCGGATCCTGGGAATAGAAAGCGGCAGCCAGCTGGAAGGTTACGGCTTTGTTGTTGATCTCCGTCTTGAGGCTATCCAGGGTTTTAAATGCCTTGTCCTGATCTTCCTGGGTGTACTGCGGTTTGATGAGGATGTGACGGGCATTGAACATATCTCCCTTCTTCTCAAGCACTTCGATGATGTGGAAGCCATCCGGCGTCTCCACAATCTGCGAAATCATGCCCGGTTTCAGGGCCATGGCCGCATCCGAGAAGGCCGGCCAGAAAATGGTCTTGGAAGCCATGCCCAGTTCACCACCCTTGCGGGCACTACCCGGGTCTTCAGAATAGATACGAGCCAGCGTAGAGAATTTTTCGCCGTTGATAATACGCTCCCGGAGCGAGAGCAATTTCTCTTTCACGGCCAGTTTCGCGGCTTCGCGGTCCGGATAGATGCAAATCTGGCTCAACTGGTATTTCTCCGGAATCATCGGCAGGTCATCCACCGAAGCGGTGTCCAGGTACTGTTTTACCTCATAGGGCGTAAGATCCGCAACCTTCGAGGCAATCTGCGACTGCTCCTGCTGGGTAAGGCTCATATCCTCGAACTGCTTGCGCCACTCGTTGCGGAGCTTGTAGACCGGTTTTCCGAAATATTTCTCCACTTCCTCATCGCCGCCCAACTGGGTACGGACGCGGTCGATCTGCTGGGTCAGTTCCCCTTCCACCATATCGAGGTTCACCGTAAGCGAGTCTATACGGGCCTGCATGAGCAGGAGTTTGCTTTCCAGCATCGATTCCAGCAGCTCGCAACGCATATTGCGGTCCGACGACATACCCTGGGCACGCCGCATCTGGATTTCGCTTTCAATCTCGGAAATGGGTATCATTTCACCGCCAACCACGGCCACGGTCTTATCAATAACCTGATATTTCTGTGCCGATGCCTGCAGGCCAAGGCAGACCGCGACAAGGGCGGAAATAAGATATTTAACCTTCATAATCAATAGATTACTAACTTGTTCTTGTTCTGGGCATCCTCCATCAATTCCTGCTCCAGCCTTTCCACAAGCGCCCGCTTGCGATGACTCAGCAAGATGTCGGTAATGACCGGACGGCAGTACTCCTGCGGAGCCAGCGTCCCGGCTTTCACCTGGTCGATGATATAGGCCACCTGCATGTTTCCGGAACCGTCTTCCAGTTCGATGAAACCCTTCTTTTCGGCCGCCATCATGGTCTTCCAGTCGGTGCCGAACTCGCGGGAGAGGACATTCGCATCGATCCATTTCTCCGAGAAATCGAGGTAGCGGCTATCGCCTTTGATGGCCAGGCTGTCGCGGAGCCGTTCATAATCCGGCGAGCCCTTGAACATGCGCAGGAAACGTCCTTTCACGATGGGTGCGCTCAGAATGAAATCGTTCTTGTGCGCCTCGTAATAAGCCTGCACCTGGTCATCCGTAACCAAGGTGTCCAGCCTTTCGTTCACGTATCGCTGCTCGTACCGATATTTCAGCAAAGAGGTCCGGTAATCTTCCAGTTCCTGGGTCACGTCCAGTTCTTCCTTGGACAACTGGGCTTCGGCCACGTCCAGGAAAATCTGGTCCTTCGCCCAGGTGGTAATGTATTGCAAGACCAGGTTCGTGCTGTCTTCCGGAGAGATCCCGTTCGGAATCACGCCCGTCAACTGCGACAGGAACAGCTTCTTGTCCCCCACCTTGGCAATGACCTCATCGTCGTGGATAAAATCCTGCACCGCCTTGCATCCGGGCAAGGCGACCAGGAGTACCAGGGCGAAATATGCCGAAAAAAGCTTCATCTACCTCGAGTAGTTCGGGGCTTCCTTGGTGATGGTCACGTCGTGCGGATGGCTCTCCAGGAAGCCGGCATTGGTGATGCGGACAAACTGCGCCTTCTTCAGGGCTTCGAGGTTCTTGGCCCCCACATAACCCATACCGGCACGCAGACCGCCGATCAGCTGGTACACTACTTCAGAAACCGTGCCTTTGTACGGAACCTGGGCCACAATTCCTTCGGGAACCAGCTTTTTGATATCGTCCTCCATATCCTGGAAGTAGCGGTCCTTGGAGCCCTGCTCCATTGCCTCGAGGGAACCCATTCCCCTGTAGGACTTGAACTTACGTCCATTCAGGATGATGGTCTCGCCCGGAGATTCCTCCGTACCCGCGAAGAGGGAACCCGCCATGATGGTGGAGGCACCGGCAGCGAGAGCCTTGACGATATCGCCCGAATAGCGGATACCGCCATCGGCGATGACCGGCACGCCCGTGCCCTTGAGGGCTTCCGCGGCCATCATCACCGCCGTCAACTGCGGCATACCCACACCGGCGATGATACGGGTGGTGCAGATGGAACCGGGTCCGATACCCACTTTGACAGCGCTCACGCCCGCCTCGTAGAGGGCCTGAGCCGCCTCGCCCGTTGCCACGTTACCGGCCACGATCTGGATGTCCTTGAATGCCTCGCACGCCTTTTTGATCTCGCGCAGCACGCCGGCGGAATGGCCGTGAGCCGTATCGATAACCACCGCGTCGGCACCGGCATGCACCAGCATATCGATGCGGTCCAGCGTATCCGATTTCACGCCAACGGCCGCCGCCACCAGCAAACGGCCCATGGCATCCTTTGACGCAATGGGGTTATCCTTGATTTTCATCAAGTCTTTATAGGTAATAAGACCTACCAGGAGGCCGTCCTTATCTACGACGGGGAGCTTCTCCACTTTGCTGCTCATGAGGATCTTCGTCGCCTCGGCCAGGGAAATGCCCTTGGGGGCGGTAATAAGATTCTCACGCGTCATCACCTCGGAAATGGGGCGCTTCTTCTCTGTCTGGAAACGCAGGTCGCGGTTGGTGACAATGCCAATCAGGGCGCCTTTCGCGTCTACCACCGGGATACCGCCGATATGGTGCTTGGACATCATGCCCAGCGCGTCGCCCACAGAAGCCTCGGGAGAAATGGTCACGGGGTCATAGATCATGCCGTTTTCGGCACGTTTGACGGAACGGACCTGCTCACACTGCTTGTCGATGGTCATGTTCTTGTGGATCACGCCGATACCACCGGCACGGGCCATGGCGATGGCCAGGTCGGCCTCCGTCACGGTATCCATCGCCGCCGATACAATCGGGGTGTGGAGGGTGATATCTCGGGTAAACCGCGTAGTAACATCTACGTCTCTGGGAAGAACCTCCGAACGGGCGGGAACCAGGAGTACGTCATCGAAGGTGAGACCTTCGGCAATTTC
>CADCCI010000066.1 GCA_902799895.1 uncultured Bacteroidia bacterium | reverse complement strand
TGGTCAATTATAAGTACTACGCTTCCAAAGGCCCCGACACCCTTGTTCAGAAAGGACGGCAGTGGGCTCTGGTCCTTCCCTTCTTCGACGACCTCCTGTCCTGCGCCGAGTCCGACATTGCTTCGGGCGACGTGGCGGTGCGCCTGCGGTTCGGCCACGACATTACCCTGATGTCCATGATGACCTTCCTGGATGTGGACGGTTGGAACAAACCGGCATCGGACCCGTGGGAAATCGCGGAATACTGGAACTGCTATCGTGTGCCGATGGCTTCCAACGCCCAGTTCATCTTCTATCGGAACCGGCGCGGCGAAATCCTGGTGCGTATGATGTACAACGAGGCCGATGTCTTCCTGCCCATTGAATCAGAGGTGGCTCCCTACTATCGATGGGAGGATTTCCGGAACTTCTGCCTGGCGCGCAAAGCGGTTGCCCGGCACATCCTGGACACGACTAAACCCCCGAAATCGTGAGAACCGCCCTGCTGACCCTTGTCACGGCCCTGTGCCTGGTTTTCCCGCTGGCGGCCCAGACCGCCCGTGAGGAAATAGAGGCCGACCGGAACAAGGCCGGCGGTGTATATTGCCTGTATTCCCAGCCGAAGGACGCTCCCGCTCCGGCACCAAAGGGATTCAAGCCCTTTTATATCAGCCATTTCGGCCGACATGGCGCCCGCCATAACTCGGCGGATCCCGCCTTTTTGCTCAACCTGCTGGACCGGGCGGCGGCAGACGGGAAACTCACCCCGTTGGGGGAGGATGTCCGTGCCCGATACACGGCCCTTTACCCGCAACTGAAGCTGCGGGAGGGGGATCTGACGGCCGTTGGGACCGCCCAGCTCGAAGGAATCGCCCGTCGCATGATGACGTTGTACCCCCGCGTTTTCCGCAAAGGGCGGACGGTGCAGGCCGTATCGTCCACATCGCCCCGCTGCCTGCTCTCCATGGCCGCTTTCCTGCAGGGGCTGCGGTCTTCCGGCTGGAAAGGGGAAATTAGCCTGGATACCGGGAACGCCTGGATGCGCACGGTGGCTCCCCACCGAAAGGCCAATGAACTGTATGTGCAGCAGCGTGCCCGGATGCGGACCGAAGACCGGGCTGCCTGGGAGGCCGATGTTCAGCGGCTGCGCGACGAAATCGATGCGCAGGCGTTTCTCTCCCGACTCTTTACGGATGAGGAATGGGTCCGGACGCAGGGAGACCCGCAGGCGTTCATGAAAGGCTTTTATTCCCTGGCCGTGAGCACGCCTTGCACGGGGCTTCCGGAGGATTTCTACGACCTGTTTACCCCGGAAGAGCTGTACGGGCTGTGGCAGGTGGACAATCTGCGTTACTACGGCTATTTCGGGCCGTCGAAATATTTTGGCGGGACGTCTTGGGCCATTGCCGCCCCGGCGCTGGAAAAAATCATTTCCGAAGCCGACGAGGACCTGCGCACCGGCACCACGGCGGCCCGTTTGCGTTTTGGCCACGATGTGGGGCTGATGTGCCTGTACAGCCTGCTGGATCTGGATGGCTGGGGTACGCAGGTGGATGGCCTGCACGAGGCGGCCGATGCCTGGCGCTGCTACCGGGTGCCCATGGCGGCCAACCTCCAGTGGATTTTTTATCGGAACGCTGCCGGAGACATCCTGGTGCGCCTGCTGGTGAATGAACAAGAAGCTTCCCTGCCCGTTGAACCGGCGGCGGAAGGTGGTTTTTATCGATGGGAAGACCTGCGAGCCTATTGCCTGGAGCGCTGCTCGGAAGCCCGTACCCTCATAGAACGGATGCCCTTATGAAAAAGACGCTGATTCTCTTGCTGGCGGTGTTTTCCGCCATCTGCCTGCGGGCCCAGGATTATTTCCCGGGGGCCAACCCGCAGCCGTATCCGCCATTTGCCGAAAGTTGGAAGGCCGATCCGATGATGGTGACGGGCAACTACCTGATGTACCGGATGGATACGCCGGCCCCGACGCCTGCGCCGGCCGGTTTTAAGCCTTTTTACATTTCTACCTACGGCCGGCACGGGGCCCGTTTCTTCGGCAGGAACGAGATGTACGACACCATCGCCCGCCTGTTCGATGCCGCCATCGCGCAAGGCGCGCTGACCCCGGACGGAGTGGAATTCCGCAGCCGTTTCCAGCGCGTGTATGCCCAGGCCAAGGGCCGCGGCGGAGATTTGACCCGCCTGGGAGTGGCCCAGCAGCAGGAACTGGCCCGCAAGATGTTACGCGACTATCCTGCCGTGTTCAAGGGCCAAAGGCTTGTGGACGCCCGTTCAACGACCGTGCCCCGCTGCATCCTGTCCATGACGGCCTTCTGCGATGCCCTCGGGACGGCGTCTCCCTCCCTGGAAATCCACCAGGATGCCAGCGCCGCGGACATGCATTACCTGAAACCCAATTCCAAGTTTAATCCCAAGGTCCGTCCCGACGAGGTGGACAGCAAGATGGATGTGGGCGAGGGCCGCTGGCTGGAGCCCTGGCAGGAAATGTGGCGGCAGACCGCCCATCCGCAGGAATTCTTTGCCCGCCTGTTCAAGGATCCGACGTTTGTGGAAGCCTTTGGCGATCCGGTGCATCTGGAGCGGGAATGCTTCTACCTGATGGCCGATACGCCCTGCGTGAGCGATGTAATCGATTTCCGGGAATTCTTCGATTCCGAGGAAGCCGCCCGCCTGTGGGAACTGGAGAACTGGCGGTTCTACCAGGTTTCCGGTCCGGGCCGTACGTACAACGACCGCAACTGGGCCTATGCGGAAGTCCTGCTGGACCAGATTGTCCGGAGTGCCGGAGAAGATATGGCAGAAGGCCGGATGGCCGCCCGCCTGCGTTTCGGCCACGATTATATGTTGGTAAACCTGCTTACGCTGCTGAACCTGGACGGTTGGAATGTGGTGACGGAAGATTTCGGCCGCATCAAGGAGGTTTTCCGTTTCAGCGAACTGCCTATGGCCACCAACCTCAAACTCATCTTCTACCGCAACCGGGCGGGGGAGGTGCTGGTTCGTGCCGCGCTGAACGACCGGGAAGTGCGACTGCACATCGACGGGGCCGAAGGTCCCTATTACCGCTGGGAGGATTTCGAGGCGTTCTGCCAGCGTAGAATAGCGTTAGCCCGACAAATATTGGAACGATGAAGAGAGCCGTTTGGAGATTCTGTATGCTGGCCGCCGCCCTGGCGACCTGCCTGAGCGCCACCGCCCAGGTGGCATTCGATGCGATTCGCAAAACCCCTGCGAAAGGATATGGTATCTATTATGTGACCGAATTCCCGGCCGCCGCACCCGATGTGGCCCCGAAGGGGTACGAGCAGGTATACCTGAGCACCTATGCCCGTCACGGAGCCCGGTACATCCTTTCCGAGAAGATGTACACAGACATCCACACGACCCTGGACAAGGCCCATCGCGGCCGCCTGCTGACCCCGGCCGGCGAGGATTTCTACCGCCGTTTCGAAGCGGTGTATCCCCAGCTGAAGAACCGTTCCGGCTTCCTGACCCCGCTTGGACGTGCCCAGCACGTGGCCTTCGGAAAACGGCTCTATGCCCAGTATCCCGCCTTGTGGAAGCACCTGCCGCATATCGAAGCCCGTTCAACGAACCTCCCGCGGGTTATCCTGAGTATGAACTCCTGCCTGGAGGGCCTGAAGGAGGGCAATCCCGCCCTGCGCTGGAACGCTACCTGCGCCAAGGCCGAGATGGGCTACCTGAATCCCCATTCGGGCCTGAAGAAAGACTATGAAGATCCCAACGCTTCCAGCCAGTACCGCCTGGGCAATACGGCGGTGTGGCAGGAGGGGATGATGGCCATCTTCCGGGAAAAAGTAGACTGCGGGGCCTTCATCCGCCGGTATTTTACCAACGGTTCCATTGTGGAAGATCCCGAAGGCTTCATGCTCTTCTGCTACTATCTGGCGGGCGATATGTACTGCGTCCCGGAGCTGGAAACCTATTTTGACGACCTCTTTACCCAGGAAGATATCCTGGGCCTGTGGGAAGCCGACAACTATCTGTATTACAGCCAGAAAGGCCCTGACCCGCTCTATAGCGGCCGAGGTATGCTGGTGGCCTGGGAGATGCTGGACGACATCATCGTCAAGACAGACTCCGACCTGGCGGAATATCCGTACGCCGCCCGCCTGCGCTTCGGCCACGACGGCTGCATGATGGCGCTGATGGCCTTTATGGGGATCGACCGCTGGGGCGAGGTGGTCCCGCGCGAGCAGGCGAAGGATGTCTGGCAGAGCTACAAGGTCCCCATGGCTTCGGCTTTCCAGTTTGCCTTCTATCGCAGTGATTTCGGCGACCTGATTTTCAAACTCTCCTACAACGGCGAGGACGTGACCCTTCCCATCCCGGCGCTGGACTTCCCGTACTATAGCTGGGATGCCTTCAAGGCCTATTATCTGCCCCGTATCGCCGCGGCGAAGGAAATCCTGGCCAACCTGGACCCCGAGGGCCGTCCCTATGTGCTGGAGGGGAAGGTAACCTGCGAAGGCAGTCCCGTGGAGGGAGTGGCCGTAACCGATGGCGTGAATATCGTGCGTACCGATGCCGAGGGCCGCTATCGCATGGCCAGCGACAAGCGCCAGGGTCTGGTCTATATTACCACACCCTCGGGCTACCGGGCCGTGAGCACCGATGGCTTGCTGGCCGATTTCTATGCCCATCTTACCGAGGCTCCCGAGGTGAAGGAAGTGCACGATTTTACCCTCGTCCGCGAGGACCAGAGCCGCTACAGCGTCATTTTCCTGCCCGATGCCCACCTGTCCAATGCCGACTTTAAACCCGAGCTGGAGAGTTTCCGGGACATTGCCATGCCCACCATCCGTTCCCAGGCGGAACTCCTCTCTGCCGAGGGCCCCGTTTATACGATGAACCTGGGCGACCTGAGCCACGACATCTACTGGTACGACTTTAACTTTACCCTGGAGGATGACTACAACTTCCTCCGCGAGCTGCGCTATCCCACGCTGATGTACAGCGTATCGGGCAACCACGACAACGATCCGTCCATTACCACCGACCATACCGATTTCGATTCGGAGCACGTTTTCCGCAAGGTGTTTGGACCGGAGCACTATTCCGTGAACATCGGCGGAGACCACTGGATCATGCTGGACGATATCCAGTACATCAATGTGCCCGGCCAGGGCAAGAAGGCCAAAGGCGTGAAGGGCGACCGTTCTTACGACAAGGGCCTTACGGACGATGCTTGGCACTGGCTGGAGCAGGATGTGGCGGGGCTGCCGGACGGTACGCCGGTGCGCATCTGCGTCCATTCGCCCATCGTGTACCACAATACCAGCGGCACGCTGTTTTCGGTGAAGGATGCCCGCCGCCTGTCGGATTTGCTGGAGCGGTTCGCCCCGGTATGGGTGTATGCCGGTCACGTGCATCACATGCACTGGCTGCAGCGCAAGGAGTGGCCGGTTTTCCAGGAGGCGGACCTTCCGGCCGTTTCCGGAACCATGTGGACCACCCGTCCCAACCGCGTCCTGTCCAACAATGGCGAGGATGCCGGTATCCTGGTGGGCCGGTTCAGCGGGGGAGCGGTGTCGTACACGTATCAGACCTACAAGCACGGGGAGTGCGCGATGCGCCTGTACGATATGAATGCCGTTGCCCGGCGCTATGCGTCCGACAAAAATATCCGCGATCTGCTTGCCGCTTGCCCGGGCCGCGACGACTATTCCGCCAAGCAATACCGCAACTGCGTGTATATCAATTACTGGATGCTGCGCGAGGGGGAGACGGTGGAAGCCTTTGAGAACGGCCGACCGCTGGAGGTGGAGCAGGTGAACGATGAAGATCCGCTGTACCTGCTGAACCTGCATCTGCCCGATTTCCTGGAGAGCGGGAAACACTCGCGCGGGAAGGTGGGCAACCTCCATATGTTCCGGACGCAGGCCCGATCGGCCCGGACCCCGGTGACCGTGCGTGTGCGCAATGCGGCGGGAGAAATCGTCCGGGAGGCTGTGCTGCAACGCCCGGGTGTGTTTGATGAAAATATGTAATTTGTTGATATGAAGAAGTTTGTTTTCGTTTTGGCGACCTGTTTGATGGCCGCGACGGCCGGCTGGGCGCAGACGCTTACCGGCACGGTAACCTGCGAGGGCCAGCCTGTGGCCGGTGTTTGTGTATCCGACGGTGTGGAAGTGGTCCGGACCGATGTGCATGGCTGCTATGCCATCCAAAGTGCAAAGGAACAGGGATTCGTGTTCGTCATTACCCCCAGCGGGTATACCGTTCCGCTGCGGGAGAGGCTTACCCCGCAGTTCTGGGCCCGCCTGACGGAGCCTGCCGATGTGGTGGAGAACCACGATTTCGTGTTGGAGAAGCAGAAGCAGGATAACTATACGGTTATTTTTACCACGGACCTGCACTTGCAGCACAGCCCCAAACTGAACGATTTTGACATGGCCCGCCAGCTGGTCGTCCCCCTGGCGCAGCGCCTCTATGCCGAGAACATCAAAAAAGGCCCTGTGGTGACCTTCCAGCTGGGCGACCTGGTCCAGGACCGTTACTGGTACCAGTACGATATGGACCCGGAAAAGGCCCGCGTTTTCCTGCGCGACAGTGGTTTTACGGCTCCGTTGTACAGTGTGATGGGCAACCACGACCACGACGGCGCCCGCCTGGCCGACGAGCAGCATCCCGATATTACCCGTTATGCCGAGGAGCCCTGGCGCGAAGCCTGCGGCCCCACCTATTATTCGATGAATATCGGCAACGACCACTGGGTGATGCTGGACAATATCCTGTATTACAACGAGGCGCCGCCCCGTTCCGGAGAAGGGAAATATGGCATGAAGGGGAACCGCCGCTTTGAGGTGGGCCTGACCGAAGGGCAGTTCGCCTGGCTGGAGAAAGACCTGGCTATGGTGCCGGCCGGCACGAAGATTCGGGTTTGCGGCCACGCTTCCTTCATCCTCCCGAAAACCATCGGCAAAGATACCGAATTCGCCGATCCCGCCCAGGTGGACCGCCTGTACAAGATGCTCCGCCGCTTCGGCCCGGTGAATTTCTACAATGGACATGCCCACCGGATGTACCTGGCCCGTAATCCGCGCTATCCCGATGACGGTGGTATTCTGATTGGCCGTTTCGGCAAGGGAGAGCCCTCGTACGCCTACGAGACTTATCTCCACGGTTCCAAGCAGTTACGCGCTTACGACATGAATACCGTGCGGGCCAATATCCTGGAAAACAAAAAGGCCCAGGAACGCATTGCGGAGTTCAGCTACTGCACGGACTATTCTACGGCCGAGCGCGAGAACCAGATTTATGTAAATGCCTGGATGCTCCTGCCGGGTTATACCCTGGAAATGTACGAAGGCTCCCACAAACTGGATGTGGAGCAGGTGGTGGAGGCCGAGCCGCTTTCGCTGGCCGGTAACAATGGCAAGAGTTTCTTTACCCACAAGAGCTATGTACAGTGCCATCACCTTTATCGCGCCACCGCGTCGAGCCCTAAATCGACCATTACCATCAAGGTGCGCAACGACAAAGGAAAAGTGGTTTATCAAGAGAAGATGCGCCGTCCGAAACCCTTCTCGCTGGATATGGAATAAAAAGAATTCAGTATATGGATAAGAAGAATGCTATGATGGTCCTGGCGACCACCTTCGCCGACAAAGGCGATTGGACAGTGGAGCAGCAGTTTGTGCTGCAGATGGGGTCGAGTTACCTGCTGGCGCACGGTATTGGTACGCCGCTGGAGAAAGATGCGGTGACCACGGTTGAGGTGCCTGCCGAGGGCGATTATCACCTCTTGGTGCGCACCAAGAACTGGACGGCTTTCTGGTCCGAAGGCAAGACGCCCGGAACCTTCGCCGTAAAGGTGGACGGGGTGGCCGATGAGGCAGAATTCGGCCTGGGCTGCGAAGGCGCTACCCGTCCGGAACGCGCTGCCTGGTACTGGCAGAAGGGCGGAACCTGGCACCTGACGGCCGGGAAGCATACCCTGGCCCTGCACGATTTGACAGGCTTTGACGGCCGTTGCGACGCCATTATCCTGACCACATCCGACGAGGTGCCCGACCGTTCGCTGGAGACCTATCGCGCCCTGCGCGCATCCCTGCTGGGCCCTAACGAGCCCGTGGACAAGGGGACCTACGACCTGGTGGTTGTAGGCGGCGGCATGAGCGGCATCTGCGCGGCCCTGGCGGCCGCCCGTCTGGGCAGCAAGGTGGCCCTGATCCAGGACCGCTACATCCTGGGCGGCAACAATTCCTCCGAGGTTCGCGTGGGCCTGGGCGGCCAGATCAATATGGCTCCCTATCCGTCGCTGGGTTACCTACTGAACGAGATCGGTCCCGACCGTATCGGCAACGCCCGCGGCGCCCATCACTACCAGGATTGGAAGAAGATGGATGTGGTGACGGCCGAGCCGAACATCAGCCTCTTCCTCGGTTATACCGTGACCGATGCCGTGATGGACGGCGATAAGATCCGTTCCGTGGTGGCCATCGAAGCTACCCGGCAGGACCGCATCGTCCTGAGCGGACATACCTTCGCGGACTGCACGGGCGACGCCCACCTGGCCGTCCTGGCCGGTGCCGAGACCCGCATGGGCCGTGAAGCCCGCAGTGAATACGGGGAATCCCTGGCTCCCGAAAAGGCCGACGACTATACCATGGGCGTGTCCATCGAGTGGTACTGCGAAGACTGGAATACCCCCTGCACCTTCCCCGACAGCCTCGACTGGGGCCTGCACCTGGACGAAGAGACGGTGGAACCCGTCCATCGTGCCAACTGGTACTGGGAAGTGGGTATGAACGACGACCAGGTGGCCGATGCCGAGAAGATCCGCGACTACGGTATGTACGTGGCTTACAGCACCTTCTCCTATTGCAAGAACCGCCTGGCCAAGAAAGAGGACTGGGAGTGCACCCACCTGGTCTGGGTGTCGCACGTTTCGGGAAAACGCGAAAGCCGCCGCATCATCGGCGACCTGGTGCTGCGTGAGCAGGACTTGACCCGCCCCATTCCGTACGAGGACGGCACCTGCACCACCACGTGGCGTATCGACCAGCATTATCCCGACCCGCGCAATGCCGGAAAATACCCCGGCGCGGAATGGATGAGCATCGGCAAACTGGTTCCCATCGACCCCTATGCCCTGCCGTACCGCTGCTTCTACTCGAAAGACATCGCGAATATGTTCATGGCCGGCCGCGACATTTCCGTTACGCACATCGCCCTCGGTTCCGTGCGGGTGATGCGTACCTGCGCCATGATGGGCGAGGTGGTAGGCATGGCAGCCTCCATCTGCGGAAAGAAGCAGGTCCTGCCGCGGGATATTTATACGACCTATTTTGAAGACCTGAAGGCGCTGATGCGCAAGGGAACCGGCCGCACCGATGTGCCCTACACGCAGTTCTACCACCAGGTAGACCGCACCGGACACCAGGCCGAAGACCGCTAAACCGTTGTCCCTATGGCTGTTGTAGACTGGATCATCGTCATTGCCTTTATCGGCGCCCTGGTGGGCGTGGGTTTCTGGTTCTCGCGGAGTAACCGGAATATCCGGGATTATTTCCTGGCCGGCAAGTCGATGCCCGGCTGGCTGGTAGCCCTGGCTGCAACGGGAACCTCCGTGAGCGCCGGCACCTTCGTGGGTTCGCCGGAACTGGGATTCAATACCAACCTGACCTATCTGATGCTCTGCATCGGGGCGGTCTTCGGCGGCCTGCTCGTGGCCCGGTTTTTCCTGCCGCGGCTCTACAATGCCGGTACCATTACCATCTACGGCTTTATCGGGGACCGTTTCGGCGAGGGTTCGAAGCGATGGACCAGCGGGATGTTCCTGCTGGGACAGCTCTTTACCTCGGGTTCGCGCCTCTTTATCGCGGCCATTGCCGTTTCCGTCATCCTGTACGGCTCCATCCACTTCCAGTTCCTGATGTACTCCATCATCATCCTGGGGGTGATTTCCACCCTTTACACCATGGCGGGCGGCATCAAAGGCCGCCTGTACATCGATGCCTTGCAGATCCTGCTGGTGGTGGGAACGGGCCTTGTGGCCCTGGTGCTGGTCTATCTTTCCCTGACGCCCGACCTGACTTTCGGGCAGATTTGGGACAGCCTGGTTCACGGCCAGGTCAAGATTGCCGGGCAGTGGACCCCGGGGAACAAGCTGCAGGTGGTGGACGCCTCCTGGCGGTTCGATGTGCCCTATAACCTTATCGGCGCCCTCCTCGCCGCCACCGTTTTCAAGGTGGCGCAATTCTCGACCGATCAGGAGTTTGTGCAGCGGCAACTGACTTGCCGCGATGTCCGCAAGGCGGGAAGTTCGCTGGTGGCCTCGCAGGTAATCAGCCTCCCCATCGTGCTGGTTTTCCTGTCTATCGGCCTCTTGCTTTTTGTGAAATATTCGCAGACCGATCCGGCCGCCTTCGCCCAGTATCAGGGCGATGCGCGCGACCTCTTCCCGCAGTATATCTGCCGCTGCATTCCGGCCGGTTTGCGCGGGCTGATGATGGTGGGGCTGCTGGCGGCGGCGCTTTCCAGCTTCAATTCCGCCATCAATTCCATGGCATCCAGCTTTACGGCCGACCTGTACCTGCCCATTCGGCGGCAACGCGGACGCGCCGTAGAGACGGACAGCGAGCAAATGGCATCGTCCAAGAAAATGACGGTGTTCATGGGACTGGCGCTCACGGGGTTTGCCATTTTTACGGCCGTGCTGCAGTCCATGAGCGGGATGAACCTGGTGGATTTCGCTACCGGTGTGATGTGTTTCTCCTATGCGGGAATGCTGGGGGTCTTCCTGGTGGCGCTGTTTACCCGTCGCGGGAATGCCCGGAGTGTGGTGGCCGCCCTGATTGCCGGCCTGCTGGTGGCTTTCTTCCTGATGACGGCCAAGAGTTTGTTCGGCCTGAATCTGACCCTTGCCTGGCCCTGGTGGACACCCATCGGCGGCGCTGTCAGTTTCCTGATTTGCCTCTCCGGGAAACCCGTTTCCGGCGCTTGCCGGTATCGGCGAAACAAAAGAGAAGAATAATAGTTAAAATGAAAGAGATATGAGACAAGCAGTATTGATTGAACCGAAAAAGATTGAATTCCGCGAGGTCCCGGCACCGAAGGCCGAAGACTTGAAAGGAAACGAGATCCTACTGAATATCAAGAAGATAGGAATCTGCGGAAGCGAGATTCATTCCTACCACGGCCTGCATCCCGCCACCTTCTATCCGGTGGTCCAGGGCCACGAGTATTCCGGCGTGGTGGTGGCGGTGGGTCCCGATGTGAAGGATTTCAAACCGGGCGATCGGGTGACGGCCCGTCCGCAGCTGGTTTGCGGCGAGTGCAATCCTTGCAAACGGGGTCAGTACAATGTTTGCGAGCACCTGCGGGTGCAGGCCTTCCAGGCCGACGGTGCCGCGCAGGACTATTTCGTAGTGACCGAAGACCGAACCGTCCATATCCCCGACGGGATGTCCATGGAGTACGCCGCCATGGTGGAGCCTTCCGCCGTGGGAGCCCATGCTACTTCGCGGCCGCGTGAGCTGAAGGGCAAAAACGTGATTGTATCGGGCGCCGGTACCATCGGCAACCTCATTGCCCAGTTCGCCCAGGCGCGCGGGGCCAAGAAGGTGGTCATCACCGATGTGTCCGACTACCGGCTGGCGAAGGCCCGCGAGTGCGGCATCGCCCATACGCTGAACGTGGCCAAAACGCCCATCAAAGATGCCTTGAAGGAGCTTTTCGGCGAGGAAGGCTACCAGGTGGGCTTCGAAGTGGCTGGCGTGGAATCTTCGGTCCGTGCCCTTATGGAAACCATCGAAAAGGGCGGCGATGTGATCATTGTGGGTGTGCATGCGAAGGATCCCCAGATCAGCATGTTCTACCTGGGTGAGCACGAACTGAACCTGATTGGTTCGATGATGTATCGTCACGAGGACTACCTGAAGGCGGTGGAGGAAATCTCCAAAGGGACCATCAACCTGGCTCCGCTGGTGTCGAACCGCTTCCCCTTCGAGCAGTATGACGAGGCCTATCAGTTTATCGACGCGAACCGCGAGACCTGCATGAAAGTAATTGTCGATTTGGAGGCTTAATATGAAAAAGTGGGCTATTGTACTGGCGCTCCTCTTGCCGGGATTTATTTCGTTATGGGGCCAGACCCCTGCCGGACAAGATGACGACGCGCTTTACGCCAAGGATATGATCAAGGTTGGAGAAGCTTTCCCGACCGTTTCCTTTGGCACGGCGTTGGACGGTAGGGTGCTGTCGGTGAAGGACTTCGCCGGGAAATACCTGGTGCTGGACTTCTGGGCCACCTGGTGTCCCGATTGTCGCAAAGACGTCCCCGCCTTGGTAGAAGCGTACAAGCGTTTTGCCTCTGACCAGGTGGTATTCGTGAGCATTTCCTGGGACCAGGACCGTGAGCGCCTGGAAAAGTTTATGGCCGATAACGGGATAACCTGGACACAAGTCTGTGACTTTAAGCCTCGCACCGAAATTACCACGGGAAAGACCTTCCGGGTCCGATGGATCCCTTCCGTCTATGTCATCGGTCCTGATGGAAAGGTCCTGCTCGGTACCGTCATGTTGGATAAGGTCGTAGCCCTGCTCTCTTCCTTGTAATATCCATCTACCCCTGAACGAACGGCCATATCATTGTGCCGGGTAAGTAACTTATAATAAATAACTTGCAGAAAGCCGGTTCTAAAAAAAAGAGAACCGACTTTCAGGATTTAGTTGATAGTGAGTTACTTACTCTGCACAAGCACGAAGTTCCTGTACGCTTGGACTTGCATGTACCCTTTGATGAAGAAAGCGTCCTATCATGACTGGAGAGGCATGGGTGTCTTTCAACAAGATGCGAATCATGTTTAGAAGTTCTTTCCGGTTCTTGATAAAGGATTTGTCAGAGAGAGAATAACCGCTATTTGTAATAGACCGAATCATTTCCAGATACGGTTTGTCTGACGGTCCGTCCCAGTCCTCCTTAATCTCATATTCGCTGCCGCTTGACACGTTACATGCTAATAGCAGATTATTGACGGATCCGAAGTAACGGTTAGCCTCTTCAAACACAATAGGGCAATAGAGTGAGATAATGTAGTCTTTGATTTTCAGTAACTCTTCTTGAGTGAGAGATTGAGAAAACCTGTCCAGCATTGTCAAGTTGATGTAGTTGTCGGAATAGAAAGCATATCTAACCTCCTTCAGGGCCTGTCTCATGGCCGCAGAAGAGCGGTTCTCTGTAAGCAATCCTGAATACGGATGCGGGTTTTGATAGTAAGATAGAAGTGTCCAAGGATCCTTGGCGGCGTTTGTATACAGTTGTTTTTCGACAGCATTGTTATTGATGTAGCAATAACAGGTACGAATATCTTTGTCCGATTTTTTTTGAGCCCAGCCGAATGTCTTCATAAACCACTTTCCACGAGAGTGAATGTAAGAATTCTGATCGCGTGCAAACATTTGCTGGGTCGTGGCATTAAAGAGAATCAGTGTTTCTTTATCTTTGCACCGGACTAGAAAATGAACATGATTAAACATGAGGTTGATAGCCAATGTCTTGATTCCGTATTTTTTTGCTTGGGTGCTGAAGATAGTAAGGTATAGCAGCCTGTCTTTTATATTATAAAACAAGACATTACCGTTATATCCTTTTTGATAGCAATGAATCGGAAATGAAGGAACAAAAGGTTTCATAGTTATGCGTTTTTAGTTACTCTACAAAGATATGCAGAATTGCCGGGATTTGCAAGAGTTAGACAGAACAGGACGACGCACATCCTGTGCGGGATAAATTATTGGTAATTAGTGCATTACAGAAAGCCGGTTCTCATTTTTTGAGAACCGGCTTTCTGGATCTTGTTGATAGTTAGTTACTTACTCTGCACAAGCTATTTGAACATCTTGGCCATGGGAACACCGCGCCAGCCTTCGGGAATCTTTACACCCAGGGCGTAGGCGATGGTGGCAGGCAGGTCGTATTGCATCATGGGGAAATCCAGGACGTATCCCTTGCGGATGTTCTTTCCGTACAAAACGAACGGGGTCTCAAGATGGGCCATCTGCAGCTTGCCGTGGCCTTTTCCGGATCCGCCGTGGTCGGACGAGAAGACAAAGATGGTGTCGTCAAAGATGCCGGCATCGCGGGCGGCCTGCAGGATGGCACCCACCGCTTTGTCGGCCTGGGCCAGGCTTTCGTAGTAACCGTCGCTTTCCCAGCCGTATTTATGACCGGCAGAGTCGGTTTCGCCAATATAGAAGGTGAAAAAGACCGGTTTCTTCTCCAGGATGTACTGCACGGCCTTTTCAACATATGCATCGAACGAGTACGGGGCCGATCCATGGTAGCAGGGATCGTACACCTGCCAGGAGATGCAGGTTGTATCGATAAGCGGGCCGATACCGTTCCAGTTGTACAGGCAGCCAGTTTCTGCGGTCGGCCGCTGCTCGCGGATAAGGGTGTAGATGGTAGGAGGCATCCCGCGGCCATTGTCGAGGACGGCGGGAATGACCGGTTTGTCAGAGTTCCAATTATTGTAACCGTGCTGCTCGGTAGGCAAGCCCATGAAGATGGAAGCCCAGTTGATGGCCGAAGCAGACGGCATGACGGACCTTTTACCCAACGTGTAGGCGCCCTGTTCCATCATCATTTTTACATTGGGCATCTTGTCCAGCACTACGCTTTTGCGTATGGCTTCGGAGGCAACCCCGTCCGGTCCGATAAAGATAACGTGTTTGGCCTTCGGACGGGCGGCTTCAACGGAGAGCGTGCACAGCAGGAGTGCGGCAAATAACATGATTCTTTTCATATGAAATAGTGTTATGGGGTTATCAAAGCAGTGTCACCGGCGGCCGGGGAGTCCAGCCAGGAGCGGTAGTCCGACAGCCGGAAAGGCGGTTCTCCGTAGAGATAGTGGTTGGTGCCGGTCTTGTGGCCGGCACTGCCGTTATCCAGCGAGTAAGAGATGAGCCAGACGCCCTGCGCCCTGGCGGGAGAGAGGCGGGCCAGTTCGGCGCGGCCGTTGGCGGCTACCTGGAAAGGCCCTTGCCAGGCCACCCGGCCGCTGGCGGCATCCCGAACCGTAACCGAGCCGGAGACGGCTTCCCGCGTGTCGTTCACCACCACCAGCGGGTGCCCGCCTGCATCCGGTGCGTCCAGGATCATGGCGCATACATCGGTCTGGACATTGCGGATGTAGGAGTAGGCCCGTTTCGGGCGGAAATACCAGTCGGTTACCGCATCGGAGATAATGGGCCAGCCGTCCCGGATATTCCACCAGAGGATGCCGGTGCGGGTATCGAATTTCCCGCCGCGGAAAAGTTCGATGAAATATTTCAAGGCCTCGCCCTGTACGCTCTGCGAGGCGAAGATAAAGTCATCCAGGTCCGTGGGCACTTCTCCAAAAAGAATCCGTACCTGTTTCACCATCAAGTTGTTGCGGTTGGCGTCACGGTCATTGTCTTCCTTCCATTTGCGCACCGCCTTGGTCTTGTATTCGTCGTTCCAGACAAAGCCGTCCTTCCCGGCATCGTCAGCATCCGCAGCCACGGCGGGAGTAACGCCGTTCATGGTCAAGACGGTCTGCACGGTGCCTAGGTCCAAAGCGGCAAGCTG
>CADCCI010000065.1 GCA_902799895.1 uncultured Bacteroidia bacterium | reverse complement strand
AAAACCGGACGGGTGGCCGACCAGGAGATGGAAATCACCGACGAGAATGCCGCCAAGGTGGTGGACGCCCTGTTCGGACCGGAAACGGGCAAACGGCCCAAAATCGCCCTCCAGATGTATCTGTATGACCAGGCGATGGCGGAACAGACGCGCGGGAAACAGGTGCTGAACGTCCTGTACCCGGTGGCGCGCCTCTTTGCGAATCCGCTGAAAGAAGTCTCCGCCAGCGAGGAATTCGGCCGGCTGATGGACGAGTCGGTGAGGGGTCTGCTGGACGAGCTGACAGACCTGTCCGTCCCTTGGCGCCGGACATCGGATACCAAGACCTGTACCTATTGTGATTTTAAAAATATCTGCGGACGATGATACGGATTCTGAAAGCTTCGGCGGGTTCCGGAAAAACGCACCGCCTGACAGGAAAATATATCGAGCTCTTGCTGGGTTCGGAAGAACGGTATGCCTATCGGCACATCCTGGCGGTGACCTTTACTAACAAGGCCACCGCCGAAATGAAGAGCCGCATCCTGAAAGAACTGGACAAACTCTCGCGAGACGCGGCCTCTTCTCCTTATTATCAGGAATTTGCGGCCCGGGGATACACCGCGGCCCAACTGGAACAGCGGGCCACGCAGCTGGTGAGCGACATCCTGAACGACTACGGGGCCTTTGCGGTGAGCACCATCGACCGCTTCTTCCAGCAGACCCTGAAAGCCTTCTCCCGGGAAATCGGCCGCTTTGCCTCCTACCAGGTAGAATTGGACAAAAAATCGCTGGTACACGAGAGCGTAGACCGGATTTTGGAATCCCTGAGCGAGGGGAGTCCCTTGCTGAAATGGGTAACGGCCAGCGTGATGGACCGCCTGAACGAAAAGGGCACCTTCAGCCTGGAAGAGGCCCTGTACAAGATGGCCGAGCAGCTGAAGAGCGATGCTTTCCGCGAGCAGATCGAGGCGTCGGGCATCGACGAAAAAACCTTCTATTCTCCGGAGAACCTGCAGCGTGTCCAAGCCGTTTTCAAAAAGGCGGAGGACGACTTCCGTTCCCAGGTGAAAACGCGTTCGCAGGCCGTTCTGGACGTGCTGGAAGCCTGCGGGATAAATCCGGAACAAAGCTCTCGGAAATGGCTCGGGAAGATGGAAGGCTATGTTAAACTGGCAGACGGAAGAGGGGAGATTGAGGCGCCGACCGATGCCTTCGTGCGCACCTGCGGGGATTCGTCCAAATGGTTCTCCAAGGAAAATGCCCACCTGCTTTCACGCGTCCAGGGGCAGTTGGAAGCCCCGCTGCAGGCCTTCTGCGACCTGTTCGGCCAGCCCTATAAGGTTTTCCGGACGGCCCAGCTGCTGCGCAGCCAGTTGTACGAACTGGGCATCGCCGGAGAACTGTACACCACCTTCGAGGCCTTGCTCAAAGAGAAGAACGTCCTTAGTCTGGACGACTCCAACTCCTTGCTGCTGAAGATTATAGACGGGCAGGACACCCCCTTTGTCTACGAAAAACTGGGCGTCCGGTTCGAGCATTTCCTCCTGGATGAATTCCAGGACACCTCGCGCATCCAGTGGGCCAACTTCCGGCCGCTGCTGCACGAAAGCGACGACTACGGGCGCGAGAGCCTGATTGTGGGCGATGTCAAACAGAGCATCTACCGGTGGCGGGGCTCGGACTGGAACCTGCTGGACAGCGAGATAGAGGCGGATTTCCCGAGCAGCAACGTGGAGGAGATGGAAGACAACTGGCGCAGCCTGAAAACCATCGTGGACTTCAATGGCGATTTCTTTGCCTATGCTGCCGGCCGCCTGGATGAACTGTGCGGCTCGGGAGACCGGATCCGGAAGATGTACGCGGGCGTGCAGCAGCATGTCCGGTGTGAAGACCCCGCCGAGGGCAGCGTCGAGGTGACTTTCTGCCCGGTTGAGGAAGAGGACGAACAGGTTCTCTCATCGTTGAAGAAGGTTTTTGCCGCCGGTGCCCGGCCTTGTGACGTGGCCATCCTGGTGCGCAAAAACGACACCGGTTCCCATATCGCCCAACTGCTGGTGGCCAATGGAATCAAGGTCATTTCGGATGATTCCCTGCACGTCAAATCCTCGGTGACCGTCCGGCGGCTGGTGTCCCTGCTCAGTTATGTGGAGAATCCGGCCGATACGGTCAACTCCTTCCTGGCCCAGACCCTGGAGGTAGACCCGGAGGTCCTTTCCTCCCGCCAGCATTCCCTGCCCGAACTCTGCGAGATGCTGCTTCGCGAAATCCGTCGGTCAGACCCGGAACTGTTTGACAGTGAAGTACTCTACATCCAGTCATTTATGGATGAACTGCAGGAATGGACCCTCCTGAACGGCCATTCCGCGGCCGCCTTCCTGAAGGATTGGCAGGACGCCGACCCCACCATCAGCTCGCCGGAGGACTCCGACGCGGTCCGCATCATGACGGTACACAAGTCCAAGGGCCTGGAATTCCCGTATGTGATTTTCCCGTATGCCGAAGAGGTGGGTCTTTTCCGCGATACGGACAGCTGGAACCGGCCCACCTTGGACGGAACCCCGCTGGAAGGCGTCGCAGACGGCGTTTATCAGGTGCGTGTGTCCGGCAAGACGGACGCGACCCTCTTCGAAGGGGCCTACGCCCAGGAGCGTCTCTTGCAGTATATAGACAATATCAACACCTTCTACGTGGCGCTGACCCGTGCGGTAAACGGTCTGCACGTCATCTGTGCCGACAAAACGCGCAACGCGAAAGTGGCCGATCTCCTGCGGGAATTCGTGGATGCCGATACCCGGTTCTATGGAACTTTCTACGATTTCAACAAGCTGAAACGCAAGGAACCGGCCCGGAGCGTAGCGTCTGCCTATCCGTCCTATCCGCTGGGCGGCCGTCTGCGCCTGAGTGCCGATGCGGCCGATTTCTTCGGCGAGGAAGGGGCCGTGGGCGTAGGGGCATCGGAACGCCTGCGAGGCATCGTCCTGCATGGAATCCTCTCCAAAGTTTGCGTCCCCGTGGATTTGCCGAGTGCTGTAAATGAGGCACTTACGGCCGGCGCACTGTCCGGTCCCGAAGCGGAGGAGGCCCGCGAGTGGCTTTCCGGGCGGATCCGTTCCGTGGCGGACCGGGGGTGGTTCCCGGAAGACCGGTCGGCGGTGATGACAGAATGTCCCATCGCAGATACCGACGGTGCCGTGTGGCGGCCGGACCGGGTCGTGCGCCGGCCCGACGGGGGACTCATCGTCATAGACTATAAATTTGGCGTCCGCCATGCCGCGCACCGCAGACAGGTGAGCCGTTATGTGTCTTTGTGCCGCCGGATGGGCTGGCCGTCCGTGGAAGGATATCTCTGGTACTTACAGGAAAATGAGGTGGATGTTGTAGAATAATTTATTATCTTTGCAACTCATGATATATTGTCTTTATGGAAGCTACCGATCAAGTCATTAAATTGTTCTATAATACCGAACGGGAGAAACTGGTGATGCCGGAATATGGACGGAATGTCCTGTCCATGGTGGAGCAGATGAAACAGGTGCGTGACCGCGCCAAGCGGACGGACCAGGCACGGGCCATCGTAAAGGTGATGGAACTGCTGAATCCGCAGGTCCATACGCAAGAAGACTTCGAGCACAAGCTCTGGGACCACCTCTACCTGATTGCGGGCCTGGACCTGGATGTGGACGCCCCGTATCCGGCCCCCGAACCGGCCATCCTGGAGAGCGCCCCGCTCACGATTCCGCTGAAAACCAAGCCGGTAAAGGCACGCCACTACGGCCGCAACATTGAAAGCATCATCGACCTGATTGCCACCGAGCCCGACGGCGAAGTGAAAACGGCGATGATCCGCTCGCTGGCCATCTACATGCGCCAGCAGTATCTCATCTGGAACAAGGACAGCGTGGCCGACGAGACCATTTTCTCCGATATCGAGAAACTCTCCAACGGCCGCATCCAGGTTCCGGAGGGAATCGAACTATCCAAGATTTCGGGCGATTCCAACTTCTCGCGCCCGGGTATGAGCATGAACGTGGGCGGCGCCCGCCAGGGAGGCCGCAACGGCAAATTCAACAAGAAAAACAAGAATCGTAAATAGACTCGGATGAGACGGCTTTTCACTTTCTGGAAGACCATGGACGATGGCGAGAAGGCCCGTATGAGAATTATCTCCGGCCTTATTGTCGCCGCGTTTGCCCTTTTCACCTTTTTGTCGGTGACCTCTTACCTTTTTACGTGGAAGGCTGACCAGAGTCTGCTGCGCGACCCTGCCATGATGTCGCAGGCCGAGCAGGTGGCGAATATGTGCGGAAAAACCGGTCTGAAATGGGCCCACCTCCTCTGTGGGAAATGGTTCGGCCTGGGAAGTTACGCATTGATTATCATTATGGTAGCCATTGCTGTCCGCCTGCTGCTGGGACGGTGGAAACAATCCTTGCTGCGGACCTTCTTCATCGCGCTCAGCGGGGCTATCGTGGCCTCCTTCCTGCTGGGATACATCTCCTCGCTGGCGGGCCTGGATGCCACTTTCGACGGTGGTTTGGGCGGCGATGGCGGTTCGGCGGTTATCGCCTGGTCGCAGAATCTGTTCGGGACGGTCATTACCGGTGTGCTGCTGGTGATCTTGCTGGCCGGATGGATCTTTTTGCTAGGCAATTCCTTCTCGGAATGGCTGCTGTCGCTGGGACAACCGCGCGCTCCCAAGGAGGAGACCGAGCCGGAGGAATCGGTCCTGCCCGCCTGGATGAAGGATGTTAAAACCGAACCCGAACCGGAAATGGAACCCGAACCCGAACCGGAACCCGTTCCGGCCCGCGCTTCTCGTCGGGGACAGACGCCGCTGACCGATCCGGCCGAGGAAGAAGCCTTGTCGGAGGAGACTCCGGAAGGCGAAGCAACGGAGGTAGAACCGGGCTTCGAGATTGTGGAGGGCGATAAGATAGACACGGAAGTGAAGAAAGAGCTGCCGCGGATCGACAACCGGGCCGAACTTCCCAACTACGCGTTCCCGTCGCTGGACCTGCTGGACGACTATGCATCGTCCCGCCAGGACATTTCTACTGAGGAACTTACGCGCAACAAGAACAAGATCATCGCCACCCTGGCGAACTACAAGATCCAGATTAACGAGGTGAAGGCCAACGTGGGCCCGACCGTTACCTTATATAAGGTATATCCGGCTCCCGGCGTGAAGATCTCTGCCATCAAGAGTTTGCAGGAAGATATTGCTATGTCGCTGAATGCCAAGGGTGTACGTGTGGTTACCCTGGAGGACTCCGTGGGTATCGAGGTGGCCAACGACCGGCCGTCCATCGTGCCGCTGAAAGCCATGCTCAACGACGATGCCTTCCGCCGTTCCAAGGCGGAACTTCCGGTGGCCATCGGCTATACCATCACCCAGAAAGTAAAGGTATTCGACCTGGCCGATGCGCCGCACCTGCTGGTGGCGGGTGCCACGAAGCAGGGTAAGTCCGTGGGACTGAACGTGATTGTGGCCTCGCTGCTGTATTCCAAGCATCCTTCGGAGCTGAAACTCGTGTTCATCGACCCGAAGATGGTGGAGTTCTCGGCCTACGAGAAATTGATGAAGCACTACCTGGCGGTGCTGCCGGACAGCGCGGACGAGGCGGAGGAAAAGGCGAACTGCATTGTGAAGAAGCCGGAAATGGCCGACAAGATCCTGCGTTCGCTCTGCGTGGAAATGGACGAGCGCTACGAACTGCTGAGCCAGGCTTATGTGAACAATATCAAGCTCTATAACGAGAAGTACCGCAACCGCAAGCTGCGTCCGGACGAGGGACACAAGTTCCTTCCGTACATCGTAGCGGTGATTGATGAGTACGCAGACCTTACCATGTCGGTGGGAGCCGGTGCCGAGGCGCGAAACCTCTCCCGGAGCATCTCCACTTCCATCATCCGACTGGCGCAGAAGGGCCGTGCGGCGGGTATCCACGTGATCCTGGCTACGCAGCGTCCTTCCGTGGATGTGATTACCGGTCTTATCAAAACGAATTTCCCTACCCGTATCGCTTTCCGTACGGTTTCCCGTATCGACTCTTCCACCATCCTGGATTCTCCCGGCGCCGAAAAACTAATCGGCAAGGGCGATATGCTCTATTACGCGGGCGTGGAGATGGAACGGGTGCAGTGCGCCTTTATCAGCAATGACGAGATTGGCAAACTGACCGATGCCGTGGGAGAGCAGGAGGGCTACAAGAAGTGCTACAACACGCCGTACTATCTGCCCGCTCCGGAAACGGATTCGGTTGAAGAGGGAACAGGTATGATTGATATGAAGGCGCTGGATGAGCGTTTCGAAGAGGCGGCCCGCCTGGTGGTTACCTCGCAGCGCGGTTCTACATCCGACCTGCAGCGCCGTCTGGGTATGGGTTATGCCAAGGCCGGCCGCGTGATGGACCAGCTGGAGGCTGCCGGAATCGTCGGGCCCCAGCAGGGTTCCAAACCCCGCGATGTGCTCGTCACGGACTTTGCCGCCCTTGACGAGATCCTATCTCATTTCCGTTAATAATTGATGATGCGAAGCTCCTCGGGGGAGTAGAGGATGGAGTCGATGAACTCCGGATCTACCTTCGCCAGGATGACGAAGATCAGCAGGAAGAGTGCTACTGCCAGCAGCAGGGCGCCCAGGACCAGCCCAAGGGTGATCCAAGGGTTGCGCGGCTTCTTTGCCGGCGCCGGGGCCGCGGGGGCTGCCGGTTCCGGTTCAGGAACAACCGGCTCTGCGACGGGTTCTTCAACGGAATCCTCCACTTCCGGCAGGGAAATATCAATGGGTTCGGGCTCCGACTCTGCAACCGGAGTTTCGGCCGGTGCCTCCACCGGCTCTATCATCAGCTCCGGAACCTCTTCGGTAACCGGCTCCACAACCGGCACTTCCGCCGGTTCCACGATCGGCTCGGCTGCTGCCTGAACCGGCATCTCCGCCGGTTCTACGATCGGCTCGGCTGCTGCCTGAATCGGCATCTCCGCCGGCTCTACAATCGGCTCCTCCGCCGTCGCTGCCACTGCCGGCTCATCGATAATCGACCGGAGACCGGCGATAGCGGCCGAAACCTCCTCCTCGGTCTCCTGATGCGTCTTGAGCGAAATCGGCTCCAGACCATAACCGTTAGGATAGATATCCAAATCCTCGTCCGGAACAAAGAAGAAATTGTTCTCCTTCGTGGCGCGAAGCCGTCCCAGGCCGGGCAGGATGACGTTTTTCTTCTCAATCAAAATCTCTTTCAGACCTGCAAGGAACTCTGTCAGAATCCGTTCGCCATCGGCAGGAGCCACATTATTGGTCTTGCAATAGAAATCGATCAGCCGGGAATCATCCTGATGGCGCTGCCGGAAGAACAGGCGGCGGTAGGGCGGATTGATGGTGTAACCCTTGTCCGAGAAGGTAGCCGGAACAACTTCAGCGACAAAACTTCCGATTCCCGGAAGCGTCACTGAATCGTTGTCAAGAATCATTTCCTTGACCATTTTTGACAAGAGGTCAATATCCATTAGGCTTCGTTCCAGTAGCACAAAGGTAAGCAAAAAAAAGCGAAAAATATTTGCACATCGGGAAAAATGTTGTACCTTTGCAAAACATTCCTCCTTAGCTCAGTTGGTTAGAGCACCTGACTGTTAATCAGGGGGTCCTGGGTTCAAGTCCCCGAGGGGGAGCAAGCATCGGCCAAATGCCGATGCTTTTTTGTAAAGGCACCTGCAGCACGCTGGTGCCTTTGTTTTTTAGAATTAGTTTGCGGGAATGATAATAATACCTATCTTTGCAATTGTTATATTAATGTTATATATTTGCAGTATAAAATATAACACTGTCATGATTAGCTCTACAACCAAGGTGCAAACAGCCTTTAGATTTGACAAAGACTTAATACGGCGTTTGAAGATTAAGGCCAAGAAAGAGAACAGGAGTCTCAACAACTATGTTGAGACAGTCTTGATGGACATCGTTTACGATGAGCCCAATATAGAAACCGTTGCAGCCATTGATGAAGTCCGTTCTGGAAAACAGTTGGAAAAACTGGATGTGGATAATTTGGAAGGATTTGTAGCAGAGCTTTGATATGTGGGAATTATCTTACACTACAAGGTTTAAAAAGGATTTGAAGCGTTATCAGAATCAACCATTAAAGATAACCGCTTTAAAAACTGTACTGCAACAGTTGAGAGATAATGGTAATGTTGATGCTTCCTATAAGCCGCATATGCTTACCGGCGAGTTCAAGGACTGTATGGAATGTCACGTCCAGAATGATTTCTTACTTATTTGGATTGATATAGCCAGTCACCAAATTAAACTTGTTCGTTTAGGCTCACATTCTGAGCTGTTCAAGTAGTTGAATTTACTTGCCGGAATTATCGCCTCTGGCGTGGAAGGTTGGGAGTCTGGGTGATAGTAGTCTCCCCTTTTTGACCGAGACCAGGTACACTTGCCCTGTTTGGTCTAGGGTGAACAGAGTTAATTCCAGCAGGGCAGGGGGCGCCGCCGCAGAACCCGCCAACTGCGGCGGCTGGTGGAAGCTGCGGGCGGCTCTGGGGAAAGGCCGTCCTCGCTTCCACCCCGTCA
>CADCCI010000064.1:13792-20417 GCA_902799895.1 uncultured Bacteroidia bacterium | reverse complement strand
GTCCAGCAGGGGCGGGTTGTGCCCGCAGTTGCAGAAGTGCATCAGACCGGTTGCCAGGTCAATCACGCCAAGGAACATGGTCACGAACATGTTCTGGTCATTGTCCCGCGAAAGGGCAATGTTCAGCTGGGTGGCAATCTTCTCCGGGGACAGACCCAGTTGAGCCTCGACCCGGAAGAGGTTACGCGTAACGGCCATGAACAAAGAGGCCGGCACGCCCTTTCCGCTCACATCGCCCACGCAGAAGTAGAGCTTCTCGTTCTGGATAAAGAAATCGTACAGGTCGCCACCCACCTCCTTGGCCGGGGTCATGGATGCGTACAGGTCGATATCGGACCGGTTGGGGAACGGCGGGAAGATTCGCGGCACCATGCTCATCTGGATGTCGCGCGCAATCCGCAGTTCGCCTTCGATGCGTTCCTTGTTCGCGGTGGTGCGGGTAAGTTCATCGATATAGTTTACCAGCGAATGCTGCATATTGCCGAAGGCTTCGGTCAGCTGGCCGATTTCATCCACGCGGTGCGTCGCGGGCAATTCCACGTCAAAGCGGCCGGAGGCGATGGTTTCGGCCTGGTTGGCCAGGGTCTGCAGGGGATCCAATTCCTTGGTAATCAGCGAGCGGAAAATCCACAGCATGAGGATCAAGCTGATGATGACCAGGCTCAGGATGGTCCGTACCAGCCGGTAATAACCGCCGAAAATGTCGTCTTTGGGGCAGATGATGGCCGTGCTCCAGCCGGTGGTACTGAGCGGCCGGAAAAAGACGAAGCACTTCTTCCCGTCTATCCGGAGCTCGCGCATGCCACGCTCTCCGTTTTGCATAGCGTGACCCAGTTCCGTGATGGCCGGATTGGGCTTCTCAAGCGTCTCGGTGAAGATGGTCTGATAGAAGAGCTTGGTGGTATCGGGATGAACGAAATACGTTCCGCCCTGTCCCACCATGATGCTATAGGAGTGCGGGTAGGGTTTCATCTCGGAAATGGTGTTGGACAACCATTGCAGGGAGATATCGTTCGAAACCACTCCGCAGAATTTTTTGTTTTTGTCGTAGATAGGCCAGCTGTAGGAGGAAATGATTCCGGGCGAGAAGGAATCGTCCGGGGAATAGTCCATAAAAGGCTCGATCCACGTGGGCTGGTCCAGGAGTTTGGCCTGGAGATACCAGTCCATATAGAAGTATTGGTAGAGGTCGTCGCCCTCCTGGACGGTCAAAACTTCCCCATCTTCCTTTCTGCAGGAATAAATGGAGAAAAACCGCCCCCGCTCAGGGAAATAGTACGGCTCAAAGGAGACGGAACAGCCCGAGAGGAAGGAGAGCTGGTCCACGACACTCCGGCTGTAGACGTACATGGAATCGGACGCGTCCAGATTGCGCTGTACCACCCAGGCAAGATTTTTCGTAGACAGTTCCACCTTGTCCAGGATGACTTCTACGCGCTGGGCGGTATTGTCCAGGACCTGGGTGGCACGGCTGAAAGCCTCTTTAAATATGGTGTCCTGGGATTGCTTGAACAAGAAGGACAGGGCCCCCAGGAAGAGGACGGCGGCAAAAATCACGGTAAGCCAGCTGAGCCGGGCGGAAAGCGATGTCCGCAAAAGGGTTAACCATTTTTTCATAGCTAGAGATTTAAGAGCTGGTCATACGTTACTTCGTCGAAAATCAGGTTGTTATCCAGCATGAGCTGGTTGGCCTGTTCCACAATTTCCTTGCGCAGGCGGTATTCCCGCTGGCCGGTTTCCTCGTTCACCAACTGGCGAAGAATCTCCTCCAGCATCAGTTTCTGCAAAATGCGGTTGGTGGCTACGTGATTCTTCTTGACGACGTCCATCACAATTTCAAGGGTTTCATTGGGGTGTTCGGCCGCCCATTCCCAGCCCCGCTTGCAGGCATCGGCAAAACGTTTGCACAGATCGGGATGCTCGTTATAGAAGGCCTGGGTTACATAGACCCCGTCCTCCTGGATGTTATAGCCATGGTCACGGAACCGGTAGACGGTTTCCTCGGTAATGGGGAGGCCGGTCTGCACCAACTGATAGTACTCGTTGTAGCTCATGGCCAGGGTGGCATCCAGCGCTCCGCTAATGAAAAGGTTAATGTTGGATGCAATGGGAATCCATTCATAATCAAGGCCTTCCTTGATGCTCATGCAATAGGCCAACTGGCCGAATCCGGCACTCCAGACACCCACGCGGGCGCCTTTCTGCTCCAATGGACTTACCCCGCGGCGCGACACAATCATCAGGGAGTTGTTCATGGAGGTCTGGAGGATATTCACCAGCGGAATACCGAAATCACACAGTTCCATAGCCTCCATCAGCTGCAGCGTGGTGGCCTGGCTCTTGTCTTCCTTGATACGGGTAAGGGCCGGTTCGGAAGCGGTGGGATGGACAATTTCCACATCCAGCTGGGCTTCCTTGAAAAAGCCTTTTTCCTGGGCTACGTAATAGCCGGCAAATTGCGCCTGGGGCAGCCATTGCGGCGTAAACACCAGGTGATCCATCTGGGCCATGGCAGAGAGCGCCGGCCAGAGGAAACAGAGAAGAAGGAACGCTTTTTTATTCATGCGGGAATCCGTTTATTTGCATAACATAATATCCATTATCATCCGGTCGGCATTCTTCATGCCCGCAGAGCCGATGGAACCCACGTTCCGGATGGTTTTTTCCACGTCGTCGTCGATAATCCCGTCGGTCGATGGGATGCAGGTGCCGCGTAGGGCCAGAACGGCACTCTGTACCGCACAGGAAACCCCCGAGGCTACCTTCATGGCGCAGCCCACCTTGGCGCCGTCGCACACCATGCCGGTAATGTTTCCGGCCATGTTTTTGATGGCGGCGCAAATGGCGTCGTAGCCGCCGCCCTGTAGGTACACGATGCCGCAGGCCGATCCGGTGGAGGCCACCACGCAGCCGCACAGGGCGCTCAGCTTGCCCAGGTAATGTTTGATGTGGATGGCCACGAGGTTGCTCAGGATAAGCGCCCGGGCCAGCCGTTCATCGTCGATGCCGTATTTCAGGGCATAGGCAATGACGGGCATGCTGGCGGTGATGCCCTGGTTGCCGCTGCCGCTGTTGCTCATGGCCGGCAGGGTGCTGCCCGCCATGCGGGCGTCGGACGCGGCGGCCGTCATGCCCATGGCAAAACTCAGGAAATCGTCCCCGAAGACCTCTTGCTGGTTCTCCCGGATGGCTTTCCCCACGTTCATTCCGTAATTCCCGGCCAGGCCTTCCCGGGCCAGGGCCAGGTTCAGGGTGCGGTCTTCCAGGATAAAGGCGATGTCGGCATAGGGGGCCTTGTCTGCGAAATCCAGGATTTCCCTGACCGAGGGCGTTTCTTCCCCTTCTTCCGGGCAGGAAAGGCCGGCGGCCGATTCGGAACTCATCAGGATCCGGTCTGCGTAGCAGGTCTCCACGATGCGGTCGTGATCGTCCTCGATGATGGCATAGGCCTGGGGATTCACCTCGGCGCTGGCCTGTGCCTGTCCGTTGGCGCAGACGGTGGCCTTGACGTACAACAGGTGGTCGGTATCGGCCACGGAAATGGACACTTTCTGGCTTTCTACAAGCTCCAGGGCCCTTTTTACGGCCGCTTCGCTCAAATTGGCCAGCACTTCCAGGTTGCGGCGGCTATCTCCGCAGACGGCGCCCAGGGCGGCGGCCACCGGCAGGCCCACGCGGCCCGTTCCGGGGATGCCCACGCCCATCCCGTTCTTGAGGATATTGCCGCTCACGGCCACGTCGATAAGGAAATCGGCCGTCAGCCGCCAGCCTTCGGGACAGCGTGATGCGCAGTTGTCGGAGATAATTTCTACAGCCTTGGAAACGGCCAGGGCCACCGCTATCGGCTCCGTGCAGCCCAGTGCGGGCTTCACTTCGCGGTGTAGCAAGGCGATAATCTTTTCGTGGTCCATACAATATGCAAATATATCAATAATTATTATCTTTGTAAAGTATATAACACCAAATTATCATGTTCCAATCTATTATAGGCATCGGAGAAACCGTGCTGGATATTGTTTTCAAGGAAAATCAGCCCCAGGCGGCCGTTCCGGGAGGTTCCACTTTTAACGCGATGATTTCGCTGGGACGCACCGCCGGCCGGCAGAACAAGGATCTTAAGTTGCTGATGATCACTCAGATAGGAGACGATGCCGTGGCCGATATCGTGACGGATTTTGCCGCGCGGAACGGCCTGGCTCCCGAGGGAATCCGCCGCGTACCGGGACAAAGCAACGTCTCTATGGCCATGCTCGACGAGCAGAACAACGCCCACTACGAGTTTTTCCGGAACCCCACGCCGCAGCTGTTCCAGGTGCCGGACGTGGCGGTCAGGCCCGGCGACGTGGTCCTTTTCGGGTCCTTCTTCGCCATCAATCCGGAAACGGCCCCGCAGACGAAAGCCTTTGTGAAGGCCGCCCGCGAGAAAGGCGCCATTGTCTATTATGATATCAATTTCCGCAAGGGAAGCGCCATGAGCCTGGAGGCGCTGCGCGCGTCCATCGAAGAGAACATGGCGCTGAGCGACATTGTCCGCGGGTCGGACGAGGATATCGAGGCCCTGTACGGCTCGGCCGATGCCGCGAAGGTGTACACGGAACACATCGCCCCGCTGTGCCCGAACTTCATCTGCACGCGGGGAGCCCGTGAAACGACGGTATTCTCGCCCGGGGTACAGGTTTCCTTCCCGGTGGAAAAGGTAGAGAAGGTGGTGACCACCATCGGCGCGGGCGACAATTTCAACGCCGGAACGGTGTATGGCCTGGTAACCAAGGGCTTCGACAAGGCGCGCGTACAGCACCTGGATGCCGCTTCCTGGTCGCAACTGGTCCCCGTGGCGCTCAAATTCAGCGCCGAGGTCTGCGCCAGCCTGTTTAATTATGTAGGAGAAGATTTTCTGGAAAAGATATGAAAAAGAATTTAATGCTGATGCTGGTCCTGCTGCTGCCGGTGTTGCCGGTGCGGGCAGGAAAAATTGTTACGGACAGCCTCCGGAGCGAGATTTTGAACACAACCGTCAAATACAACGTCTACCTGCCCGACGGCTTTGCCGAAGGGTCGGACCGCTATCCGGCCGTCTATCTGCTGCACGGCCTCTATGGCACGTACAAGGACTGGTCGAAACAGGGCGGGATGAAAACCGTGATCGATGAACTCATCGGCACCGGTGAAGCCTGCAAGATGGTGGTCTTTATGCCCAATGCCGGCCATCCCGACGTGCACAACGAATGGAACGGCTATTTCAACATGCCGGGCTGGTCGTACGAAGACTTTTTCTTCCAGGAGTTCATTCCGGCGGCCGAGGCCAAATATCGTTGTATCGGCGACAAAGGTCACCGGGCCATTATGGGCCTGTCCATGGGCGGCGGCGGCAGCACGGTCTACGCCCAGCGCCATCCGGACATGTTCTCCAGCTGCTACGCCATGAGCGCCTGGCTGGACAACGGAGAGAACCAGGTGGCGGCGCGCGATGTAAAGGATCCGGCCAAGGATAAACTCTACATCGTGTCCCAGTCGGTGCGGGAGCATTCCGCCCTCAAATTCATCGACGAGGCCGATGAGGCTACGCTGGAGAAACTGCGCACGGTGAAGTGGTTCATCGACTGTGGCGATGACGACTTCCTGCTGGACCTGTCCACGGGCCTGCACCAGAAAATGCGGGATAAGAAAGTGAAGAGCGAACTGCGCGTGCACAACGGCGTCCACAACTGGGAATACTGGCACCTGGCGCTTCGGGATGCCCTTCCGTTCGCCTCGCGGAATTTCAATTAGCGGCACTCCTCCAGGAGTTCCTCCAGAGCTTTACGGTCGGCCGGGTAGAATTTCACTACCGGGGCGACCGTCATTCTTGCGCTCTTTCCCAACTCCTTCTCCAGGCTCCTGAATTCGTCGTACTTCTCTAAGGTACGGCTCCGGGTGGCTTCGTCCAGCGGCTCGTCCAGGCCTGCCTCGCGGGCCATGAACCGGCTTTTGGCCGCCACGGCCAGCTCGATATACAATTGCACGTAGCAAATGATGTCGAAAAACACCTCGGGCGGGAAGTTCTCTTTGATGGAGAGCAGGAACTGCCCGGTCTTGGTTTCGCCCAGGTGTCCTTGCTGGATGTCCATCATCAGGGTTACCTGTTTGTCCAGGCCGCGGTCCAGCCAGCGGTGAATCATATCGCCGTCATACTGATAGACCCAGACCAGCAGGCCGCTCAGCGAGCCGAACACCACAATGAACTGCATCATCGGGTCGGCCTGGAGATAGTTGTGCAGGATGTGCAGGATGGCTGCCACGAAATACAGGAAGAGCGACATGGTGGTGTCGCTTTTTTTAACGGACAGCCGGGCGTGGCGGCGTTCCAGCAGGCGTACCGTGAACATCAGGGCCACGGCTATGATGGCGCTGCAGCCCATATGAATCAGGGCCACTTCCAGGCCGCGGAACAGGGCGGTGCCCAGGTTCAGGTTCCCCATAAGCAGGTACAGGATGTTCTCCAGGATGGAAAAACCGCCGCCCACCGCCGCACCGCAAATGACGCTGTCTATGAAGAAGGCAATCTTTTTACGCCGGGCCAGCCACCACAGGGGGAGGGCTTTCACCGCCTCTTCCAGGATGGGGTAGAGGAAATCGGAGGCGCGTT
>CADCCI010000064.1:0-13755 GCA_902799895.1 uncultured Bacteroidia bacterium | reverse complement strand
AAGCCGGAACAGGCCGAAGCAGGCCACGGCGGCCAGCAGGCCCGCACCCACCAGCATCACCAGGCCGCGGATGCTCACCAGCGAGAAATTGTCGAGCGTGTACACGACAAAAATGTAGATGACTACCGGGAGGAGAGCGGCGACAAACGACATTACAGGAGTTTAAGGGAAATCATCAGTTCATTGCCGTGGCGTCCGCCGGGGAAGCCTTCAGGTGCAAACAGGTGGCCATATCCGATAGACAGGGTGGTCTTCATATAGTTGAGGAAGACCAGTTCGGTGGTCAGCTGCACGCCAGCGCTGTAGAAGATGCGCCGCTCGATGCCCGGGTTCCAGGTGGCCAGGCCGGTACCGAAGAAGGAGCACTGGGTCCAGGTGGGATAGACGAACAGGGTGCCCAGGTCGTTGAAACGGATGGGCCGCAGGTTCAGCTCGCCCGTGGCTTTGGCATAGGAATGGGCGGGGATGGCATCGATGCTGGCGCCCGGCATGGCCCGCGAGTTGCGGTACTGGAAGGCGTTTTTATAATCCACGTAGTTGTTCCGGAAACCGCCGAAGTAGGAGTGTCCGAAGGCCGAATTCTCATCGCCGAAAGAGTGTCCCGCGGCGGTCCGCACCCAGAAAGAGGTGTTCCGGTCGATGGGCAGCAGGACGCCGAAGCTGGCGTTTGCTTCCAGCGAAGGGAAGAATCGTCCGCCCGCCAGATAGCCATAGCCCAACAGGCTCATGTTATAGCCTTGCTCCACCATGACGGCGCCCAGCGAACTGCGGGACTTGGCAAAGCTTCCGTATGCGCTGACGGTCTGCAGGGAATGGATGCCGTCGTCCACGCTGATTTCCTGGTACAGCGGCAGGGCGTCCATGTCTCCGTATGCACCCACCGAGAAGCCCCAGGCGCGAGTATAGGGGACCCTCATGCTGTTGGTATAGTCGTAGGAAAGGCTGGCCATATAGCCCTTGCGGCTGGTGCGCATCGGGCCTACGAGGTCGTAGAAATCGGAATGGTTCCACGCGGCGTTCAGCGTCCAGAAGAAATATTTCCATTCCAGATCCAGGTGGAAGCGGTTCTTCAGGTCGTTAGCGCTCCAGGGCGATACGCCCACGTTCATGACCAGGCTGCTCAGCCCTACGGGATCCTTGAAGGTGAACCGATACCCCAGCACCGGCGTTACGTTGTTCCAGGCTTTCCGGTCCGTAAATCCGGTCACGACGGGGTAGGCCCCGGCAAAGTTCATCTCTTTGATTGCGTTATACGGGGTGATGCCGTGGTACACGTCGCCAAAGGCGATGGGCGTAACCGGTTCTTTCAACTGGCTCACGGCTTCCAGGGCTTCGGGGTTTTTGTGGTAGGCCTGCTGGCCGAACAGTTCAATGGCGTTGGCGTCGTTCACCACCTTTCTCTCCAAGGTGACCGGACGCATGCCATCCCGCTCGAATTCCAGGGCCAGTAGCTTTCCGGGCGCGATTTCCAGCGGGGCGAACAGGCCGATATCCGTATTGGACAGCAGTTCCATCTCATGGGTGGCCAGTTCAATCTGCCAGAGGTTCGATACGCCCGTATAGTACGAACTGCCAATGAGGTAGCGGTCGTCCAGCGAAAAACGGAACTGACCCAGGTTGCAGTCTTCCCAGGTAACCAGTTTCTCGGGGGTGAACAAGGCCGCCTCCAGGTCCCGGGTGCGGAACAGCAGCAGGGTATGCTCGCCGTTGTCGCCCTGGGTCGTCACCGAAAGCAACTTGCCGTCGTGGCTCACGTCTATGTCGAACACGCTCACGCCGAAGGGGAAGGCATAAATCACTTCCGGCTTTTCAATATCTTTATCGAACCGGACGATGGACTGTGTTCCGCCGTTGGAGAACAGGCCGTACAGGCGGTCGGTGGCGTTGTCGTACACGATATTGTTGACGCGCTGGAAGTTCTTCTGTTTCACCACCTTTTTCTGTTTCAGGTCATAGACCACCAGGCCGCGCATCTTGGCGTTGTTGCTGGTGAAAATGAGGCGCTGGCCGTTTTTGTCCAGGGCCACGAAGGCCGGATTGTAAAGCTGGATGCCGTGCAGGGGGGTCACGTTCCGCTGTTTTTGCGTGGCCAGGTCCAATTCGGTGATGTGCGGGAATCCGCCCGGCGCGTTCATCGCCGCATAGGCCTTGCCGGTTCCGGCATCGTACACAAAGGGTGATACCGAGCCCAGCGGATCCCGGGTAAGCGGGTGGGTGGGCGTAAGGGGATACTCCCGCACGGTGGCCAGATTGGCTTGCTGGTACTCCCGTTCGGACGTTCGCCAGTCGTTCCATACCTTGCGTACGGTCACGCTGCCGAAATAGGTCCGGCTGTCGGCGGTGCGGTTGTAGAAACGGATCAGGTTGTCATATCCGTATTCCGTGGCCAGGTAATTGACGAATCGGGTGCCGTACAGATAGGCATTGGCACCTACTTGGAAGTCCATTGTGGTACCTTCCGTTTCCAGACCCACCACCGAAAACAGTTTGTCGCCGCCGTTCACGATGCTGCGGAAATACATCTCGTCGTATCCGCCCAGGGCACGGCCCATTCCGCCGCTCATCCAAGTCTCCAGGAAACAGGCGATGCCTTCGTGGTACCAGCGCGGAGCGTACCATCGGGGAACGGTCAGGTAACTCCACAGGGCGGTAATGGGGTGGGTGTAGTCCGTGCTGACCTTGGTACCGAAAATGTGCCGCCACATCCGGTCGCGGGTATTGTATTTGTCGCCCATGACCAGGTGGGTATATTCGTGGCAAAACAACTGGCGGTACCGTTCGCTGGCCGGGGCGATGTAATACGACATGGACATCGGCGCCATGCTGAACTGGATGTAGTTCTGCGGCAGCGGGGTGGCGCCGCCGTTGCCGTCGTCTTCCCAGTCGGTTACCAGGATCAACGGCGGCTGCATCACATAGACGGAGTCCGTTGCCCACACCTGCTGGTGGAGGGCCTTGCCGTTCTGGAACATCCGGACCATGTGGGGAATGTACCGGGACAGATTCTTGTCAAAAAAAACCAGCCTGGCTTCGTCCGTCCGGTATTGAAAATAAGTCTGTCCGCACACCCCGGCGGGAATCAGTACGGACAGAATCAAAACCAGGGCCCGTATAGGGGCGCGTTTCATTCGGAATAGCGAAATTAAGGGACTATTATCTTCGGCTTTGCATTGGCAATGTTGATGCCGGCTTCCATGGCTTCAATGGCAGGACCCACGTTCTGGATGGCATTGGTAATATCGGATCCCTGCAGGACATTTACGAGGTCCGTAGTCTGGAAGGCGTTGAGAAGCGTATTGGTAGAAACCATTTGTTCCGAAAGAGCATTCCTGTCAACTTCTTGATGAAACGTGGTGGAAAAGGATTCGGAGAGTTGATCGATCGAAGGAGGCAGGGGGAGATTGTCGTTGATGAAGAAACAGGACAGGACGTTGCTTTTGTAGATGATCGGAATCAGGTTTTCTTGCGGCAGGCAGTTCAGCGCGGAAGCCGTCTGTTCGGCGGTAAGGGTGGCTGCCGTGTCGTTCCATTTGGCCGCTTCTTCGTCTTGGGAGATGGCGGCGGTGACGTGCAGGTATTCCAGCCACTGGTCGCGGGCCAGTTTCAACTGGTCGGAGCCCTCGTTTTGGGCCAGCCAGGCGTCGGTGGTCTCTACAAAACGTTCGGCCAGGTTATTCTGCTTCTGCAGGGTGCTGTACGCCAGGGCGGCGTTATTTGTGTTCTGGGCCAGGGAGGAGCGGCTTTCGCCGTCCAGGGTGGCGCTCAAGTCCTCTTCAGCGTCTTTCATCTGGGCGCAGACATTCTCAATCAAGGGCTTGGCAGCCTGCATGTCTGCCAGCAATTCGGCAAAGGGCGGGATGTCCTTCGCTACCTCGGAAGACAGGTCTACCAGGGCGTTGAATTGTTTGGCGCGGGTCTCCATGACGGTATAAGCCAGGACGATGCTGTTCTTGAATTCATCGTCGTTCAGCAGCAACTCCCGCATATTGTTGGAGGCTTCTTCTACCACCTTCTTGGAATAACGGGAAGTTTTGGCAATGTTTCCACTTGCCTGGTCGTTGTCTACCGGCCAATTGATCCATTTGGAGAGTCCGACGAGGAGGACGCAAACCGCCACGATGGACATCAGGACCACACCTGTTTTCTTTTTCATATAGGTTCGTTTTAATTAATAAAAATTTCTGAATGCGAATAATTAGCGAGTAAAGATAATAATTATTCATAAAAGAACCAAGTATTTGGCGGAAAATCGTATATTTGTCAAAGCATTAAACACAAAAACGAGATGAAAAAATACGGAATAACCCTATTGGTCTGCTGCTTTCTTAGCGCCCTGGCACAGGCAGGCGATTATGCGCACCTGTATCAGAACCTGCCGGAGCCGCAGGTCCCGCAAATCTCGGCTACGCGCGTGTCCCTGGCGGATTTCGGCGGATGTCCGGATGGCATCGGCCTGAATACGGAAGCGTTCCGGAAGGCCGTTTCCGCCCTGGAGAAGCAGGGCGGCGGGCACCTGGACGTTCCGGCGGGCATCTGGCTCACCGGTCCCATCGGCCTGAAAAGCCGGATCGACCTGCATCTGGAACGCGGAGCGATCATCCTGTTCACGCCCGAGAAGGAAGCCTTCCTCAAGGACGGGAAGATGGTTCCGGGCATCACCGCCAGTAAGCGGGAAGATGTAAGCATCACCGGCGAGGGCATCATTGACGGAAACGGCGAATGGTGGCGGGCGGTCAAACGCGGAAAAGTGAGCGATACGGAATGGACGGATTTCCTGCGCAAGGGCGGTACGGTCGCGGAGGAGGGGAGCCTGTGGTATCCGTTTGACCTGAAGCATTATCCGAACGTCGCGCCCTCCTATCGGGAGCAGGAGCGCCTGCGTACCCACCTGGTGCGGTTTACAGATTGCAAACGAGTGCTGGTTCAAGGGGTTACCCTGCAGAATTCTCCCAAGTTCCACCTGGTTCCGCAGCGCTGTCAGCATGTCATCATCGCCCGCTGTACCGTGGATGTGGGCGACGATGGCATCTGCCTGAAGGGCGGAGCCGGCGAGGCGGGCGTAAAAGCCGGCCCGTGCGCGCGCATCCTCATCTGCGACAATACGGTTTTCCATGCGCACGGAGGCTTTGTCATCGGATCGGAGTTTTCCGGTGGGATGGAGGACATCCTCGTGCAGCGCAACACCTTCAGCGGTACCGATACCGGCCTGCGATTCAAAAGCGGACCGGGCCGCGGCGGGCGGACGAAAAACGTGGTCATTTCCGATATCGTCATGAGCGATATCCGCGACGAAGCGGTGGTGTTCGAAACCGTCTACCAGAACGCCTCCGTGGGCGAGGCGCCCGATGTGGCCCGCACCCAGGCTTTCCAGCCGGAATTTACCGGCATCCGCATGTCCCGGATTACCTGTCGCGATGCAAGGATTGCCGTGGCGGTCCGGGGAAGCGTGCAAACCGTCTTCGGAAATCTCTTGGAAGACAGCGTCTTTTTTTATTCGGAAACCGGCGCGGCCGTTCCCGATAAACAGATGATAGAACTGCGTGGCGTTACGCTGCGTACCTATGAAACCGGAAAAGAATAGCAGGATGAGCATCCAGAATACCTCTAACGAACGCATCCGGGAGCTGGTAGAGAAACAGCGGGCGTTCTTTGCAACGGGCGTTACCCGGAAAGTGGACTGGCGCGTGGCGCAGCTGAAGGCTTTTGCAGCCGGCCTGAAAAAATGGGGAAAACCTTTGTGCGATGCCCTGTGGGCCGATTTGCACAAATGCTACGAAGAGGCCTATATGACCGAAATCGGCCTGGTGCACGGCGAAATTCGCGAAGCCATCCGCAAGACGGCCCGCTGGGCCCGGAGGCGAAGCGTGCCCACCCCCATGACCAGCCTCCCTTCGAAGGGCTATGTTGTCCGGGAGCCGCTGGGCTGCACCCTCATCGTGAGCCCCTGGAACTACCCGGTGCAATTGCTGCTGAACCCCCTGGTGGGCGCCCTTTCGGCCGGTTGCACGGCCCTGTTGAAACCCTCGCCCTACGTGCCCACGGTCTCCAAAACGCTGGAGGACTTTATTGCCGACACCTTCCCGGAGGAGTTTGTGGGCGTGGTGCAGGGAAACCGGGAGGTGAACGGGGAACTCTTCCGTCATCGTTACGACCTGGTTTTCCTGACCGGCAGCCCGTCCCTGGCCCGCATCCTTATGGAGGCCCAGGCCCCGTACCTGACGCCGGTGGTCCTGGAACTGGGTGGCAAGAGCCCCTGCATCGTAGACAAGGAGGCCGATTTGAAGATTGCGGCCCGGCGGATTGCCTGGGGAAAGAGCCTGAACAGCGGGCAGACCTGCATCGCCCCGGACTATCTGTTCCTGCACGAGGACATCAAGGACGCCTTCATCCAGGCGTTCCGACAAGAGCTGGCGGGCCTGTATCCCAACGGAACGGAGCAGGCGGACGACTATGTCCACGTGGTTCGGGACGCGGCGTTTGACCGGCTCACCGGCTACCTGAAAGACGGAGAAATCCTGCTGGGAGGCCGCTACAACCGCGATACGCGCTGGATGGAGACCACCCTGCTGGGCGGGGTCTCGCCCGATTCGCCCGTGATGCAGGAGGAGATTTTCGGCCCCATCTTCCCGGTGCTGACCTTCCGCGACCGGGCCGAGGTGGCCGCCTTCGTGAACAGCCGCGAGAAGCCGCTGGCGTTCTATTATTTCGGCAAACCCGAAGCGGGCTGGGAGCTGGTCGGACAGACCTCGTCCGGCGGCGCCTGCATCAACGACACCATCATGCACATTGCCAACAGTCACCTGCCTTTCGGCGGCGTGGGAAATTCCGGGATGGGCAGCTATCATTCCGAGCGCAGCTTCCTGGCCTTTACCCACGAACGCGCCGTGGTCCGCACGCCCGTCTGGCCGGACCTGGCTTTCCGGTATATGCCGTATAAGTTTTTCCAACTGGTCAAAAAACTCCTGTAATTGTTGATAACTTCTTTTCTATTGTTGATAACTTTTATATAATTTTGTATCCCGGTAAAAGTTCTAATCGGGATCTTCATGACCGTTAATCAATTAGCCATCCGCCTGCAAGAAGCAGGGGTGTTTGGAAGCACGAAGGTGTATTCAATGCATGCTCCGGCGTTTTCCAACCGTTATTATCTTCTTACATCGGACGAATCCCGTCCCTTACTGGCTTCGCCGGAAATCATTGGATTCGATGCATATAAGGCTGTTTTGCCGGCAACGGCGGCAGCTTTCTCTTTTTTGCACGCGCACGCGAATCTGACCGATGTGGATATCCTGACCATCCTGCGAGGCGGGCTGAATTATCCTCTGGAAGAGGCTTGCTACCAATGCGGTATCCGCGTGGGCGACATGCACTTCCTCTCCTGCGAGCGGAAGATTGTGGACCACGTGATTACCGGCTTGGACATCAAATATGAAAAGGTCCGCGCCAAAAAGGGCCGGGTGCTCGCTATCGGCGATATCCTGGCAACCGGCGACACCTTCCGCTACTGCCTCCACCATTTTATCGACCAGTATTTCCAGAACGGAGGTTCCCTGAACCGACTGGTTTTCATGACCATCGGCGGAACGCGCGCCATTTCCATCATGGAAGAAACCGCCGCCCGCCTGAAACGCCGCAACCCGAATTTCGAGGGGGTGGACTGCTTCTTCGTGGAGGGGATGTTCACGGTGTACGAGGACAAGGGCGTGAGCGGCATCAACGTGCCGGATATCGATTTCGGCTGGAAGGGAGGCGTGGTGGCGCCCGAGTTCCGCTCCTATATCGTCGACCGCCCGGACGCGCTGCTGGAAAAATGCATCATTTACGATGGCGGTGCCCGCCGCTATGAGATTCCGGTGCATTTCGACGAGGTGCTGGAATACTGGGAGGGAATCCGCGACCGCGCCGGAAGCATCGACCCGAAAGCGCTGGTGGGGGAGAAACTGGGCTATGACGCGCCGCTTTCGTTCGATGAGTGGAAGCAGGTAACCTGCCTGGACGGCCTGGACGAACAGACCCTCTGGCCTTTGTGGAAAAAAGAGATGGCGCTCCTGGAAGCGGCCCCGGCCCTGGACCTGAAGGCCATCGCCGAGCGTCGCATTGAATCGGTAACAACAAAACAAAAACAATATGAATAACAACAAACTCAGCAACACCAGTATCTTCATGGTGATGCTCGGCTTCACCTTCTTCTCTGCCAGTATGTGGGCGGGGCAGAACCTGGCGGCCGGGCTGGATTTCAAAGGTTTTATCCTGGCCTTGCTTCTGGGCGGCATTATCCTGGCGGCGTACACGGGCTCCCTGGGCTTCATCGGCGCAGAGAGCGGCCTGTCCCTGGACGAGTTGGCCCGCAAGAGTTTCGGTAGCCGCGGCAGTTGGCTGCCCAGCGCAATGATCAGTTTTACGCAGATTGGCTGGTTCGGCGTGGGTCTGGCCATGTTCGCCATCCCGGTGGCCAAGGAAATCCTTCAGTTGGAAGTGACGGCCGATTACATGCCCTGGCAGGGATACCTGCTCATCCTGGGTGCGGGTTTGTTGATGACGAGTAGTGCCTATTTCGACATCAAGGGCCTTACCGTCGTGAGTTATGTGGCTGTTCCGGCGGTGGCCATCCTGGGAACCGTGGCCATGATTCTGGCGGTTTCGCGGGGAGAGGCTTCGCTGGTAGAGCAGTTCGCCCAGGGCAGCAAGACGCTGGGTGTCCTGGCGGGAGCCGGCCTGGTGGTGGGCAGCTTCGTATCGGGCGGTACAGCCACCCCGAACTTTACCCGTTTCGCCAAAAATGCCAAGGTGGGCTGCATCGTGACGGTGATTGCCTTCTTCCTGGGCAACAGCCTCATGTTCTTCTTCGGCGCCGTGTCCAGTATCTATGCGGGCGGTAACGACATCTTCGAGGTGATGCTGAACCTGAACATGTTCTACTTTGCCGTGCTGGTGCTGGGCCTGAACATCTGGACCACCAACGACAACGCCCTCTTTACTTCCGGCCTGGGCCTGTCCAACATTTTCGGCCTTCCCAAAAAGCGCATGGTGCTGCTGGCCGGTATCATCGGTACGGTGGCGGCCGAATGGCTGTACTGGAACTTCTGCGGTTGGCTGTCGGCTCTGAACTGCACCCTTCCGCCGGTGGGTATCATCCTCATCATCAGCTACTTCTCGAACCGGAAAGCCTACCGCGACGGGACGGTTGGCGAGCCGCTGGTGTGCTGGCCGGCCATCGTGGGTGTCGTCCTAGGTGCCGTGGTGGCCAACCTGGTCAAGTGGGGTCTTCCTTCCATCAATGGTATGGCGGTGGCCGCCCTGTGCTATCTTGTTGGAAACAAAATCAGTAAATAATCAGCGATATGTCCAAAGAAATGCAAGGAATTTACGACGCCCGTACCCTTGGGCGCGGTAAAATGTTCACCCTGGGCCTCCAGCACATGTTCGCCATGTTCGGGGCCACCGTTTTGGTGCCGGTTATCACCGGCCTTTCCATGTCGGCCACCCTGCTCTTCGCAGGTCTGGGTACCCTGATTTTCCACCTGTGCACCAAAATGAAGGTACCGGCCTTCCTGGGCTCTTCCTTTGCCTTCCTGGGCGGTTATGCATCGGTGGTGCAGATGGGGCAGGCGGGCGGCCTTACGCTGCAGCAGGCCCTTCCGTATGCCTGTATCGGTGTGTTCTGCGCGGGCCTGATGTACTTCATTCTGGCCGGCCTGTTCGCTGCTTTCGGTGCCGCTAAGGTAATGCGTTTCTTCCCGCCTATCGTGACGGGTCCCATCATCATCGCCATCGGCCTTACGCTGTCCGGCTCGGCCATCAGCAACTGCACCAGCAACTGGTGGATTGCCCTGCTGGCTATCGCCATTATCATTGTCTGCAACATCTGGGGAAAGGGTATGATCCGGATCGTCCCCATCCTGTTGGGCGTGCTGGGCTCCTATCTGGTCGCGGCCTGCTTCGGCCTGTGCGACTTCTCCGGCGTGAAAGAGGCTGCCTGGATCGGCCTCCCGTTCAAGATGGAAGATACCGCCATCGCCGTGTTCAAAAACCCCAACTGGGGCCTGATTGTGTCGGCCATCATCGCCATCCTGCCCATCTCGCTGGCTACCATGATGGAGCATATCGGTGATATGTGCGCCATTTCTTCCACCACCGGGGTGAACTACCTGGAGAATCCCGGCCTGCACCGTACCCTGATGGGCGACGGTGTGGCAACGGCCCTGGCCTCCCTGTTCGGCGCTCCGGCCAATACGACCTATGGCGAGAACACCGGCGTGCTGAACCTGACGAAGGTGTATGATCCGCGCGTGATCCGCATCGCCGCCTGCCTGGCCATCGTGCTATCGTTCTGCCCGAAGTTCTCGGCAGTTATCAGCGCGATGCCTGCCGCTACCATCGGCGGTGTCTCCCTGGTGCTGTACGGTATGATTTCCGCGGTGGGCGTGCGCAACGTGGTGGAGAACCGCGTGGATTTCACCGCCTCGCGCAACGTGATCATCGCCGCCCTCATCCTGGTGCTGGCCATCGGCATCAAGTATGGTGCCAACGACTCGCTTCCGCTGGGCTTCACCTCGCTTTCCGGCCTGGCCGTTGCCGCCATCGTGGGCGTTGTCCTGAATGCCGTTCTGCCGGGTAAAGATTATACTTTCGGCGACAATGAGCTGGGCGACAAAGCCGTTGATTTTGAAATAAATCCATCGTTACGGAAATAATGACACTGCAAGAGATTCAGAAAACCATCCGGACCGTTCCCGATTATCCCCTTCCCGGAATTCTGTTCTACGATGTAACCACGATGTTCAAGGATCCGGAGGCGCTTCGTTCGCTGGTGGATATGACCTATGAACTGTACAAGGACAAAGGGATTACCAAGGTGGTGGGAATCGAGTCTCGCGGTTTCGTGCTGGGTTCGGCGCTGGCCGTAAAACTCGGTGCGGGTTTCGTTCCGCTTCGGAAACCCGGGAAACTGCCCGCCAAGGTCTTTACCGAGTCCTATGACAAGGAGTACGGAAAGGATATCGTGGAAATCCATCAGGATGCCATCACGTCCGATGACGTCGTGCTGATCCACGACGACATCCTGGCGACCGGTGGTACCGTTGGCGCCGCCAACCGGCTTATGCAGCGTTTCCAGCCGAAAGCAATTTACGACAACTTCATCATCGAACTGCCCGCCCTTGGCGGACGGAAGAAAATTCCCGCCGGAATCGAGGTTACAGCCCTGCTGGAACTCGAAGGTGATTAGATAATTATTCCTATTATTATAAACGTTCATAAACTACATTTTATGTTCAAAAAAGCTATCCTGGTTGCCTTTGCAGCCGTTGGTTTTGGCTTCATGGCCAAGGCCCAGACCAATCTCCAAACCTTCTACGATTTCGGTAAAGACCGTCAGTATCTTACGACGACCTTCGAAATGTTCAAACCGGACAAGTTCGGTGACACCTTCTTCTTCATTGATCACTATTACAATCCGTTCAACAAGAACTTGAGCCAGAAAGACGCTGATGGAAATCGTAAGGGTGGTGCCGTTGGCGGCAGCTACTTTGAGATCGAGCGCGGCCTGAACTTCTGGCAGGACTCTGCCTGGAAGGATTTCAGCCTCCATGTGGAATATGACGGCAGTACCTGGGGCGCCGCTATCGCCTGCGTCGGTGCAAAGTATTTCTTCCATTCGGAAGATTACACCAAAACGTTCACCATCGAACTGATGTATGACTTCCATATCGGTCTTGGCGAGGCAGACGTGCCGCTCAAGATAACCGGTGTCTGGGGTCTGTCCAACCTGTTCGGAGTTGAGGGCTTAACCTTCAAGGGTTTTGCCGATTTCTGGGGTAACAAAGTTGGTTGGGATCCGGACCCGCAAGGAAATCCTACGTCATGGACGAAATGGTCTTTCCTGAGCGAGCCGCAGCTGTGGTACAATCTGGGCGAGGTCTTCGACAACCACCTGGATATCGGTGGCGAGGTCGAGCTTTCTTGGAACTTTGCCGGTAACAAGGGCTTTATGTGCAACCCTTGCGCCGGTCTGCGCTGGACCTTCTAATAATTCAGAGTTATGTCCCCGTTCTTTGCGAAGCTTTTTGGCTTTGATGTCAACAAGCACAATGTCCGCACAGAGATTGTCGCGGGTATTACGACCTTCCTGACGATGGCCTATATCCTGGCCGTCAACCCCGGCATCTTCAGTGCCCTTGACATGCCCGGCGGAGCGGTGTTTACGGCTACGGCCCTGGCCGCCATCGTGGGTACCCTGGTCATGGCCCTGTATGCCAAAAAACCGTTTGGCCTTGCTCCCGGTATGGGTCTGAACGCCTTCTTCGTGTTCACGGTGTGCTTGGGCATGGGATACAGCTGGCAGTTCGCCCTCACGGCCGTCTTGATTGAAGGTGTTATCTTCATCATCCTGACGGTTACGAAGGTGCGCTCCTGGTTGCTGAATGCCATCCCCGGAACCCTGAAGAAAGCCATCGGCGCCGGTATCGGCCTGTTCATCGCCTTCATCGGCCTGCAGAACGCCGGTATCATTGTCAACAATGACGCCACGCTGGTGAGTCTGGGCGACATTACGCATGGCACGGCCCTGCTTGCCCTCATCGGCCTTGCCATTACCGCCGCCCTGGTGATGGCCAAGGTGAAGGGTGGTATCCTCATCGGTATGCTGGCTACCGCGGTCCTCGGTCTGGTGATCAAGGATCCCGCCACCGGAGCCGCCATTACGACCCTGCCCAGCGCAGTGGTATCCATGCCGCACAGCCTGGCTCCTATCTTCTGCAAGTTCGAGTGGACGCAGGTGCTGAGTCTCGATATGGTGGTGGTGGTGTTCACCTTCCTCTTCATTGATATGTTCGATACCATGGGAACCCTTATCGGCGTGTGCCAGGGAACCGAGCTCGGCGAGAAAGAGAACATCGACGGAATTGAAAAGATGTTCCTGGCCGACTCCGTGGCAACGGTGGCCGGCGCCTGCTTCGGTACTTCCACCACCACGACTTACGTGGAGAGTGCCTCCGGCGTGGGTGAGGGAGGCCGGACGGGCCTTACCGCCTTCTCCATTGCCTGCTGTTTCATGGTCGCCCTCTTCTTCTCGCCCATCTTCCTGGCCATCCCCGGCGCCGCCACGGCCCCGGCCCTGGTCATCGTGGGTGTGATGATGATGCACTCCATCAAGGTGATCCACTGGGAAGACTATTGCAGGAGCATCCCGGCCTTCCTGACGATCATCCTCATGCCGCTTGCGTACTCCATCTCCGATGGTATCCTGATCGGCGTCATCGCCTATGTGGTGACCCATGCCATCAGCGGTAAGGCGAAGAACATCTCCATCACCATGTGGATTCTCGCCGTGCTGTTTGTCTTGCGCTATATCTTTATATAAGGTAAAGGCATTTTTCTAACCCCAAAACATAACAAACCCAAGAGGCTGGCTCCCCCAAAGAGCCGGCCTCTTTTTTTCGATCTGCGGCGGCGCCCCCTGCCCTGCCGGAATTAACTCCTGATCGGGCTGCGTGCCGGGCGACATTGCCCCGGCCTTTCCGTCGCGGGCCAGGGCGGCACCGGCTGCGTGCCGGGCGGCCGGAGCCGTCTCGCTGCGCTCGACCCCACCGTTCACTCCGTTCGCTTTCGCTCACGTCCGTTCCGGTCCCCCCTCTTACGATGCCGAGGGTGGCACGGGCTCCGGCCATCCCGCCACCTCCGCCCTCGCCGGCCGGTCGTTGCCGGGTTGCTGCTGTGGAATCGTGTGCCGTAAAATGTAACTATCTGATAATGAGT
>CADCCI010000063.1:17122-18065 GCA_902799895.1 uncultured Bacteroidia bacterium | reverse complement strand
CTGGAAGGCCTGGAGCCGGGCAGGAAGACCATCTTTTTCAACCATTTCCCGCAGGACTCATCGGTCCTGAACTATTTCGATGTCACGCGCGAACTCAAACGCATCGGCACCCGCTTCGAGGTGGGCGGCCACTGGCATCGCAACGTCAAAATGGATTATGACGGGCTGCCGGCCATCCTCGGCCGTTCGGCCCTTTCGGCCGGGAAGGAACCCGGATACAACCTCATCACCCTGGACGGCAATCATGTGAGCGTTTGCGAACGCCGCATCCGCGACGGGAAGGCCGAGCAGTTGGATCCCTGGTACGAAAAGGACCTGAAACCTGTCAAGGATACCGTTACCTACGATGCCGCCGGCCTGCCCGCCAGCTACCCGTGGATGCGGTACGATGTCAATACCGCGTTCCCGCAGGTGAAGGAAGTGTGGAAGGTGCGCGAGCAAGCCAACATCGTGGCCGGATTCGCCCGCGACGATACCCGTGCCTGGTACACCACGGCATCGGGTCAGGTCTGCTGCATCCGCCTCTCAGACGGCGGGAAGCTTTGGACCCGGCAGTTCCCCGGCAAAATCTTTTCGACTCCGGCCCTCGGGGACGGCCTGGTGGTGTTCGGCAGCACCGACGGCGGTATTTATGCGGTGGATGCGGAAAGCGGCAGTACCCGCTGGACGGCCTGCGCCGGTAAATCGGTTCTCGGCTCGCCGGTGATTTTCGATGGAAACGTCTTTGTGGGCGCATCCGACGGCACCTTCCGCTGCCTGCAGCTGAAGGACGGCGCTGCGGTGTGGACCTTCGACGGCGTGGAAGGCTTCGTGGAATGCCGCGCGTGGGTAGATGCGCAGCAGGTCGTCTTCGGCACGTGGGAGAACCGCCTGTATTCGCTGGATACCCGCACCGGTGCGCTGCAGTGGATCTGGAAGTGCGCGAAACCGTCGCGTATGTATT
>CADCCI010000063.1:0-17043 GCA_902799895.1 uncultured Bacteroidia bacterium | reverse complement strand
TACCTGGCCGGTCAAGGCCGATGGGAAAATCTTCATTTCGGTGCCCGACCGCTGCCTCTATGTATTGGATGCGCGCACCGGAGAGCAGGTGGCGGTTCAGCCCGCCTGCGCGCGGGAGGCCATCGGCCTGTCGGAAGATGGCCGGACGGTCTATACCAAATCCATGTGGCATCGCCTCTTTGCCTGGAATGCCGCCGATGCGAGTGCCAAATGGGCGGTGGAGACATCGGCCGGTTACGAAATTTCCCCGACCGCCCTTGTGGAAAAGGATGGGGTGGTGCTGATGCCCACCGACAAGGGCAACTTGCTTGCATTCTCCGCTTCCGACGGCAGCCTGCTGTGGAAGCACAAACTATCCATCGCGATGATAAACCCCCTGCAGGCCTGGACCGAGCAGGGAAGCCTGCAGATACTTGCTTCCACGATGGACGGAACGATAACCTTGCTAACCATTTCATTATGAGGAATCTGATAATCTCGTTGGCGGTGCTGTCCGCCCTTTCGGCCCTCCCGGCCTCCGCTCAGAAAATGCAGCCGTGGGAAGACCCTGGCGTGTTCGAAATCAATCGTCTGCCGATGGCCGCCACCTTCGCTACAACCCCGACGTGTTTCCTGTCGTTGGACGGGGAGTGGGATTTCCGCTACGAAAACGGCGACTGGGGTACGATCCGCGTGCCGGGCATGTGGGAACTTCAGGGCTATGGTGAGCCGATTTATATCAACATGGGATACGCCTGGAAGGGCCATTTTGAGCACAATCCGCCTTTCGTAGCCCAGGAACACAATTACAGAGGCGTGTATCGCCGCACCTTCCAGCTCGATAAGGACTGGATGGGCAAGCAGATCTGCCTGTGCATCGGCAGCGTAACGTCCAACGTGCAGGTTCGTGTGAACGGGAAGGCCGTCGGCTACAGCGAAGACAGCAAGCTGGAAGCGCGTTTCGATCTCACCAAATACGTTCGTGAGGGCGAGAATACGCTGGAACTGGAGGTGATGCGCTGGTGCGACGGAACCTACCTCGAAGACCAGGATTTCTGGCGCTTGACGGGTATCGCCCGTGGGGTGGAACTCTATACAAGAGAGTTGGAACGCGTTGAGGATGTGCATATTGTGGCCGGGATGGACGGCCTCGCATCCATCGTCGCAGAAGTGACGCCGGGTGTGGCTTCGGCCGTTTTTTCCATCTTTGCCCCTTCGGGCGAAAAAGTTGCCTGTGCCGAAGTGACCGTGCCGAAAAAACGCGAAAAATCTGAAAACGGCCGGGTGGTGCTCCGCACGTCGATGCAGGTCGATCGGCCCGCCCTCTGGAGCGCTGAATCTCCGTCGCTGTACGCTTTGAAAGTGGAGGCGAAAGACCGCAAGGGAGTGGTTCGCGAGACGGCCGGGCTGGATTTCGGCTTCCGCACCGTGGAAATCAAGAACGCGCAACTGCTGGTGAACGGGCAGCCGGTGCTCATCAAGGGTGTGGATCGGCACGAACTCAGCGAGACGGGCGGATATGTTGTTTCCGAGGAGGAGATGATTCGCGATATCCGTATTATGAAGCAGCTGAATATCAATACGGTACGAACCTGCCACTATCCGGACGATCCCCGCTGGTACACCCTGTGCGACCGCTATGGCCTCTACGTTATTGACGAGGGTAACATCGAATCGCATGGAATGGGTTATGAAGAACGGACCCTGGCCCGGCGGGAGGACTTCCTCCAGGCCCACCTGGTGCGTGACCGCCGGATGGTGCTGCGGGATTTCAACCATCCCAGCGTCATTATCTGGAGTCTGGGAAACGAAGCGGGCAACGGTCCTAATTTCGAGGCCTGCTACCGGATGGTCAAGGAAATGGACCCCTCTCGTCCGGTTCAGTACGAACGTGCGCAGCTGGAATGGAATACCGATATCTTCTGTCCGATGTACAAGCGGCTGGAAAAGTGCGTGGAGTATCTGGAAAGCCAGCCGATCCGGCCGCTCATCCAGTGCGAATACGCCCACGCGATGGGGAATTCCATCGGCAACTTCAAGGAGTACTGGGACCTGATCCGGAAGTATCCGTCTTTCCAGGGCGGCTGCATCTGGGACTTCCAGGACCAGGCGCTCCGCTGGCCGTCGAAGCAGGGCGGCACCGACCATATCTTCGTCTTTGGCGGCGACTTCAATGAATATGACGCCTCTGACGGTTCGTTTAACTGCAACGGTGTCATCGCTGCCGACCGCAGCCTGCATCCGCATGCCTACGAAGTACGTTATCAGTACCAGAACATCTGGACGACGCTTGCATCGGTCTCCCCGCTTACCCTGCGGGTCCGCAACGAGCACTTCTTCATCCCGCTGGACCGGTATCGCATGGAATGGGAACTGCTGCAGGATGGCCGGACGGTTCGGACGGGGGTGGTGGAGAAACTCACCGTCGCTCCGCAGAAAAGTGCCGATATCGCGCTGGAAGGCGTCCCGTCGGGCCTGAAGGGCGAATTGCTGCTGAATGTCCGGTATACGCTGAAGGAGGCCGATGGCATCCTGGAAGCCGGCGAACAGGTGGCATACGACCAGCTGATGCTGCAGGAGGCATCTGTCCCGGTGCCGGGCAACCATTTCGCTGAAAAGGCGATGGTGCGCGAAGATATGGCCGGCAAGCTTTCCTTCCGGACCGATGACTGGAGCGTAACCTTCGATCGCGGAACCGGCTTCCTGACCGCATTTACCGCGGCGGGAAAACAGCTGCTGGCCGAGCCGCTCACGCCTTCGTTCGGCCGGGCGGTAACGGAAAACGACATGGGCGCCAAGTTCCACGTGAAAATGGCTGCCTGGCTCTATCCGCAGTGGCAGTTGGAGGAATGGTCGGAAGATACCGGTAACAATGGCGCGGTGACGCTGACGGCGGTTTACGCCCCGGTGGCCGGCGCCCGGGTTAAGATGACTTATTCCTTGAATGGCGACGGCGGCGTAACCGTGTGTGAGCAGATGGAAGATGCCGGCAGTCTGGCCAAGGCACCGGACCTGTTCCGTTTCGGGGTCAAACTGGCCATGCCGGGAGACTTTGAGACCCTGGATTTCTACGGTCTGGGACCTTGGGAAAACTATGCCGACCGCTGCAGCGCTGCCTTGCTGGGGCACTACCACCAGGGTGTGAATGACCAGTATCATTACGGATATGTGCGTACGCAGGAGTCGGGCAACCACTGCGGCCTGCGCTGGCTGCAGGTGGTCGATGCATCCGGTACGGGTCTGGAGGTAACGGCTGCGGTGCCTTTCTCGGGAAGCGTGCTGCCTTTCAGTCAGGCCGAATTGGACTGCACCCTCAACGGAACCCCCAAGCGTAAGAATCGCTATTCCCGCCAGGTCGGTGCCCCGCAGCATTCGCTTTCCCTGAAGGCGCTCGCGCATGAAAACGACCGTATGAACGGCCTAACGCATGTCAATGTGGATGCGGTGCAGATGGGCGTGGGCGGTATCGATTCCTGGGGACAGACCCCGCTGGAGAAATATATGCTGCATCCGAAGGAACGCAGCTTTACCTTCACCCTTCGTCCGGTTACAGACCGGGTGCAATAGTCGGCTGGCTGCGAAGGTGCCAAAGCACAATACCCACGGTCACACTGACGTTGAGCGAGTGCTTGGTGCCCCACTGGGGAATCTCCAGTGACAGATCGGAGGCGTCGACCACATCCTGGCCGACGCCTTCGACTTCGTTACCGAAGACGATGGACGGTCTGTTCCACACTGACGAGGGTGTAGCCTTCCGCGCGGAGGGCTTCCACGGCGTCGGCAGTCCGGTCGAAATGCTCCCAGGGGACGCTGTCTTCCGCTCCGAGAGCCGTTTTGTGGATTTCTGCGGAAGGAGGCACGGCGCAGATACCGCATAACACCACTTTGTCGGCCTTGAATGCGTCTGCGCTGCGGAAAGCGGAACCTACGTTATGGGCGCTGCGCACATTGTCCAGCACCACTGCAATTCCGCTGCCAGCCGTAGCGCGATACTCTTCCGGGCTCAGCCGGTCCAATTCGATATTCAACCTTTTGCGATTGTTCATCCGTCCGTTTCTTTTTTCCGCAGCAAAGATACAAAAACCTTTGCAGGGGTGGTATTTTTTCAGTAGATTTGTAGGTCGTTAGTTAGTAAGGCGTATTATGAAACAGGATTTACAGGTTTTTGACCTTATCAAGAAAGAGAAAGAGCGGCAGTCTGCCGGATTGGAACTTATCGCATCGGAAAATTATGTGAGCAACCAGGTACTGGAAGCCATGGGCAGCATCTGCACCAACAAATATGCAGAAGGCTATCCGGGCAAACGCTACTACGGCGGTTGCGAAGTGGTGGACCAGATCGAGCAGCTGGCCATCGACCGGCTCTGTAAGTTGTATGACGCGGAATATGCCAATGTGCAGCCGCATTCGGGCGCCCAGGCCAACATGGCCGTCATCATGGCCTGCCTGAAACCGGGCGATACCTTCATGGGCCTGGATCTCTCCCAGGGCGGTCACCTGACCCACGGCTCGCCGGTGAATGCTTCCGGTTTGCTGTACAACGCCGTGGCCTACGGGCTGGATCCGGAAACCGGTTGCGTCGATTATGACAAAATGGAAAAGACGGCCCTGCTGTGCAAGCCGAAACTGATCATCGGCGGCGCCTCGGCCTATTCCCGTGAGTGGGATTACGAGCGGATGCGTGCCATTGCCGACAAGGTGGGCGCACTCTTGTGGATCGACATGGCTCATACCGCCGGCCTTATCGCCGCCGGCTTGCTGAAGAATCCGGTCAAATATGCCCATATCGTCACTTCTACCACCCACAAGACCCTCCGTGGCCCGCGTGGCGGCGTGATCCTGATGGGCAAGGACTTCGACAATCCCTGGGGCCTGACCACTCCGAAGGGCGAGGTGAAGAAGATGAGCGCCATTCTTAATTCCAGCGTATTCCCCGGCGTACAGGGCGGACCGCTGGAGCATGTCATCGCCGCCAAGGCCGTAGCCTTCTACGAGGCACTCCAGCCGGAGTTCGTGGAGTATCAGAAGCAGGTCGTCGCCAATGCGAAAACCATGTGCGATGCCTTCCTGTCCAAGGGCTATAAGATCATTTCCGGCGGAACGGACAATCACCTGATGCTCATCGACCTGCGCACCAAGTTCCCGGACCTGACGGGCCGCGTGGCCGAGAAGGAACTGGTGAAAGCCGATATCACCGTCAACAAAAATATGGTACCGTTCGACAGCCGGTCGCCCTTCCAGACTTCCGGTCTGCGTATCGGCACGCCTGCCGTCACCTCCCGCGGTTTCGTGGAGAAGGATATGCTCGATATTGTTGAACTGATCGACACGGTGCTGGCATCTGCTGCCTATCACGCCGAGGCGCTCACGGCCAAGGAACCTACCGAGGCCCAGCAGCAGGAACTTGCCGGTCACCGGGCCGTGCTGGAGGATGTGAAGAAGCGTGTCCACATGCTGACGAGCGGCCGTCCTTTGAACAATTATTAGTCCCATTATGAAAAGAATCCTCCTTCTGGCGTTTTCGCTGGCCGTATTGTCCTGCGGCCCGAAAAAGGCGGAACTGCTTCCTGCAGAGAATTTCTCCGGTTCGGTTGACGGCAAGCCCGTCTCCCTTTACACCCTGAAAGGGGGAAAACTTCTTGCCCAGTACACCAACTTCGGTGGCCGCGGGGTGACGCTTTTTGCGCCGGATCGCCATGGCAACATGCGCAACATCGTAGTGGGCCATGCCACCCTGGACGAGTATGTCCATCCGGTCGGCGAGCGCTTCCTGGGTGCCTGCGTGGGACCGGTGGCCAACCGCATCGGCGGGGCGCATTTCTGCATCGGCGAGGAACTTTTCTCGACTCCCGCGAATGACAACGAGGTGAATACCCTGCACGGTGGATTCATCGGCCTGGACAACGTGGTATGGGATGTGGAGGCGGTGACCGATTCGTCGCTCACCCTGCATTTCCTGCATCCCGACGGCATGGAAGGCTATCCCGGCAACCTGGACATCACCATGACCTATTGTCTCACGTCCCACCATCCCTTCTTTAACCTCCGCGGCGAAGGGGAGGGAACGGTGGAGGACTATGCCATGTGCATCAATGCCGACGGCTACCTTCCCATCGATTCGCTCAGCATCCCGCTGGGTTATGTGGCCCCGGTGGAAGGGACTCCGTTCGATTTCCGCACCCCGCATCCCATCGGCGAACGCATTGGGGAGGACGATGTGCAACTTCGCAATGCGCGCGGGTATGACCACTGCTGGTGCCTGAACAAAACGGCTCCCGGTGCCCTGGAAAGCGCTTGCACGGTGTACGATCCCGTAAGCGGCCGCTGTGTCGAGGTAATCACCGACCAGATCGGACTGCAGTTCTACAGCGGCAATTTCTTTGACGGGAATACCATCGGATCCAACGGTTCGAAGCAGGAGTTCCGCTCCTCCTTTGTGTTGGAAACGCAGCAGTTCCCCGACGCTCCCAATCAGCCCGCCTTCCCGTCGATCCTGCTCCTTCCCGGACAGACCTATACCCACACGGCCCTCTATCGTTTTTCCGCCCGTTAGACGGAACGCCCGCGGGCGTGTGTGACAAATTGTCAGTCCGTGTCTTCATGGCACGGGCTTTGTTTTTTCCATGGACGGTCCTTCGGGACAAAAGATGCATAAACAAATAAAAAGTAATAAGTATGATCAGACCATTGGCAGACAGAGTCTTGATCGAGCCCAAGGAGGCCGAAACCAAGACCGCATCGGGACTTTACATTCCTGATACCGCAAAAGAAAAACCGCAGCAGGGCGTCGTCGTGGCAGCCGGCCCCGGCAAGAAGGACGAACCCATGGAGGTAAAAGTGGGTGACCAGGTGCTCTATGGCAAATATGCCGGCACCGAGGTGACTGTGGAAGACAAGAAATACCTTATTGTCAAACAGTCGGACATTCTGGCAATTCTGTAAATCATTAGGAGGAAAGCATTATGGCAAAAGAGATAAAATTCGACGTGGACGTTCGTTCCCGTATGAAAGAAGGCGCGGATGCGCTGGCAAACGCTGTCAAGGTAACGCTGGGTCCGAAAGGCCGCAACGTGGTGATTGACAAGAAATTCGGTGCTCCTCAGGTGACCAAGGACGGTGTAACCGTGGCCAAGGCCGTGGAGCTGGAAGACAGCTTCGCCAACATGGGCGCCCAGATGGTCAAGGAGGTCGCTTCCAAGACCAACGACCAGGCCGGTGACGGTACCACCACCGCTACGGTGCTGGCCCAGTCCATCATCAATGTCGGTATCAAGAACGTGACCGCAGGTGCCAACCCGATGGACCTCAAACGAGGCATCGACAAGGCCGTGGCCGCCGTCGTGGAGAACCTGAAGAAGCAGAGCCAGAACGTGGGCGACGACTACTCCAAGGTGGAGCAGGTGGGTACCGTTTCGGCCAACAACGATGCATTCATTGGTAAACTCATCGCCGATGCTATGTCGAAGGTGAAGAAGAATGGTGTCATCACCGTTGAGGAAGCCAAGGGTACCGAGACCGAGGTGAAAGTGGTCGAAGGTATGCAGTTCGACCGCGGCTACATCAGCCCGTACTTCATGACCGATGGCGAGAAGATGGAGGCCCTGCTGGACAATCCGTTCATCCTCGTGACCGATAAGAAAATCTCCACGATGAAGGATCTGATGCCGATCCTGGAGCCGGTAGCCCGCGAAGGCAAGAGCCTGCTCATCATTGCGGAAGACGTGGACGGCGAGGCGCTGACCACCCTGGTGGTGAACAAGCTCCGCGGCACCCTGAAGATCGCTGCCGTCAAGGCTCCTGGCTTCGGTGACCGCCGCAAGGAAATGCTGCAGGATATCGCCATCCTTACCGGTGCAACCGTGATCTCCGAGGAGCGCGGCTACACCCTGGAGAACGCAACGCCCGACATGCTCGGTAAGGCCGAGAAGGTGACCATCTCCAAGGAGAACACCACCATCGTGGGCGGTGCCGGAAAGGCTGCCGAGATTGAGGACCGCGTGGCGGCCATCAAGAAGCAGATTGAAATCACCACCTCCGATTACGATCGCGAGAAGCTCCAGGAGCGTCTGGGCAAACTCGCCGGCGGTGTGGCTGTCCTGTACGTAGGCGCTACCACCGAGGTGGAGATGAAAGAGAAGAAAGACCGCGTAGAGGATGCACTCAACGCGACGAAGGCGGCTGTCGAGGAGGGTTATCTGCCGGGTGGCGGCGTGGCCTACATCCGCGCGACCNNGTGGCCTACATCCGCGCGACCGAGGCCCTGGCCGGCCTGAAGGGTGACAACGATGACGAGACCACTGGTATCCACATTGTGGCCCGTGCCATCGAGGAACCGCTCCGCCAGATTGCCGAGAATGCCGGTGTGGATGGCAGCGTGATCGTCCAGAAGATCAAAGAAGGGAAGGGCGACTTCGGTTTCAATGCCCGTACCGGTGAGTACGTGAAGATGTACGAGGCCGGCGTGATCGACCCGACCAAGGTGGCCCGCGTGGCCCTGGAGAATGCCGCTTCTGTTGCCGGCATGTTCCTGACCACCGAGTGCGGCATCGTGGACATCCCCGAGAAGGAGCCCGCAGCCCCGGCCATGCCTGCCGGCGGTATGATGTAATTATTACCATTTTCCATAAAAAGGCCCGTGTCTCAGGATGCGGGCCTTTTTTTTGGCAGAAACCGAAAAACTGACTAACTTTATCTCGTGAGCCTTGCTCTCCGTAACATAATGATGACACGAACGATATGAAACAAGCCTTATTATCAGTAGTATGGATAGGGATTCTGGTGGCGGGATGCTGCCGGGACAAGGGAACGGTGGCCTGGGAAAAACTTAACCGGCAGGCTGCGCAAGAATATCTGGAACCGGTTCGGCCGGGCTATGAGGGACGCAATCCGTATTGGAACGGCTTTGCCAAGAAGTTTACCTATGCGCCGGCCTTCGGCTTTGCCGATGTGCCCGGAGCGGTAAAATACCGTTTCCAACTGTCCCAGGAAGAGGGGGACTGGTCCTTCGAAGCCGAACGGCCCTGCGAGCCGCTGTCGAAGGTGTGGAATGAAATACCGGTGGGGAAGACCCAGCTGACCGTCCTGGCCCTGGATGCCTCCGGAGCGGTGATCGACACCGCCGGAGTGCGCTCCTTCCTCCGCGATTATCCCTTCGCCGGTCCCTATCGGCCCGCGATGCTCGACTACCGGACGGCGGCGGTAAAGGGTGCCCTGTATAACCATACGATGCCCGCGGTGCGCTGGTGGCGCGACCATATCGAACCGGATATGTCCTATCACCACAATACCTATCCCTGCAAGATTATCGGAGCCACGATTCGCAACGAGTGCCTGGTGGCGCAGCTGCTGCCGGACCGCCGCGAGGAAGCCTTGCAGATTGCCTGCCACGCGGCCCAGTTCCTCGTAGACCAGAGCCGTCCCGAAGGCGATCCGCTGGCTTTCTTCCCGCCCACCTATTATAAGGATCTGGAGGCGTCCCGCCGCGATTGGAACCAGGGGAAGACCATGGTGATGGAGGCCTTGTCGGCCGCGCAGGCCTATATGGACCTGTTCAACGTGACCCGCGACAGCCTCTGGTACGGAAGGGCGCTGGACATCACCCGGACATACCGGACCCTCCAGCGCGAGGACGGTTCCTTCCCGGTAAAGGCCGATTTTGTTACCGGCGAACCGGTAAACGCCTCCTGTGCGATGCTGCATCCGCTGCTGAACTGGCTGCGCCGCCTGAAGGATGAGTACGGTGTGGAGGAATTCGAGCCCATGCGTACCCGCGCTTTCTGCTGGATGCGTGACGTGGCCCTGGAACGCTTCGATATGACGGGTCAGTTCGAAGATGTATCGGTCCTGAACCTGGAACCTTACCAGAACCTGACCAACTGCACGGCTGCTCCTTATGCCTCGTATCTGCTTCGGCAGGAGGCGCCTGCAGACCGGGATATCGCAGACGCACGAGACCTGATTCGCCTGAGCGAGGACCAGTTTGTCCACTGGGACTGGCCTGAAAATGCCGATGGCTTCAAAAAGAACTGGACACCCTGCGTGCACGAGCAGTACCACTACGAGATGCCGGTAGACAACAGCGCCTGCAACGTGGCGAACGCCTGGCTGGATTGGTATGAGGTAACGGGCGACCGCCTGGCTTTTGAAAAAGCAAAGGCCATGATAGACAGTATCACTTTGATGCAGAACCAGAATAACGGCCAGTTGCCCACCACCTGGGAGTGGCGGCCGGCTTACAAGGATCGCAACCGCACCTACTGGATCAACTGTTCTTTCGCCTCCATCCGCACCCTGCTCCGGATGTCGGAATACCCTTTGTGATTCCAGTTTTATTTGTTATATTTGTGAGTTAACTGATCACAAGATGAATAGCAAAAAGATTCTCATTCTCGGAAGCAGCAATACGGATATGACCATCAAGTCGGCCGTGCTGCCCGTCCCCGGCCAGACGGTGACGGACGGATTGTTCTATATGGGCCCCGGCGGAAAAGGTGCCAACCAGGCCGTTGCCGCCGCCCGGCTGGGCGGTGACGCCAAGCTGGTGTGCAAAGTGGGCAAGGATATCTTCGGCGACAATGCCGTGAATCATTACCGGGAAGAAGGCCTGGATGTGAGCGGCGTGCTGCGCAGCGACCTTCCTTCGGGTATCGCCCTCATCAATGTGGATGCGAAGGGCGAGAACTGCATTGCCGTGGCACCCGGTGCCAATACCGATATCACCGAGGCGGAAATCGATTCCATCGCGGAGGAGATCCGCGCGGCGGCCATTCTGCTGCTCCAGCTGGAAATTCCGCTTCCGGCGGTGATGCGGGCGGCGAAAATCGCCCACGAGGCCGGGGTGAAAGTGGTCCTGAATCCGGCCCCGTATCGCCCGCTGCCCGATGAGATTTTCCGCTATGTAGACCTGTTCATCCCCAACGAGACGGAACTGGCGGCCTTCTCCGGCATGCCGGTGGAAAGCCAGGAGACGGCGCTCGCCGCCGCCCACGCGATGGTGGAAAAGGGCGTGAAAGAAATTATCGTTACCCTGGGTTCGAAGGGTTCGCTCATTACCGATGGCGTATCGGTTCGGCCGGTACCCTCGTTCAAGGTCCAGGCGGTGGATACCACTGCGGCGGGCGACACCTACTGCGGTGCCCTCTGCGTGGCCCTCTCGGAGGGGAAACCGCTGGAAGAGGCGGCCCTGTTTGCCAGCAAGGCCTCTTCGCTGTCCGTTACCAAGGCCGGCGCCCAGGCGTCCATGCCCTATCGTAAAGAGATTGTTTTATAAATTTTAAAATATGTTTATTGTACCTTCTTATGGCGTGGCGGTTGCCCTCTGCTTCGTCACCATGTTATGCTGGGGCTCCTGGGGGAATACCCAGAAACTGGCCGCCAAGAGCTGGCGCTACGAGCTCTTCTATTGGGACTATGTCATTGGTATGGTCCTCTTTGCCTTGTTGCTGGCCTTTACGCTGGGCAGCTTCGGCTCCGAAGGCCGCTCCTTCCTGCCCGACCTGGCGCAGGCATCGGCCTCCAGTCTCCTCTGGATTTTGGTGGGCGGCATCATCTTCAATGCCTCCAACATCCTGCTGTCGGCTTCGATTTCCCTGGCCGGCATGTCGGTTGCCTTCCCCTTGGGTGTGGGTATCGCACTGGTGATGGGTGTGGTGAACAACTATCGCGTGGCGGTGACCCAGGGTGCCAAGACGGGTAATGTGACCCTGCTGGTGCTGGGTGTGATCCTCGTGGTGTGCGCCATCGTGGCCAATGGCATCGCCTCCGGCCGCAAAGGTGACGGCGAGGTGGCCAAGGCAGACCAGAAGAAAGGCATCGTGCTGGCCCTGATTGCCGGTTTGGTGATGTCGTTCTTCTCCTCCTTCGTGATGCGGGCCATGGATACGACCAACTTTGTTACCCCGGAAGCCGGCAAGGTAACCCCTTACACGGCCATCGTAATCTTCACCGTGGGTGTGCTCGTGAGCAACTTTGTGTTCAACACCATCGTTATGCGCAAACCTTTCGTGGGCGAGCCGGTGGCCTATAGCGAGTACTTCAAAGGAGACTTCAAGACCCACCTGGTGGGCGTACTGGGCGGCTCTATCTGGTGCCTGGGTACGGCCCTCAGTTACATCACGGCCGAAAAGGCCGGCCCGGCCGTTTCTTATGCCCTGGGCCAGGGCGCACCGCTGGTGGCGGCCCTGTGGGGTGTGTTCATCTGGAAGGAGTTCAAGGGTGCCAAGAAGGGTACCGGCGTCCTCCTGGCCGCGATGTTCATCCTCTTCCTCGTAGGCTTGGCCTGCATTGTGAAAGCCGGTATGTAATTGAGATTAATGAGACTTCGTCTTTTGATGCTTTTAACGGCGTCTTTCGTTTTGGCGGGAGAGGCCGTTTATGCGCAGGCGGTTGAGCCTGTGCCGGTTATCGTGGAAACCGACCTGGGCAATGATATTGACGATGCCCTGGCGCTCGACCTGGTTTACCAGGCCGTTTGCGACGGCAAAATCGACCTGAAGATGGTCAGCGTCCATAAGAAAAGCCCTACCGCCTGTGCCTATGCCGACATCCTGAACCGCTGGTACGGCTACCCGGAGGTTTGCGTGGCCCAGGCCCGTACCCCCGTGGACAACCACCAGGCGCGCGACTATACGGTGCCGGTGGTGGAAAGCGGGACTTTCCCGGGTTCGGGCCATTATGCCGACGGGACCTTCCCCGATGCGGTAACCCGGTATCGCCGGCTCCTGTCGTACAGCGAGGACCGCAGCGTGGTGATTATCTCGCTGGGTTTCGCCACCACACTCGCGCAGCTGCTGGATACGCCGCCGGACGAATACAGTACGTTTAACGGCCGCGAACTCGTTTCTCGCAAGGTGAAATACCTCTCCATCATGGCGGGCAGCTACGGTCCCAAACAGCGGGCGGAGTTCAACGTGGTGAACGATATTCCCGCCATGCAAAAGCTTTTCGACCAGTGGCCGACCCCCATCTACCAGAATCCCTTCGAACTCGGGAAGATGGTCCTGTATCCCGCATCGGCGGTAGAGCCGCAGGAGGGGCATCCGGTCTTCGACGCATACAAGGCTTATCAGCAGATGCCGTACGACCGTCCGTCGTGGGACATCCTCTCGGTGGCGTGGGTGCTGCATCCCGAGCTGTTCGGGGTAGGCGAGGACGTGACGGTTTCGGTCGATGAAAAAGGCTTCAACCACGTGCGTCCGGGCGGGAAGCATCATATCCTTTCCCTGACGCCGCAGCAGGCCGATTCGCTGAAGGCCTATGTGGTGGCGGAAACCACCCGCGGTCCGCGGTACCTGACCCCCTGGCAGGAAGGCTATCTGGATATCCACAGCCTGGCCACCGGGCAGGGAGACTGCACTTTCCTGGCCCTCCCCGACGGGACCACCTGGATGATCGATGCCGGCGATATCGGGATGCCGAAGGGCCGCCCCGGCTGGTCCGGGACGATTCCCGATGACCGAATCTCTGCGCCCGACCGGATTGTGAACTACATCCGCCATTTCTCCCCGTCGCCCGATCACCTGGACTATGTGATGGTGACGCATTTCCATACCGATCACATGGGTGCCCGCCGCAGGGGGATGCGCATCGGTCCGGACGGCTACGTGCTGTCGGGTTTGTCGGCGGTTGGCCAGCACATCCGGTTCGACCGCCTGATCGACCGGGACTGGCCGGATTATTCCTTCCCTTCCCGCGAAAATATCCTCAAGGAATGCAATTTCATGAACGATTACTGGAAGTTCTGCGAGGTTATGCAGGGGCGCGGGATGAAGATGGAGCGTTTCGAAATTGGCAGTAACAAACAGTTTGCCTTGCTGAAAAATCCGCGCGGATATGATTTTGAGGTGCGCAACCTGTGCGCGAATGCCGAGGTCTGGACCGGAAAGGGGAAGAAAACCCGGAAAATGTATACCGGCGATCCGCTCCTGTTCGACGAGAACCTGAACAGCTGTGGCATCCTGCTGCGATACGGAGATTTTACCTATTTTAATTGTGGGGACCTTGCGGGTGGCAATCATCCGGCTTATCCCTCGCACGACCGGGCCCAGGAGGATTTCCTGGTCGATGTAGTGGGCAAGGTGACCGTGATGAAAAACGGCCACCACGGGTCGATTGATTCGTCCTCGCCGAAACTCATCGCCGCATCCCGTCCCGAGGTGCATCTGTTCATGGCGGCCCATCGGCAGCATCCCTATACGGGGACGATGCGCCGGCTGACCGACCGCCTGCTCTATCCCGACCCGAGGGAGTTCTTCGTAACGTCGGAATGGGGACGGAAGGACCTGGGCGAGGAAATGTGGTGGTACCTGCGGCCCTGCGGTCATATTGTGGTGCGGGTCTATCCCGGCGGCAAGCAATATCAGGTGTTTGTCCTGGATGTCAATGCCGGCGATTATCGCATCAAATATACCGGTCCTGTCAAAAATGTTCAAAAGTAAATCCTTGTATATGAAAAAGTTATTCCTCTCTTTTTTGCCGATGATGCTGTCGCTGGCGATGGCCGCACAGCCGAAAATCATGTCTCACCGGGGCTTTTATGCCAAGGAAGGGGCCTTTGAAAACACCCTCACGGCGCTAAAGAACGCACAATCGTTCCGCTCCGATGCCGTGGAACTGGACGCCCACCTGACCGTGGACGATTCGCTGGTGGTCCTGCACGGACCGAAAATCGCCGGAACGCAGTTGGAGGCGCAGAAGAGTACCTTCGAAGAGGTGCGCGCCTGCACGCTTCCCAACGGCGACAAGGTGCCTACGCTGCGCGAATATTTCGCCCAGGCGAAGCAGACCCCTTCGCTGCTGCTCTTCCTGGAGCTGAAGACGCATCCCACGCCGGACCGCGAGACGCTTTTGGCAGAAAAGGTGTTGTCGCTTTGTGACGAAATGGATATGTACGGCCAGACGGTCTTTATCTCGTTCAGCTACCACCTGTGCGATGAGGTGCTGCGCCTGCATCCGGGTGCCAGGGTGATGCCCATCTCCTCCACGAGGAAGATGCCGGAGCCTGCGGCGCTGAAGCAGAAAGGGTACGCGGGCGTATCCTATTATTATAAGGTGGTGGCGGAGCATCCCGAATGGCTCGACCAGGCCCGCGAGGCGGGAATGGAGACGGTGCTGTGGCCGGTGAACGACCTTCCGCTGGTGGATGTGGCCAAGGCGCACGGGGTAACGTGGGTATCGACCGATCATCCGGACGAAATGCGCTACCTGCTGGCCATCCTGACCCCGCCGGCGCCCGAGACGCCCCGCATCAACGGGCCGAAGGTTTATGGCGCCCGCCCCGGAGCCGATTTCCTGTTTAAGATCCCTGCCACCGGTGTCCGTCCGATGACTTTTGCCGCTACGGGGCTCCCGAAAGGCCTGTCGCTGGATGCGGAAACCGGCATCATTACCGGTCGTGCCAAAAAGGCAGGGGAGTATCGGGTGATGTTGCGCGCAACCAACGCCCTGGGAGAGAACGAGCGTGAACTGCGGATTGTTATCGGCGATAAAATCGCCCTTACGCCGCCGCTGGGCTGGAATTCCTGGAATGTGTGGGGAAATTCGGTGAGCCAGGAGAAGGTGCTGAGTTCCGCCCGCGCCATGCTGAAGAGCGGGTTGGCCGAATACGGCTGGAGCTACATCAACATAGACGATGGGTGGCAGGGCTTGCGTGGCGGCAAGTACAATGCAATTCAGCCCAACAAGAAATTCCCCGATATGAAGGGGATGGTGGATGAACTGCATGCCGCCGGCCTGAAAGTGGGCATCTATTCCGGTCCGTGGGTGGCAACCTATGCCGGTCATATCGGAACGGGCTGCGAGAATGCCGAAGGAACCTACTGGTGGGTGGAAAAGGGTATGGTCGATGACGTATGCAAACTGGACCGCAGTAAGCTCAAACGGGATTCCCTTTGGTATTTCGGCGCGGTATCCTTTGCCCGCGAAGATGCGATGCAGTGGGCCGACTGGGGGATCGACTACCTGAAATACGACTGGGGCCCGAACGATCTGTGGCACCTGAAAGATATGCACGACGCCTTGCGCGCGACCGGGCGGGATATCATTTACAGCATCTCCAATTCCGGTAAGATCCCCATGGCGCCCTATCTGGAGCAGTATGCCGAATGCTGGCGCACCACCGGCGATATCCGGGACGAGTGGAAGAATATGTCCAAGATCGGATTCGGCGGCCAGGATCAGTGGGGGCCGTACAAGAAACCCGGTCGCTGGCCCGATGCCGATATGCTCGTGGTAGGCAAGGTAGGCTGGGGCCCCAAGACGCATCGGTCCCGGCTTACGCCCGATGAACAATATACACACATGACCCTGTGGTCGATTCTGGCTTCGCCGATGCTCATCGGCTGCGACATGGCCGATATGGATGCGTTTACCCGGAGCCTGCTCTGCAACAATGAGGTGCTGGATGTGAACCAGGATCCCCTGGGCCTTCAGGCTTCGCGAGTGGAAGGGGACTGGAACGTGAAAAATGACGGTACCTACGCCATCTATTGCAAACCGCTGGAGGACGGAAGCGTTGCCATTGCCTTGTTTAACCTGACAACGGCTCCCAAACGAATCGGGTTCGTGCCCCGTTCGCTGGGGATGGTGGGAACACAGCACCTGCGCGACCTTTGGCGTCAGCAGGATTTGGGATCGATTTGGTTCCGTGACAGATGGGAAACGGAAGTGGCTCCTCATGGCACTGTTTTCCTGCGGGTTACGCCCGGTACGACGGGAGAACAAATCGTGGGTGCAACGAGGTAGAAGGCTGAATCGTTTTAAAATTAGGGTACGCGAAAAAACGCTGAAAATTTTTGAAAAAAGTTTTGGAGGTTAGAAAAAAAGGTGTACCTTTGCATTCCCGTTCGGACAACGAGCGGGATTTTTTGAGAAGTTCATTGAAAAGTTTGGAAGGAAAGTACAAGCAAGTACCGAAAAAGTACAAGAAACGAGAGCGTCAATTCTAAAAGGAATTGCAGAGCGTCGGGATCAAGCTAGAATAATAAGTGTATATACAAAGAAGAGTTTGATCCTGGCTCAGGATGAACGCTAGCGGCAGGCTTAACACATGCAAGTCGAGGGGCAGCG
>CADCCI010000062.1 GCA_902799895.1 uncultured Bacteroidia bacterium | reverse complement strand
GATTCATCAGCAGCATCCCATAAGCCGGATCACGCACCACCTGGGGAATGTGGGTATGTCCGTAAATAAACAAATCGGGATGATAAGTGTCGATGAGCGCCTTCGCAACCGTATCATACGGGAACTGACGGGGCGAAAAGCCCCAGTAGGCACCCTTCATCAGGCCGATATGGGTCATCAGCACCCGAAGGCCTTCACATTCAAACTGCTGGAATCGGGGATAAATGCTCCGGATATCCATTCCGTCCACATTACCGTGTACCCCCAGCAAGGGCTTGTACTCGGCAATCTTCCGGGCGAAACGGATTCCTCCCCCGAAATCGCCGGCATGCCAGATGACATCGACCGGCGCCAAAAATTCTTTCACATCGTCGGCAAAGGTGCCGTGGGTATCTGAAATCAGTCCAATATACATGGTCACAAATCGAAAGCGCTACAGGCGGATATAAATCTTTTTCCTGTAAAGCGGGTACAAGCAGCAGAAAATGACCGCCGCAAACAGCAGGGCATAGGCCAGGGACGTGTATTCATTGGCACCGAAATACTCGGACGGAGAGAAGTTAAAGAAGGCATAACTCTTGGCAATCACACCCGAAAGAACAAAGGCCAGCAAGGCGTTGGAGCCCATGGCTTCGAAGGGGACGAAAGGCTTGCGGAAGCCGCACAGGTCTATGCAGAAGGCCAGGAAAGCCAGGGCCAGCATGGCCCAGCCACCGGCATATAGCACATAGGAAGCCGACCACAGCGGCTTGCAGATGGGAATCCAGATGCTCATGACCATGGCCGCGGCCAGGCTGATGCAGCCATAGACGAAAATCCGGCTCACCATCCACGAGGGAGCATCCTTCGGCTCGGACGGATTGGCCGCGTGGCGGCGCGAGGAGCGGAGGATCATCGATCCGATCAGGAAGCCCAGCAAGCACGAGCAGGCGCCCGTGAGCGATCCCAGGAAACCTTCCGGATCGAAAGCAGCCCGCGTCCCGTCGGCAAAACGATAGCCGTGATAGACATGGTTCTCGCCCAACAGCGCCACATCGATCTTCCGGGCGATGGTGCCTTCCAGCGTAAATGCCCCCGGATCGGTCCCGAAGATGACCAGGATACCGGTAAAGAGGGCCATCAGCACGCCGATGGCGACCATGATCTTGGCCGGTTTCCGCAGCCAGAGGGCAATCAGGCCGGCAATCAGATAGGACAGACCAATGCGCTGCAGCACACCCAGGATGCGTTTGTTGGCCAGCCAGTACCCGTAATTCTGCCAGAAGGAAGCCGACGCATCGTGCGGTTCCAGCGGGAAGAAGGGGTACAGGTTAATCAAGAAGCCCACCAGGAAGATGCCCAACCCGCGACGGATTACCTTCATCACCGCTTCCTTCGAGAAACCGTCATATTTGGAGAACGAAAAAGCCATGGCACATCCCGCGCAGAAAATAAAGAAGGGATAGACCAGGTCGGTGGGCGTGCAACCTACCCACGGGGCATGACGAAGGGGGGCGAAAACCTTCCCCCAGGTGCCCGGGTTGTTGACGATGCACATGAAAGTGACCGTGATGCCACGCAGGACATCGAGCGACAGGTAACGCTGTTTCATAGGCAATAATGGAAATAAACGGATTCAACTGCGGTGATTGCGGCCGTTTCGGTACGCAGCCGGGAAGGTCCCAAATGGACGGGAACAAAGCCGGCGGACAGGGCCAGCCGAGCCTCTTCAGGCGAGAAATCACCTTCCGGTCCTATCAGGATGGCGATATCGTCCCCGGAGCAGGACCGAAGCACTTCGGCAACGGAACGCCGCGGAGCAGTCTCTTCTTCAAAACAATAAGCGATGAGTTTCAGGGACGCGGTGCATCCCCGGATAAAATCGGCCACGGAAACCGGCTCTTCCACGGAAGGAATGGCCGCTTTCAGGGATTGCTTGGCCGCCGAAAGGGCTATCCGGCGGGACCTTTCGGGTTTATAGACCCGACGCTCGGAGTGCTCGCCGATTACCGGCACAATCCGGTCTACGCCCACCTCCACGGCCTTTTCCACGAACCACTCGTAGCGATCGTTGTTCTTGGTGGGACACACGGCCATCGTCAACCGGTACGGATGGCCGCCCCAGCCGGGCACCGTCTCCAGAATCCGGGCCTGGGCGCCTTTGGGAGAGGAATCGGTCAGGCAGCAGCGGTACAGGGTTCCGGCCCCGTCAATCACATCGATTGCATCCCCCACCCGGTGGCGAAGCACGCGCACGCAGTGGGCCGCCTCCTCTTCGGGGAGGAAGCAGAAGCCGCCGTCAATCCTATCTGCAAAAAAAAGTTCCATGACCTTACGGGCGGATAATGGTTACCTGGCCGTCCACTTCTACCTTGATAATCTGTGAGGCAAGCCCCGTAGAGCCTTTTTCCAGGTAAGGTTCAACAATATAATCCACACCGTCACGAATTTCCTGCGAAATCTCGGCGAACACGCGGGGCGAGTGCTCGCCGGACAGGTTGGCCGATGTGGAAACCAGCGGGCGGGCCAGCCGGGCAACCAGGTCCCGGCAGAAGTCCATCATAGGGATCCGGATGCCCACCGAACCGTCTTCGGCTACCGTATTCCACGCCAGCAGATGGCGTTCTGCACGCGCCTCCTCCCCCTCCGCAGGCTTCTGGCCGCAGATGGCGCCAGGATAGACCAGCGTCATGGGACGGTCGTTCACCTCCACCAAATCCACGGCGATAGGCGGAATCACCTTAATATACCGGGCCACCATATCCAGGTCGGACGCCAGCAGGACCAGCGATTTGCTGTCCGGCCGTTTCTTGAGCGCAAAGACCTTGGCCACCGCCGCGGGGTTGGTGGCATCGCAGCCAATTCCCCAGACCGTGTCCGTAGGATACAGGATGAGCCCGCCGTCCCGCAGCACCGCGAGGGCTTCGGAAATGATTTCAGTCTGATTCTTTCTTGCCATTTTCAAACAAGTTGATATCCGTCATGATGGGATAATGGTCCGATAATTTTACCCGTTCCACCCGATAGGAGGAAACTGCCGCATCGGGCGGGCAAAAAACGTAATCGATCCGAAGAAAAGGCACATACCGGTAGGTTGTCCCGAAACACCGGCCTGCCGTCACGAAGGCGTCCTGCCGCCCACCCAGCAATTTCCGATAGGTGTAGGACACGGGCGCGTCGTTGAAATCGCCGGCCACAATGGCCGGGACAGAAGATTCATCCATGTGCGCAAGCACCTGATCCACCTGCCGGGGCCGCCTGCGGATCGAAGAGCGCAGTTTCTTTTCGGTTGTGCGCACCAGGGTGCTGTCGTGGCCGTTCCACTTCAGGCTGTAACTTTCCAGGTGGCAGTTATACACCCGCACACGCCGGCCGCGGATTTCGTGATCGGTCCAGATGGCCAGGTTGGCACTGTGCGGGAAATCCAACTTGCCCTTGTCCAGGATGGGCTGGCGGCTCAACGTCACATTGCCGTACGAGCCCGCCGGCGCCAGGTTCATATAATACTCGAAATGATAGCCCGGAAAGCGGGCTTCCAGTTCGCGGCGGATCGACCGGGCGTCCTGCGTGTACACTTCCTGCAGGCAGATGATATCGGCCTGGCAGGTTCTCAGGAAACGGGCCACGGAATCCACGCACGCGGCCGCATCCGGAATCTTCCGGTTGCCGGCCTGGGCGAAATGGCCCACATTCCACGATACGATGCGCACTTCTTTCCCGGTGGGATCGTCCGCTCCGGACGAAAACTGCATCACGCGGCCAAAGAGCGGCAGCGCGCACAGCAGCGGAATCAGCGGGATCCAGGCGGCCTTTGACCAGCGAATCACGGCCCAAACCAGCAGGCCCCCGTTCAACAGCACCAGCGGGAAATAAAACACGCCCAGCACGGCCATCCACCAGGCTTTTGACGGATCCACGAAAACCGACAGGCAACTCAGCAGCAGCAAGCCCCCCGCCAGGATCATCAATCCCCGGGAGACGATGCCAATGAAGCCTTTCTGTTTTCCGTTCCGCCGCATTACCACCAGATCTTACCTTGTTTTTTCCACATCCACATGAGCAGGAAACCGAACAGCATACCGCCCAGGTGGGCGAAATGGGCAATGCCGATACGGGTCCCGGTGATACCGGTTCCCAGTTCGATGACCGCAAAAATAATCACCCACCATTTGGCTTTCAGCGGAATAGGCGGGAACAGGAGTACCAGTACCGCGTCCGGATTCAGCAGCGCAAAGCCAATCAAGATGCCGTAGATGGCGCCCGACGCGCCCAGCATGGGCGTACGGATAAGATCGTAATAGTTCTGCGTCAGCCCATGGGACAGCCAGTGCTGCACCTGAAGGTACTGTACCCCTACGTGCAGGGCCACTGCACCGAATCCGCAGATAAAATAGAAAAGCAGGAACCGTTTCGTCCCCAGGGCGCGCTCCAGCACGGATCCGAACATGAGCAGCGCATACATATTGAAGAAGATATGCCAGATTCCCCCATGCATGAACATGTGCGTAAGCGGCTGCCACCCGTGGAAGAAGGGCGACGTGGGATAGAACATGGCAAAGGTCCCTACCATGAAGTTCTCGTTCACCAGGGTAGCCAGGAACATGAGCACGTTCACAATGATCAAGTTCTTGGTCACCTGTGGAATCTGGTTCCAAAATGAGCCGGAATTATACATCTAAAAAAGCTTATCGATATCAACAATGGATTGGAACGTCAGGATGCGTTTTCCCGACGGGGTCTGCTCCGGGTTGGAGGTATTCATCAAGGCATCCACCAGCCGTCCGGCCTCGGTAGGAGAGGTCACTTCCCGCATACCGCCGGCGGCCGCCCGGGCGAACTTTTCGGCCAGGTTGTTCTCCAGGACACCCTGCAGCGAGGAATGCCCGTCGGAGAGGATGAGCAGCAAATCGCCCACCAGCACCTCCACCTTGCCGGCTTCGGCGCTGAACCCCTCCGGGACGCCGTTCACCACCACGGTGCCGGGGCCGAAGGGCTGGATATCGAAACCCATCGACGAGAGCATAGCGGCATTTTCCTCGAACAACGGCACGTTGGCGGGACCCACCTCCACAGGCACCGGGAAAAGGGCCGCCTGGCTCACGTGACCGGCCGCCGCGAGGCTGGTGCGGAAACGTTCGAACAGGACGCGTTCCCAGGCGCGGCGGATGTGTACCGTCATCAGGCCGGAACGGCCCTGGGTAACAATGTATTTCCCTTGCAGGACAATCAGTTGATGGGTAGGCAAGGTACTTTCTTCGAATAGCTTGCCATAATCCTGCCGCTTATCCACGAAGTTGGAATAATCGGCCGATGCAAAAGCGGTCCGCGGCTCGCGGGGAGCGTCCGGTTCGAAGGGGTTGTAATCCGGATCCACCGGTGCCGCGGGGGACGATACGGGACGATATTCATCGAAATGTTTCCCGATGACCGGCATCTCGTCCGCCGCCGCTTCGAAATCGAGGCTGGCCGCGAAGGAACTCCGTCCGAGGGTCTCCTTGATGCAGGCGTAGATGATCTGGAAGATGACGTTGTCCTCCTCGAACTTGATTTCCGTCTTGGTGGGGTGGATGTTCACGTCGATGCTGTGCGGATCTACCTCCAGATACAGGAAATAGGATGGATTCAGGTCCTCCGGCATCAGGTTTTCGTACGCCTTCTTGACGGCCTTGTGCAGGTAGGCGCTGCGGAAATACCGCCCGTTTACAAAGAAGAACTGGTTGCCAAGGGTCTTGCGTGCCGTGTCGGGACGGCCCACAAAACCGCTCATGCGCATGACGGAGGTTTCGGCGGAGACGTCCACCAGCTCGCCGGCCACGGTCGTCCCCATCAGGTCCTGGATGCGGAACTTCAGCGACTGGGCCTTGCGCAGCACAAAGAGGTCTTTCTTGTTATGGGTAAGGGTAAAGGCGATGTCCGGCCGCGTAAGGGCCACACGGGTAAACTCCTCGATGATATGCTTGAGCTCCACGTTGTCGCTCTTGAGGAACTTGCGGCGGGCGGGCACGTTGTAGAAGAGGTTGCGCACCGCAAACGAAGAGCCCTGCGGACAGGACGTCTCGCGGGTTGCCAGGTGCTGCGAAGCAGAGAACTCTACTTCCACCCCCACCTCGTCCCCGGCGCGGCGGGTACGGAGGGTTACATCGGCCACTGCCGCAATGCTGGCGAGGGCTTCGCCGCGGAAACCGAAGGTAGCGATGGCTTCCAGGTCTTCCGCCGTGGCGATTTTGGAGGTCGCGTGGCGCTCGAAGCAGAGCACCGCATCGTCCGGATTCATCCCGCAGCCGTTGTCGATGACCTGCACCAGGGTGCGGCCGGCGTCCAGTACCACCACGGTAATCTGGTCGGCACCGGCATCCACCGCATTCTCCAACAGTTCCTTCACCACGGACGCCGGCCGCTGGACCACCTCGCCCGCAGCGATCATGTTCGCTACATTCCCCGGAAGTATCCTCAGTTCCATTACAGCAGGGCGTAGAATTTGGTGATATAAATCAGCACCACCGCCACCAGGACCAGGCCGACGATGGCAATATATTTCTGTGCCTTGGTGGAATGGCTGCGGCGCGTGGCGTAGTTTCCGTCCCGGAAGGCCCCGTGCAGATAGGAGCCGGGCACATATTCGCCCTTCTCCTTATCCCGGTCTACCGAGCCGTCCACCTGGCCGAACAGGCGCTTGCGCTCCTCCTTCTCCGGGTCGTAATAGCGCGGCGTATAATGGAAGCCCCGGTGCTCCTGCTCGCTAAAAAAGTTAAACAATGCCATACCTTTATCTTTGATAAAAAACAAAGATACGCAGAATTGCCCGGATTGTCAAAAAAGTGTTATATTTGAAGTATGGAAAAAATCAAAATCGGTAACGGATATGACGTCCATGCCCTGGCGGAGGGACTGCCGCTGTGGCTGGGAGGCGTCCGGATAGACAGTCCCGTCGGCTGCATCGCCCATTCGGACGGGGATGTGGCCATTCACGCCTTGTGCGATGCCTTGCTGGGTTGCCTAGCCCTGGGCGATATCGGCCACCACTTTCCCGACACGTCGGACGAGTGGAAGGGCATCGACAGCAAGATCCTGCTGCAAAAAGTGGTTTCCATGCTGACGGAACGCGGTTGGAAGGTGGGCAATGTAGATGTGACCATCGCCCTGCAGCGGCCCAAACTGGCACCCTATATCGGCCGGATGCGCACCTGCCTGGCCGGCATCCTGGGGGTGGAGGAAGACTGCGTTTCCGTAAAGGCCACCACCACCGAACGGCTGGGCTTCGTCGGCCGCGGAGAAGGCTGCGAAGTATGGGCTACCGCCCTTATTTTCAATTAATTACTATGAAACACATCCTGCTTTTCCTCTTGTCTTTGGTGGCAAGCCTGGCTTGCCCGGCCGCCCCGTTGAAGGCGGCCCGGACCATCAGCCTGGACGGTACGTGGACCCTAGATTTCTGGAAGCAGGGGCCCGTTGCGGTGGCAGGACCGGAGGGGATGGCGGGCATCGATTATCGGACCATACCGGCCACGGTTCCCGGAAACGTGGAACTGGACCTGCTGGCTGCGGGTATCGTGGAGAATCCCGAGGTGGGCAGCAACGTCTATGCCCTACGCCCGTGGGAAGGATTCCAGTGGCGGTACAGCCGGACGTTCGTCACGCCCCCGCATGAGGCGGAGGACTGCCTGGAACTGGATTTCGGGGGCATCGACTGCTACGCGGATATCTGGCTGAACGGACGGCACCTTGCCTCGAACGACAACATGCTCATTCCCTGCAAGACAGAGGTGAGCGGGCTGCTGCAGCCCATCGGCGCGGAAAACCGGCTGGAGGTGTATATCCGCTCTACCGTGCTGGAAGTACGGAAAGCGTTTCCGCCCGTGTTCTCCTACAACTGGGGGCGGACCGAGGCGCCCTACGTGCGCAAGGCGGCCCATTCCTTCGGCTGGGATATCATGCCGCGGCTGGTGAGCGCCGGACTTTGGCGCAGCGTGCAGCTGCGGATCGAACGGCCCGTCCATATCCGCGACGTACACTGGACCACCCGGCGGCTGGACACCACGGCCGGGACGGCCGATATCGCCATGGATTATGTTTTGGCGCTTCCCGTTGATTATCAAGAAGATGCGGTTACTGCAGAGATCCTGCTTTCCTATCAGGGAGAGACGGTCTGGCAGGAGCGCTTCCCCATCCGGACGCACGCTTTCCGGCATCGGACCACCCTTTCCGGCGTGCATTTCTGGTGGCCGCGCGGCTTCGGGGATCCGGCTTTATACGATGCCGTTTTCCGCCTCAGCACGGCGGACGGACGTGTCCTGGACGAGGACCGGCGGCGCATCGGCATCCGCACCATCCGCCTGCAACGCAGCGAGGTGCACACCTCCTCCCAACCGGGCGATTTCCGGTTCATCGTGAACGGGGAACCCGTGTTTATCAAAGGCAGCAACTGGACCCCGCTGGACGCCCTGCACAGCCGTGACCCGCAGCATCTGGAGCGCGCGTTCTCCCTGGTAACCGACCTCAACTGCAACATGCTCCGCTGCTGGGGCGGCAACGTATATGAAGACGAGCCGTTCTACGAAACGTCCGGCGGCGGCATGACGATTTCCGGCGGCGAACCGCTGTTCCAGCCGGACTTCAGCGTCGCGCTGCTCGAATCCGCGAAAGCGCATAAATTGGACACTGGCATCGAGACGAGCGGTTTCGCCAGCTGGGCGACGTTGGAGCGTTTCATCCCATTGGTCGATCATTTCATGTTCGACATCAAGGAGACGGATCCGAAGCTCTACTTCGAGCATGAGTCCAACAGCTTAAGGGTACTTGATGTCCTCGAGCAGCACGGTGATACATTCGGACTCAACCTGTCTTTTGAGGTAAGGGACGGCATCATCTGCCACTGTGGCGAGCACTACGACGAGCA
>CADCCI010000061.1 GCA_902799895.1 uncultured Bacteroidia bacterium | reverse complement strand
CATTTCACCACAAAATCGAAAAAAAGATAAAAAGTTTTCGCAACTATTTTTCGAACCCGCGGATATACGGCACCGGGACGCTAGTTTTGCATTCGGAAACCTGTTGATATCAAAACATGCGACAGCTTTACTACCTCATCCACTGCACCGGGAAGGGAAAACAGATTCCTTTCACCCTTTCTGTTACACCCATCCACTCTGGACGGGACAGGCGGCGTCTGCCTCCGATTATTGTGCTTTCTCTTTTCTTGTTCTTCCTTCCCGGATGCTCGGATGAAATGAACCTCGATTCCCCTGCGGAAACGGTTTCCCTGGACCTGAAAAGCGCTGGCGGCCTACCTATCAGCCACCTGGATATCTTCTTTTTCAATGACGATGCGCTCGCGCGCCTGGACGCCTACCAGCACGTCCAGTGGACCGGCGAAGCCACCCTCCGCTGCGCCTCCACGGCCGGAGCCAAACGCATTGTCGTCCTGGCCAACGAGCCAGCCGAGCGGCTGGTCTGGTCTGACGTACATTCCTACGAAGGCCTCCGGAAACACCTCTCCGATTTCCGGAAAGAAGATCCGGAGCATCCGCTGATGAGCGGCGCGGCGAGCCTGAGCGTCGGGTATGACCGGAAGGCGTCCATTGTCCTGGAACCCCTGATGAGCCGCGTGGAGCTCCGTTCCCTGCGCTGTGACTTCTCCGGCCGTTCCTACGAGGGAGAGATGCTGAAAGATGTCAAGGTCTACCTGATCAACGTCAGCGGCGCCTGCGAGACCACGCGGGAAGACAGTTTCCCCCTCACCGATGTGCTAAACCAGGGCCGCCTGGATGAGCACCTGGGCGAACAGATGCTCCATCCGGAGATGCTGGTGCAGCCCCTTGCCGCAGAAGTGGGGACGGGCGGGACAACGCCCGGTATCAGTCTGTACTGCTACCCGAACGGGACCCTGCAGGAAGGGGCCGGACGGCCGTTTACCCGCCTGGTGGTGGAAGGAAAGATTCTGGGGAATACCTATTATTATGCAGTGAACCTGCCCGGGATGATGCGGAATACCTGCTACCAGGTAGACATGACCCTCACGCGCCTGGGCACCACCGACCCGGATGTAGCGGCCGAAGGCGGGATGGTCACCGTCCGGTGCGAAGCCGCCCCCTGGACGGAAAAGAAACCCTCCACCGTCCTCTTTTGCATGGGGAATGGCGTCACCAAGGCTCTCAACCCGAAGGAAGACCTCGTCAATGACATCAACCTCTTCATTTTCAATAAATACGGGGTTTTGGAGGCCTCGGCCTATTCCCGCACGAACGAAGCGGAAGTAGACCTGTTCCCCGGCGAACAATACGATGTCTACGCAACCGGGAATATCGGCTACGCCATCAGCGGTATCCGCACCGTAGAGGACCTGTTCGAAAAGCGCTACTACCTCATTTATCCGGACGAGTACCAGACTGGCATCCCCATGAGCACGCATCTGGCAGGATTCCGGGTAGACAGTACGCGCACGTGCATCCTACCCCTGGAACGGATGATGGGGAAAATCACCCTGGAGATGGACCGGACCGCCCTGGACAAAGACGTTCGCATCCTGGTACGACAGGTCAGCATCGGGAACAGCCCGCGCTCGGCCACCCTTTTCGGGCGCAGCAAGGCCCGCACCCGCCAGGACGTGTTCCCGAAAGGATTCACGCGCGGCGTCTATGAATCGGATGCGCTGAACATTGACAAGGAGCTGGGCCACAGCTGGGACCTTTCCCTCTACCTGCTGGAAAACATGCAGGGAGACGAGCTGAACGAACTCTGTCCCTATGTGGAATGGCAGGCGGAGTACTACTCCCCCACCTGGCATACCGCAGCCGGGAAGTACTTGATTTACAGGTTCTACCTGCAAGACGAAGGGGAATACAGCATTGAGCGGAACTGCCACTACCATTTTACCATCAAGCCCAAAGGAGACGGTCTCCAGACCCAGGACAGCTGGCAGCTGGACCGCAGCGCGCTGGAAGGCGGGCCTTGAGCCCTATGCGAACAAGGCTTCCAGGGTAGCCTGCGTGGCGCCCCGGTTTTCTTCACAATAGGCCCGGGCAAGGTCACTCACCTGCTTCAGGTAGGCTGGATCAGTGGTCAGACGGTCATACCAGGCCCCGATTTCCGCCTCGGTGGCAAAAGCGAAGCCGGCGCCCCGTTCCACCAGGATGACGCAATGGGGATTGTGTTTGATGCGCGGTCCCGTCGCAACCGGAAGGCCATACGCCGCCGGCTCAATGACCGAGTGCGGCTCGTCCGTGGTGAAACCGGCCCCCACATAGGCTGCAAAGCCATATCGATAGAGTTTGGAAAGGGTCCCCACCTTGTCTACAATCAGCACGGAGGCAGCCTGCAGCTCTTCCTCGCTCACCTGGCCGGACTCTACCTGGGTGTACTGCACGCACGGTACCCGCAACAGGGAACGGATGGTCCGGATCTGCTCCGGAGCCGGTTCGTGCGGGACCAGCAGGAATTTGTCGGCAGGATGAGCATTGGCCAGGGAAACCACCATCTCGTCGTCGCGTCCCGGAGCCGTACTGCCCGCCACAAAGACCTTGCGGCCCTGGCACCATCGCTCCACAATCTCATCCTTCCACGGGGTTGCCGCCAGGTCGCAGACCCGGTCGATTCGCGGGTTGCCGGTCCGGATGACATTCGGCACGCCGATGCGTTTCATCACGCTGGCAGACAATTCGTTCTGGACCATAATCGCCCGATAGGTCGTCCGGAGGGCTTTCCGGTACGGACGGGCATACCATTTCAAATAGGGCGTATCGGCCGGAATACGGGCCGAAATTACATAGGTATCCACCTTGCGGCGACGCAAGGCCGCCAGGAAGCAAAGCCAATACTCGCCCATGGAGAAAATAGCTTTTTCCGGGTGCACGGCCTTGACGAAACGGCGGGCGTTACCCGGCGTATCCAGAGGCAGATAGAAGACCCAGTCCGCCAAAGGCGTATCTTTCAGGGCCTCATAGCCCGAGGGCGAAAAAAACGTCAGCAGAATCTTTTTCTGCGGATAGCGTCCGCGGACCTGCTCCACGACCGGACGGATCTCCTCGAACTCTCCATAGGAGGCCGTATGGAACCACAGGATTCCCTCCACACCCTTGCAGGCTTCCCGAATCCTGCGCATCTGACCCCGTCGTCCGAGGATGAACTTTTTCGCTTTCTCTATTGCATACATGGCTTCAAATATTCTGCTGTAAAGGTGTTTCCCTTAGCCACCAGTTCTTCCGGCGTCCCCGCAAAGACCAGTTCTCCGCCCCGGTCACCCGCATCCGGGCCCAGGTCCAGGATCCAGTCCGCATTGCGGATTACGTCCAGGTTATGCTCTACCACCACCACGGTGTGCCCCTTGGCCAATAGCACGTCAAAGGCCTTCAGCAGTTTCTCCACGTCGTAGAAATGCAGGCCTGTGGTGGGTTCATCGAACAGGAAGAGAATGTTTCCGCGACGGGAACCTTCCTCCCCGCTCATTGCCAGGAAATAAGCCAGTTTGATGCGCTGGCTTTCACCGCCGGACAAGGTGCTGCTGCTCTGTCCCAGTTTGATATAGGAAAGTCCCACATCCGCCAGCGGTTGCAGGCGGGCCGCCACTTCGCGGGCCGCCGCTTCCTCCTGAGAGCCAAAGAAGGCAATGGCTTCCTCCACGCTCATATCCAGGATATCATCGATATTTTTCCCCTTGTAGCGGACCTCCAGGATATCGCTTTTGAATCGCTTGCCGCCGCAGGCCTCGCAGACCATGGTCACATCGGCCATGAACTGCATGCCGATATGCACGACCCCTTCTCCCTGGCATTCCGGGCAGCGCCCGCCGTCCTGGTTGAAGGAGAAGAACGAGGGGGTGTAGCCGTTCATGCGCGCATAAGGCTGGTCCGAAAGCAGTTTGCGGATGCTGTCATACACCTTCAAGTAGGTGACGGCATTGGAACGCGAACTCTTGCCAATGGGGCTCTGGTCTACATATTCCACCCGGCGGATACGGTCCAGGTTGCCGGACAGTTTGCGGAACACGCCGGGCACATCGCCGGCTTCCTCCAGCTTGCGCCGAAGGGCCGGATAGAGGATATCGCCCACCAGGGACGATTTGCCGCTGCCGCTCACACCGCTCACCACCGTCAGCACCCCCAGGGGGAACTGGACGTCGATATCTTTGAGGTTGTGCTCCATGGCACCTTCTATCTTGATGGCATAGTTCCACCCGCGGCGCGCTCGGACAAAACGCGGGCGAGCACCCGTAAGATATTGCAGGGTAAGGGATTCCTTCAACTCCGGCACCCCGTTCTGCAGGCTTCCGCGGAAGACCACCCGGCCACCCTCGGAACCCGCCTTCGGGCCCATGTCAATCAGCAGGTCAGCCGCCCGCATCATCTCCTCGTCATGCTCCACCACCACTACGGTATTGCCGATATCGCGCAGCCGCCGGAGCACCTCGATCAGCCGGGCGGTATCCCGCGGATGCAGGCCGATACTGGGCTCGTCCAATATGTACAGGGAACCCACCAGGGAGCTTCCCAGAGCCGTCACCAGACTGATCCGCTGGCTTTCACCACCGGAGAGCGTGTTGCAGGGCCGGCTGAGCGTCAGGTACGACAGGCCCACATCGCGGAGGTATTGCAGGCGCGACACCACTTCCTCCATGGCCTTCCCCGCAATGGTCCGTTCGGCATCGGTCAACTGTACCGTGGCGAAGAATTCCAGCAGGGTGTCGATATTCATATCCAGCAATTCACCCAGGTTCCGGCCGCCCACCTTCACGTACAGGGCCTCCGGGCGCAGCCGCGTTCCATGGCAGGAATGGCAGGTTGTCCGGCCGGAGAAGCGGCTCAGCATATATTTATATTGGATTTTGTATCGGTTCGATTCCACCCACTCGAAGAACTCGGCCACGCCCACCAGGGAATCCTCGTCCCCCTCCACGCTGCGGGCGTTCCAGATGGTGTCCCGCTCCTCCTGTGTGAGGTTGCAGTACGGCTCGAAGGGGCGGATGCCGTATTTCGGCGCCAGACGGATCATATGGTCGCGGAACCAGCTCATCTTCTCTCCCCGCCAGCAGGCAATGGCGCCGTCGTACAGGCTCTTGGATTTGTCGGGCACCACCAGATCCTCGCTCACGCCGATGATTTTCCCCAGGCCGCCGCACACCGGGCAGGCACCCAGCGGGCTGTTGAAACTGAAGAGGTATTCATCGGGCTGTTTGAACGTCATCCCGTCCATCTCCATGCGGTTCACAAAGGAGAGACGGCCACTCTCCCCTTCCCGCTGCACATAGACCTTTCCGTTCCCGCGGGAATAGGCATCGGCCACCGAGGCCAGCACGCGGGCGCGCAAATCGTCCCATTCCTGGCCTTCCCGCCGCTGCGGTACGCGGATACGGTCGATCAGCAAGGAAATCCCGGCCGGATAATCGCCGGATTCGGCGCGCTGCATCACTTCCTCGATACGAAGCGGTCCGGACGGTCCCATCAGGCGGGTGTAGCCTTCCTCCTTCAAGGAAAGCATGAGTTCCACCTTGTCGGTCCGGTTGTCCCAGTCCAGGTCGGCCAGCAGGTAGGCCGTTCCGTCAGGGGCGTCGGGGCCCAGTAGGCAGTCCACCACGTCCGAAAGGGTGTTGCAGCGCACCTCCAAACCGCTCACGGGCGAGTAAGTCCGGCCAATTCGGGCAAAGATAATGCGCAGGTAATCATAGATTTCCGTGGTAGTAGCCACCGTCGAACGCGGGTTGCGGACATTCACTTTCTGCTCGATGGCAATGGCCGGCGGAATCCCTTCGATGGACTCTACGTCCGGTTTGCTCATCCTTCCCAGGAACTGGCGCGCATACGAGGAAAGGCTTTCCGCGAAACGACGCTGCCCCTCGGCGAAGAGGGTGTCGAAGGCAAGCGAGGATTTTCCCGAGCCCGAGATGCCGGTAATCACCACCAGCTTCCCGCGGGGAATTTCCACGGTAATATCCTTGAGGTTGTTCACTTTCGCACCCCGGATGATGATATGGCCTTCTGCGTCCATCCCCTATTAGAATTAACCTACAAAGATAACGTTTTTTACACGAATCGCAAAGCGCGGTCATTTTGTCCACAAAAACGGACAATTTGTCATAAATCATTGACTATTTGACAGTTACGTATGACAAATTGTCTTCTTCTCCCCCGTTTTTTGCAAGAGGCACAGCCCTTGCCATATCCTAAAGTGTCCTCCGGAATTCTGGAAGACCCGAAAGAGGCCGGCAGCCCTCACGTTAGAAGTATAATTTAAAAATATAGGAGATTTGATTATGGTACCTACATGCAGAAACAACCAGACTTGGTTACCCGATGTGTTCAACGATTTGTTCGACCGCAACTGGATGGAACGTGCCTCCGCCACCGCTCCGGCCATCAACGTGATGGAGAATGAAAACGGTTACGAACTGGAGCTGGCCGCTCCGGGCATGACCAAAGAAGACTTCAAGGTACGCCTCAACGACAACGGCGACCTGGTCATCGACATGGAGCACAAGAACAACAAGGAAGAGAAGAAAGACGGCCGCTACCTGCGCCGCGAGTTCCACTATGGCAAATTCGAGCAGACCATGCTGCTGCCGGACGATGCCGAACGGGAGCAGATCAGCGCCAAGGTCGAAAACGGCATCCTGATCGTCGAGATTCCCAAGGTGAAGAAAGTTCACGTAGATGAGGAGAAAAAATTCATCGAAGTGAAATAAAATTAAACAAAAAATGTTTGCAGGTTTCGAAATTATACCTATCTTTGCATTCGCAATCGACGGAAACGTCACCTGCAACACTGGTGCGGTAGTTCAGTTTGGTTAGAATACCGGCCTGTCACGCCGGGGGTCGCGAGTTCGAGCCTCGTCCGCACCGCTGAAAATGGCCTCACAGGTATCTGTGGGGCCTTTTCTTTTTCAAATTGGGGCTACATTGGGGCTTCTTTTTGGGGGCTACCTCAAAAAAGTCTGGAATAGCCCCTAAAGGCCACTCCAGACCGTTGCGTTTAAAGATAGCCAATTGATGGCATCTTCGGATGCAAAGTTAATGGAATTTCTCGGAAATTGATATTTCCACATTATATCATCATCTTGCCATCGAACCAAAGACGGCAACTATGATTATTCTTCTAGACAATGGCCATGGCCAAGACACCCTCGGCAAGCGGAGCCCGGACGGCTTCTTCCGCGAATATGCATACACTCGATTCCTCGCCAGTCAGATCTAGGAGCAGATCCTCGCCCAGGGACTGGATGCCCGGCTCCTGGTTCCGGAGCTGGAGGACATTCCCCTCCCCGAGCGCCGCGCCCGCGTCAACAGGATTTGTCAGGAAGTCGGGAAAGACCAGGTTATTCTTATCTCCATTCATGTCAATGCTGCAGGAAGCGGCCGAGAATGGATGAACGCCCGCGGATGGAGCTGTTCACCACCCCGGGTCAAACCCGGGCAGACAGCCTCGCAACGGCCCTATATGAGGCCGCTGAAGACTGGCTCCCGGATCACCGGCTCCGTAAAGACAACACGGATGGTGATCCGGATATTGAGAGCAACTTCTATGTGCTGCGCCACTCCAGCTGCCCGGCTGTCCTCACCGAGAATCTCTTCCAGGATAACAGGGACGACGTGGCTTTCCTGGAATCCGGAGAAGGCGCCCAGGCCATCATCAATCTCCACGTAGAGGGAATCTTCCGGTATTTGTTTGTATAAAAAAAGATGCTCCAATCATTATCTTTTGAATGATCGGAGCAATTGTTCTATAAAAATAGTCTTGAAATAATTGATAATAATTTTCTTGAGTACTTCTTTTAGTCTGTAGTGTCCCCTTTCCTCTCACTATCTGCAGGTTTCTCTTCTTGGTTCTCAGCTATAATTTTTAACGATATGTGATAAGTGTTATAGAACCAAATACATCCATAAACGCATAGGAAGACTAATACAAAAAACCGGAGCCCCTTCCACGAAAATAGAACACTTAACTTTGTTGCAGCTTTAATATGTGTGGGCATCTTTTCTTGTTCTTCAACGATACTTGAGAAGATTCCACCAGTATACACTAACTGGTGATAATTGAAAATGCCTAATATTTTCTTTTTGAATGGGTCAAAAGAATATGAATTCCCTAAAAAAGAAGGCACATCAACATAAATTTCATTAACGTATTCATATGGATTACCCGTTCTATGGTCATATCTTTGTTTCCAGTATTGTTCAATCTTAACAGTAGTAAAATAAACAACCAAAGTTAAAAAAACAGCCCAAGTTAAACTGTTCAATAATGTTTTGATTACCTTTTGAGGAATTCTAATAGACACTTCTTTTTTTTCCATATTCCGTGTTGTTATTCGGCGCAAATTTAGAGAGTTCCTTGGAAAAAAACAAAAGGGAATCAATGTTATAATCTTCATAAAAATATGAAGCACCTACCACTATATTATACGGTAGATGCTTCATTCTTTCATCGCAGCACCAGGCTACAGGAGTCTATTCGTTGCTCAGCACGGCGCTAGCCATCTTCTCACCGGACTTTTCGCCGGTGGCGGCGTTCACGAAGAAGTACTTGATGAACACCTTGGGATTGCCGGCGCTGGGGGCGCCATACTTGGCGTCGTACTTGGCCTTAAGGTCGATGGGCGTAGCAACCGGAGTTACGGGGGCATCGAAGGCAGCCGCCTTGCTGTAGGCACGAGTGATACCGTTGCCCTGAGGGTCGGAGGCCAGAATCACGAGCTTCAGGTTGGTGACATCCTCAGGGATGGAAGCCAGCTGGATGGTGAAAGCCTCGGAGGCGAATGCCGGAGCGGACGTTCCTATCGGCCGGCATCTCCAAAACCGTTATTCCGGAAAAAGTCGTAACTTTGTAAAGATTCTTTACAGTGGTGTAAGGAGTCTTTACGTTTTTGCGGTGGCGGAGGATTCCGTAAGTGATTTGGGTTGTGAGGATTGCACCTTATGGAACGGAATTTGACTCGTGCGTGGGCGTAAATGATTGATTTGA
>CADCCI010000060.1 GCA_902799895.1 uncultured Bacteroidia bacterium | reverse complement strand
ACATCCCGGCGCTGACCTCCCTGCTTTCCTCCGTGCAGGTGCAGCGCGGTCTGGGCACATCGGCCAACGGGGCGGGTGCCTTCGGCGCGAGCATCAACATGAGCACCGCTTCGGTGGGTGCGGAACCGACCGGACGGATGGAACTCTCCTTCGGCTCGTACGGAACCTTCATCGCTACGGCATCGGCCAGTACCGGATTGCTTCCGGGTGGATGGTATGCACAGGGCGCTTATTCGCGCGGCTACACAAAAGGCTACATCCGCAATGCGAAAGCCGATGTCCAGTCGGCCCTGGCCGTGGTGGGGAAGATGTGGGAGAACAATTCCTTCCGCCTGACCTGGCTTATGGGCGAGCAGCACACCGGCATTACCTGGCTGGGCATTTCACGCGAGCAGATGGAGAAGGACCGGACCTATAATCCCGCCGGAGCCTACTACGATGCGCTGGGGAACGAATTCTATTACGATAATGAGACGGATAACTACTGCCAGCATCATCTTCAGGCCAACTATACCCATCGTTTCCCCGGGCAGCTGACCTGGAGCACCACCTTTAATTTCACGAAGGGCGACGGCTACTTTGAGAACTATATGGACGATGCCATGTCGGATACTTATGGAATTGTGGCGGATCCGCCGTTTATGAGTGACTTTATCGTCCGGCAGGAAATGGACAATACCTACACCGTGCTGAATTCTACCTTGTCCTATCGCGGCGATGCCCTGGATGTGACGGGCGGCCTGTACCTGTCCCGCTACAACGGGGATGTGTTTGGCAACGTGATCTGGTCCGACCGCTTGGGAAAGGACTACGATTATTCCCGTTTATCCTGGTTCCGCAACAACGGCAAACGGAGCGAGGTGAATGTCTTCCTCCGCTCGGAATATCGTCCCGCGGCCTCGCTGACAGCCTATGTGGACCTGCAGTACCGGTGCCAGGGCCTGAAGATGTCCGGCCCTGCCGAGGACTTTGTTCCCACGGATTACGACCATGTCTGGAACTTCTTCAATCCCCGTGCGGGCCTGACGTGGACGCCGGCTCCCGGGCACAAGGTCTATGGCAGTGCGGCGCTGGGCCATCGCGAACCCGGCCGAAACGACCTCAAGGCCAAGATTGAATCGGTCTATCTGGAGCACAAGGCGGGGAATCCCGATGCCGAGGTGGATACCCGGCCGGAGGAGATGCTGGATATCGAATTGGGCTATAGTTATGAAAGTCCCACATTCAGCGCTTCGGCCAACCTCTACCTGATGGAATACTGGGACATGCTGCTGGAAACGGGGAAACTCTCTCCGGTGGGTTATGCCATCAAGGAGAACGTGCCCCGCTCCTGGCGCCGGGGCCTGGAACTGGCCGCTGCCTGGCAGCCTTCGCCCGTGCTTCGCCTGGGAGGAAACCTGACCTTAAGTATCAATCAGATAAAGGATTACACCTTCTATCGTGAGCATTACGACAATATGACCGACTGGAACCCGCTGCCGCAGATTCGGGAAGATTACGGGCGGGTGACCATGCTGATGTCGCCTTCCGTGGTGGGCATGGGCCAGGTAACCCTGCGTCCGTTCGCCCTGTGCGGCCGCGGCTCGCTCAAGACAACGGAAGTGCGGCTGGACGGTAAATATGTTGGAAAACAGTATTGGGACAATACCCAGAACGACGACCGCAGCATTCCGGCCTACTTTGTGATGAACCTGGGTGCATCGCACCGTTTCCAGATAGGGGAGGGCGCGCTTGAGCTGGGCGTTTATGTGAATAACCTGCTGAACCGGAAATATTTCTCCGATGCGTGGGGCTACCGCCCGTATTTCGATGTTGAGAAAGAGGCCGGTGTGATGGAAGGCGTCTTCCCGCAGGCTCCGACGAACGTGATGATGAAGGTGGTTTACAGTTTTTAATTAAAACATTTTAATTTTTTTCAGAAAAACCTTTGGAAGTACGAAAAGATTCCCTACCTTTGTCCCATCACTCTTTCTGACCAGAATTATAACCTTAATAAGGTAAACACAACTAACTAACCTTCAGGGCCTGCCGAAAAGCAGGCCCTGAACTATTTCTATCGGTCTTTTTCCAGTAATCCGGGTCGGAGTTCCCGGGTCCGCCGGAGGGCCTGTTCGTCTTGCCAGGCCTGGATGAGTTTCGGATTTCCGCTCAAGAGGACATCGGGAACCTTCCATCCGTTGAACTCGGCGGGACGGGTATAGACGGGAGGGGAGAGGAGACCATCCTGGAAACTGTCGCTCAGGGCCGAAGTCTCGTCGGTAAGGGCGCCGGGGATGAGCCGGATGATGGAGTCGGCCAGCAGGGCGGCCGGAATCTCACCGCCGCTCACCACGTAATCGCCCACGGAAATCTCGCGTGTAACCAGATGTTCGCGGATCCGATGGTCGATTCCTTTGTAGTGGCCGCAGAGAATAATCAGGTTTTCCTTGAGGGACAATTCGTTGGAGATACCCTGGTCCAGGATTTCGCCGTCGGGGGACATGTAGATGACCTCGTCGTAATGGCGTTCTGCCTTCAGCTCTTCGATCATCCGGTACACGGGTTCCACCATCATGACCATGCCGGCATCGCCGCCATAGCTGTAATCGTCCACGTTTTTGCGTGGACCGATGCCGTATTTCCTCAGGTTGTGGACGTGAATTTCCACCAGGCCTTTCTTGATGGCGCGACCCACGATGGAGTGGCCCAGCGGGCTCTCGAGCAGTTCGGGGACGACGGAGAGGATATCGATTCGCATAAGCAGGGTTTATTTTGATTGCAAAGATAGGATTTTTATCAAACTATTTCGTTATATTTGCAAACTACATATATTTTATTTGTTAAACCAGTTACTTGTCATGAGTGAAGAAATCAACCCCGGAATGCAGGTCCCCGAGACCGTACAGCCGGATGTAGCAGAAGTCAAAGAGGAAAAAACGTTGGTAAACTATGCAGAGAAGACCCTTGCTGAGCTGACGGGCCTTTTCCAGGAACTCCTCGAAGACATCGATCGTTTAAAGAAATCCAAGGAAGCGGAAGCCATCAAATCGGCTTTCTACAAGAAACTTTCCAAGGAAAAGGCCGAAGCCGGCGTGGAGGGAGCCGTAGAGGAGCCCTCGGCCGATGAGGAGGTGGCGGAAGCCCCTGCCGCAGAAGCTGCAGAGCCTGTGGCGGAACCCGAAAAGGTGAATCCTTTCGTGGCCATCGAAGAAGGTTTCAAGTCGCTTTACCTTACTTATAAGAAAGAGCGCGCGGAGTATAACCGCGAGCAGGAAAAAGAGCGCGAGGAGAACCTCTCCGCCAAACAGCAGGTCATCGAGGACCTGAAAGCGTTGGTAGAGAACCAGGAGGATGTAAGCTCCTCGTTCCCGGCCTTCCGCGAAATCCAGAACCGCTGGCGTGAAATCGGCCCGGTTCCCGCCCAGAATTTCCGCAACCTGAACGATACCTATCAGTTCCTGGTAGAGAAGTTCTACGACATGGTCAAGATCAACCGGGATCTGCGTGACCTGGACTTCAAGAAGAACCTGGAGGCAAAAGAGGCGTTCTGCCAGGAGGCCGAAAAGCTGGCCGAAAACGAGAATGTGGTAGATGCCTTCCGCGAATTGCAGAAACTGCACGAGCAGTGGAAGGAGTTCGGCCCCGTGGCCAAGGAGTTCCGCGAGGAAATCTGGGACCGCTTCAAGGCGGCCACCGCGGTCATCAACAAGAAATACCAGGCTTATTTCGAGGGCCAGAAGGAGAAATTCGCAGAGAACCTGCAGGCGAAGGCCGCCCTGTGCGAAAAGGTGGAAGCCTTTGCCGCCCAGGAGATTGCATCTTCCAATGAGTGGAACGCCATCTCCAAGCAGATTGAGGATATCCAGAAGGAATGGCGGAGCATCGGTTTTGCTTCCAAGAAGGACAACCAGAAGATTTATGACCGTTTCCGCGCTGCCTGCGATGCCTTCTATGGCCGCAAGCGGGACTTCTATAGCCAGTACAAGGATTCGATGAACGAGAATCTGGACAAGAAACTCGCCATCATCGAAAAGGCCGAGGCCCTGAAGGAAAGCAAGGAGTGGAAGAAGACCACCGACCTGTTCATCGAACTGCAGAAGGAGTGGAAGGAAATCGGTGCCGTTCCGCGCAAGAAGTCGGAGCAGCTGTGGAAGCGTTTCCGCGCCGCCTGCGATTCCTTCTTCGATGCCAAGGCCAAGGAAGGGAAGGCGGATAATGAGTTCTATGCCAACCTCAAGGCCAAACGTGCCCTGATTGAGGAAATCCAGGCTTTCGAGGGTTCCGACGAGGCTGCCATGCAGGACTTTGCCGCTCGTTGGCAGGCTATCGGATTCGTTCCTTTCAAGGAGAAAGAGAATGTGGCGAAGGCCTATGCCGAGGCCATGAAGGCCAAGTTCCCTATGTTCGGTGCCCGTCCCCAGCGGGGTAACCGCGGCGGCGCCCCCAAGGCTCCCAAGTCGGAGAAAGATTTGCTGGTGGATCAGTACAAGGCTCTCCAGCAGGACATTGTTACCTACGAGAACAACATTGGTTTCTTCGCCCAGTCCAAGAATGCGGAACCGCTCATCAAGCAGATGCAGGATCGCATCGACGCGGCCAAGCAGCAGTTGAAAGAACTGGAGGGCAAGATCCGCCAGGTAGAGCAGAAAGAGGAAGAAGAGCAGTAGTCCATGAACAAGAATACCATTATCGGAATTGTCCTCATCGCCGCCATCCTGTTTGGCTTCAGCTGGTATACTTCCAAGCAGGCACAGGAACAGATGGCCCTTCAGGCGAAGCAGGACTCCATCCATCGTGTAGAGCAGCTAAAGCAAATGGCGGCCGATTCCGCGTGGGCGGCCGAGCATCCGCTGACGGTGACCGATTCCACCGGCGCCCTTGCCACCCAGCAGGGGACGGTCTATAAGGATTCCCTCCTGGAGGCGGCGTCGCATGGCGAGCAGGAACTCGTTGTCCTGTCCAACGATAAATTGGAACTGGTGCTGACGACGCAGGGCGGCCAGCCTTATAGCGCCCGCATCAAGGATTATCGCAACTACGACAGCACGGACCTGTATCTGTTCCGTCCCGGGGCCAGCCATTACGGGATCTCGCTGTATACGGGGGAAACCATCAATACGGCCGATTTCGTTTTCCAGCTGGTGTCTAAGACCGATACGTCGGTGGTGATGCGTCTCCCGTTCGCGGGCGGCGGCTGCATCGAACAGCGCTGGAGCCTCCCGGCCGATTCCTATCAGGCCCGCAACGAGGTGGCCTTCCTGGGTATGCAGTCCGTGATCCCGCGCAATGTGTCGGTCCTGGATATCGACTATTCCGTGACCCTGCCGCGCATGGAGAAGGGCTACAAGAACGAGGTTCAGTACTCCAAGTTGGACTATTACTTTACCGGCGACAAGAAACCGTCCGAGATCGGGCGGGGGAGGAGCGCTTCCAAGCGGATCGACAACAAGATTGCCTGGTTCTCCTTCCACCAGCAGTTCTTCTCGGCCATCGTCCGGGCTCCGCAGGAGTTTACTTCCGGGGACCTTTCCGTCAATTTCCTGCCCGATGATGATCCGGAGCACAACCTGATGGCCTGCGAGGCCAAGATGCGTGCCGAGTATAAGAGCGGTGCCGACCAGGTGATTCCCTTTGAATTCTATTTCGGTCCGAACCATTATCGGACCCTGCAGGCTTACGGTCAGAAGTATGAGAAGACCATCCCGCTGGGTGGTTGGCTCGTCGGCTGGTTTACGCGGTTTGTGATTATTCCGCTCTTTGACTGGCTGCACAAGAGTATTGCCAACTTCGGTATCATCATCCTGTTGATGACCATCTTCATCAAGATTGTGGTGTCGCCGTTTACCTTTAAGTCGTATTCCTCTTCGGCCAAGATGCAGGCCATCAAGCCGGAAATCGACAAGCTGAATGAGAAATATCCCAAGCAGGAGGATGCGATGAAGAAGCAGCAGGCGCAGATGGAGCTCTATAAGCGGGCCGGAATCAGCCCGATGGGCGGCTGCCTGCCGATGTTGCTGCAGTTCCCGATCCTGTGGGCGATGTTCCGTTTCTTCCCGGCTTCCATCGAGCTGCGTCAACAGTCTTTCCTGTGGGCCGATGACCTGAGCGCGTACGATTCCTTCGTTGATTTCGGATCCCGCATTCCGCTTATCGGTGACCATCTTTCGCTGTTCGCGCTGCTCATGGCGGTGTCCATGTTCTTCTACTCGAAGATGAATTCCGCGCAGATGTCCAGCGATCCGAATATGGCGGGCATGAAGTTCATGAGCGTGTGGATGATGCCTGTGATGATGTTCTTTATCTGTAACAGCCTCTCCGCCGGTTTGAGCTACTATTACCTGCTTTCCAACCTGATTACGATGCTGGAGACCTGGGTGATCAAGAAGTGGTTTGTTCATCCGGAAGAAATCATGGCCAAGCTGAAGGCCTCTGCCGGAAAGCCGCTGCCGAAGAGCAAATGGCAGCAGCGTCTGGAACAGGCCCAGAAGATGCAGCAGGAGCAAATGAAAAAAAGGCGTTAACCAACGCCTTTTTTTATTGCCCATGGCGGAAGCCCTTGCTCGCCCTTGACTATACAGCCGTTCGGGCTGCGTGCTGGTTCTGTGGTTGATTCAGGGTAGGGTGATTAGTATTCCCGTTCGCCGAAAATGGCTGTTCCAACCCGGATGAGCGTGGCGCCGTATTCAAGGGCGATGCGCCAGTCTCCGGACATCCCGATGGAAAGTTCTGTCCAACAGGCGGCTCTCTCTCTCCCTTCCGGCGAAGGGATGGCTTCCAGTTGGGTGCGAATGTGATGGAACAAGTGGCTGATCCGACTGAAATCTTCGCGTATCCGGGCCTCATTGTCTGTGTTTGTCGCCATTCCCATCAAGCCCTTGAAACGAACGGATGTCCATGCGGAAATGGTTTCCCCTAGGACAATCTGGAGGATTTCCTCTTCTGTAAGGCCATGTTTGGTCTGTTCGGCACCTAGGTGGAGTTCGAGCAGGACGTCGATGACCCGTTGATTATCTCTTCCCCACCTGTCAATGGCTTCTAGCAGATGGAGGGAATCGACGGATTGTACCAGGGATGCGTAGGGAAGGACCAGCTTGAGTTTGTTGGTTTGGAGATGGCCGATAAAATGCCATTCCGTGTCTGCGGGCATTTGTGGAACCTTGGCGGAAAATTCCTGGGGGCGGTTTTCGCCGAAAAGCCGTTGGCCGGCATCGTAGGCCGCTTGCAGGGATGGAATCGGATGAAACTTGGACACGGCAACAAGGCGTACGCCATCCGGTAGTTGTGATCGGATGGCAGAGAGATTGAGGGCAATACTATGTCCGTTTTGTTCCATAATACTAAGATAATCTTTTTCTTGAAAAATAGCAAGTCTTCCCCATTTCGCCACAAATATATAAATCTTTTCGAAATGGAAGAATTTTTCTGTTTTTCCTGCCGGCCAACACGTATCTTTGACAAAATTACAATGACATGAAGCGCAAAGATATCCATTTGTCCGACTTTCCTGGACAGTCCTATTTTCATTTTGCGACGGCCCATCAGGAAAAAAGCCGCCTGTTTATGTGTGAGCAAGATTACATCTACGGCGTCAACTCGCTGGCCATCCTGCTTCCGGCAGGAAAGGTGAAACTCATTGCTTACTGTCTGATGGATAATCATATCCATCTTCTTTTGCTGGGGAGGCTCCCTGACTGCCTTGCTTACTTTGATTCCGTAATCAAGCGTCTTGTTCATCTGAAAACTGGCGTTTTTCAGAAAGATGCAGTTGATATCACTCCTGTCGGGGATGTCCGTCAGCTGAGAAATGAGATATGCTACATTCACCGGAATCCTTACAAGGCCAGGATATCTTCCCCAGAGGCTTATCCTTGGAGTTCGGCTCGTACGTATTTTGCTTATGAGAAGGAGAATGGGACTTGCGTTGGGGAGTTGAAAGTTAAAGAGCAGGGTCGTGTTTTTAAGACTGGTTCACCCATTAATCCGGCGTTTTGCCATCAGAATGGACGTATCTTGAATTCGTCCTTCGTTTCTGTAGATGTTGGACAGAAAGCGTTTGTCGACAGTGTTGGATATTTCGATGTCTTGCGACGCTTTAATTTGGAATCGGAAGTGGCGGAAAGTCATGGCTTGCATGAATTGGTTTCTTTCTCGGACCAGGAGTTGGAGATAAAGATGAAAGCCGTTTTGGAAAACGAGTTCCATGTAAAAGATGTTCATCAAGTGGGGAGAAAAGAATTGTTTCTCCTTGCCAGAAAACTATCCTTCCGTTTTGGCGCTCGGGAGAAACAATTGGGCCGGCTGCTGGGCTTGGAACCGGATGTGTTGAAAAGGATTCTCTGATTGACTTGCCGTGCAATATGTATAATTGCCTGATTATCATTTGCTTACGGGAAAGTTCTGTCGGCTCAACATCGAATATCAGCGGTTGATATTCCGCTCAAAAACTGTAACAATCTTATAATCAATCACTTATGTGTTTAAATCGACATATCATTCAGCGGTGTAGGGCAAAAAAAGAGAGTGACCTGATAGGTCACCCTCGATCTTTCAAGACGATGGCCGTCGGAAGGACGGCCCTGTCCGGGGTAAATTACTTCGTGATGACTTTGGCCATCTCGAGCACTTTGTTGGAGTAACCCCACTCGTTGTCGTACCAGGCGCAAACCTTGACGAAGGTAGGATCGAGCTGGATACCGGCCTTCACATCGAAGATGGAAGTGCGGGAATCGTTGCGGAAGTCGGTGGAGACGACGGCCTCGTCGGTGTAGCCAAGGACACCCTTGAGCTCACCCTCGGAAGCGGCCTTCATCGCGGCGCAGATCTCATCGTAGCTGGCCTCTTTGGCGAGCTCGACGGTCAGGTCGACGAAGGAAACGTCGGAGGTGGGGACGCGGAGGGACATGCCGGTGAGCTTGCCGTTGAGTTCAGGAAGCACCTTGCCGACAGCCTTGGCAGCACCCGTGGAGGACGGGATGATGTTCTCAAGGATGCCGCGGCCACCGCGCCAATCCTTCTTGGAAGGACCGTCAACGGTCTTCTGGGTAGCGGTAGCAGCGTGGACCGTGGTCATGAGGCCGCGGACGACACCGAACTTGTCGTTCAGCACCTTGGTCATCGGAGCAAGGCAGTTGGTGGTGCAGGAAGCGTTGGAGATGATGTCCTGGCCAGCGTAGGTCTTGTGGTTCACACCATAGACGAACATC
>CADCCI010000059.1 GCA_902799895.1 uncultured Bacteroidia bacterium | reverse complement strand
AAAGCGCCCTCACCAACTCGGTCAACGACGGTTCCGTGGGCGTTTCCGCTGCTTATGCAGATGGTTACTGCGAGGTTGTCAACACCCTCGGCAAAGGCACGCCTGCCGTTGCAGGTGCGGTTGCCTATGGTAACACCGAGAACTTCAGCATCGACAATGTGATCAACAACGGTCCCATTTCCTACATGCTGTCCACGGTCGATAAGTATTCCTCCGCTACTTACGAGCGTACGCAGGTTGGCGGTATCGTTGCCAACCCCTACGGAAACGTCAGCAACAGCACGAACAACGGAAGCGTCACCATCAACATTGCTTCCTCTACCGGAGAGAAATACACGACCAAGGGTCACATCATCTGCGCCGGTGGTATCGGTGGCGGCGATTACTTCGCCGGTGGCGGCCAGGACCTGACCAGCTACATCAAGTGTACCAACACCGGTAAGATCAACCTGTACATCGCCTCCTCCGCTTCCAACTCCGCCGTCGGCGGTATCGTCGGATGGCCGGGTAAGGAAGGCAGCCGTAAGAACAGCACCAAGAATTGTATCAACACCGGTAGCATCACCCAGACCGGTCCCGGTAAGGTCCGTATCGGTGGTATCCACGGTGGCTCCGGCGCCATGAGCGGCTGCAAGAGCGAGTGCAACATCACCGTCACCGACGGTACCAACTGCTGTGTGGGCGGTCTGTCCGGCTTCACCTCCAACGGTCTGAAGATTACCGGCAGTTCCTTCAAGGGTAAACTGACGGCTACCGCCAGCGGCATGTACGTGGGCGGTCTGGTGGGTAACCTCGGTAACTCCGCCAACTCCGGCGGCTACACCGGTGGCTGCTCCGTCAGTGCAACCATCTCCAACGCCGACACCGATCACCAGTATGACGGTATGCTCGTCGGCTACTACAACGGTGCTTCCGCTTCCATCAATATCGGTGCGGATGGCGACCCGGTGAAAGTGAACGGTATCTTCAACGGTAACAAACTTACCGCCAGCAACATGGCTTCCTACCTGGAAGGTACGGCCAATGCAGCCAGCGTCCACGTGGTCTTTGCCGAATTCGACACCACGCCTTATGACGACGGCGGCGACAGCGGCGACGAAGGTGGCACCCAGCTGGATGCTCCGACCAACGTTACCATCGAGGTTCTCTACAACTCGACCATCGTCTCCTGGGATGCCGTAGAAGGCGCCGAATGGTACATGGTTGAATACAAGAAGGCCGACGACAAGGTCTGGACTCCTTGCCCTACCACCACCGATACGAAGTACGAGATTACCGGCCTGGAGCATGGCGTAACCTATAACTTCCGCGTGAAGGCATTCGCCACCACCGGTTCCGGGTATTCCGATGAAACCAGCGGCGAAACCCTGCCGGAAGTCATCCTGGGCAAACCGACCATCACTTCCACTACCCCGGCTGCCAAGACAGTTGACGTAGCCTGGACAGCGGTTCAGGATGCGACGGCTTACCGCGTCGAGGTCCTCTTCCCGAACGAGGCGGAATGGAAGGTCGCCTTTGAGAATGTCGAGGATACAAAGGCCACCATCACCGGCCTGAAACCGGAGCAGACCTACCAGGTCCGCGTCAAGGCGCTTGGAAAGGGTGGCAACGAGGGTGAAGAGTATTCCGATCCCGCATCGGTGACCACGGAAGCCGTCTCCTTTACCTATCCACTCGAACTGAGCGATCCCGCCGACTTCGTGAGCTGGCTCGGCGTGGCCGACCTCTGCCAAGCTACCGACCAGGTGACCCTGACGGCCGATCTCGACCTGAAGGACCTGACCGTTGAACCGGCCTCTTCGTTCGCCGGCATCTTCGACGGTAACGGCAAGACCATCAAGAATGCTGTCCTGCCGAACGCCCTCTTTGCCAACCTGGCCGAGACGGCCGTGGTGAAGAACCTCAAGATTGCCAGCACCTGCTCCATCAACTGGACCAGCGCTATTGCCGACGAGACGGGTATTGCGTTCATCGCATCCAAGTCCAGCGGCCAGATCCTCAACTGCGAAGTTGCCGGTTCCATCAAGGTTAAATCCGATGATGCCCAGCGTATCTTCTGCGCCGGTGTGGTCGGTTATTCCGGAAAGGGTTATGTTGAAGGTTGCAAGTTTACCGGTTCGGTGGATGTAGAACTGACAACCAATTCTGCAAGTTGCAGCGCCATCGCCGGTGTCGCCGCCCGCGTCGGCCATGCCGACATGGCCGGCAAGACCATCGTGAAGGACTGCATCAATGAAGGTTCTGTCAAGTTCCTCTTCAGTGGCGCCTCCGGTCAGATGAAGAAATTCGGTATCGGCGGTGTGATCGGACAGACCCCGTCCGTTGCCAATGCCCCCACCAATCACGGTATTGTCGAAGGCTGCACAAATAAGGGCAACCTGACCTGGGAGTATCCTGGAGGCGGCAGCGGGAGCTATCCTGCCTTTGGCGGCGTGGCCGGTATCATCGAAGGTGAAATCAAGAACTGCAACAACTATGGTACGCTGACCTACACCGGTAGCAAGACCACGGCTGTTACGGATGGTAGCATCGGCGGTGTGGCCGGTTACGTAACCCTCGGTGCTACGGATTGCCACAACTACGGCACCTTCGCCCTTGATGCCGCCTTTGCCGGTGGTACTTCCATGGCCCAGAGCGGCGGTAACACGTCCTTCTCCACCTTCGGAGGTGTATTTGGCAATGCCGGTCCGTTCGCAGCGGACAACACCTTGATGGATGGTTCCATCGTGGTTGAGAACTGCACCAATGAAGCCGATATTACCCTCAACGGTTATATGGTTTCTTCCGGTGGCCCGAAGATGTGCTTCGGCGGTGTCATCGGTGCTGCAACAGCCAAACTGAAGAATGTGGTTAACAAGAAGTCCGTCACCATCAAGACACAGACCAAGACCATGTATGCCGGCGGTGTTGCCGGTTATGCAGCGGCCGACATCGAGTCCTGCTCGAATGAGGGGGCAATTGTCCTGGACGGTGAAAAAGACCTCCATCCAACCACGATTAATTCCGAGCAGGCCTACTTTGGCGGTGTGGTCGGCTATCCTATCAAGGGCGTCAAGTTGACCTCGGTCCAGAACAAGGGTGCCGTTACCATGCAGAATATCTTTACGACCAATGGTACGCTCTCCTATGTCGGCGGCCTGAATGGCTCCTACCAGGGAACCATCTCCATGACCGACTGCGCGAACAGCGGTACTGTCACCAACAACGCCACGACTCCGGTTTGCGTCGGCGGTATTTCCGGTGCCTTCAACGGCGTCATGACCAACACCCAGAACACGGGCCTGGTCGTCAACGCTTCTGATTTCACCTCCCCGACGGCCGGTAAGGAGTCCGAGGTTGCCGGTATCGCCGGTTATGCCAACGCTACCTTCACCAATGTCGAAAACAGCGCAGCCGTTTCTTCTGCGGCTGAGGGCAGCTTCGTCAGTGGTTTCGTGGGTGGCTTCGGTGCCGCAACCGATCCAATCACCTGGACGGGTACGGTGAATTGCGACGTTACGGGTGCGGCGACTACCAAGGCTTCCGCTTTGGGTCGCTTCCGCAGCGAGGGTACCACGGTTATCAACCTGGGTACCAGCGAAAGTCCGTTCGTCATCAAGGGCGGTGCAGCTTCGCTGCCGGTCTGCGGTCAGGCCAACGGCAATACCGTCAACGAAGTGAACGTCACACATTAATAGACATTCACCTATTCTTATCGAGCGGGTGGCTCTTGGTCGAAAGACTGAGCCACCCGCTCTTTTATCTGATTTTCAATGAATGTTGTAGTTGATATGGATTTATAGAACTTGACGGAAACTCGAAACCATCAGATCAGGGATACGGGAGAAATGCCGTTCATTCGCAGTAATAAGTGTCAGATTTCTCTCCAACGCCGTAGCAGCTATCAAGATATCCATATCATCAAGCCTACTTCCCTTTACTTCCAAAGCAGAACGAATCTTTCCATACTCCAAAGCAGCAGAAAATGGTAGCACCATAAACGTTCTCCTGATAAACTCACACTCGCGAAAATGACGCTCCATTCCCGTCCGACAAGCAAATGTATACAATTCGCCCAAAGAAATAGCACTCACAGCACAAGCAGACAGGCCTTCCGCCGCTATCCGCTCCTGCACGCCGTTTTCTCCGCGCAAAAGATCGACCAAATGGTCTGTATCTAATAAATACTTTACCATTCCACTGTTGTGCTATTATGTCGGGAACGGCGAATCTCTTCCATGCTAAAATCACTTCCCGGGAGGTTCCGTATAGACTTTAGCTCAGCAAAAGGGCCCGTAAAAGGTTCTGTAATAATGTCGGACTCTGCCGAAGCGGCAGATATAACAAGATGACCCCTGTCTTCCGTAATTTCTATTGCATCGCGAAAACGGAAACCCGCTTTCTTCAGCAAAGTAGACGGAATAATAACGCCATGACTCGTCCCTATCCTAATAATGGTAGCTTTGGACATTTCAATTCTTTTTGCAAACATACAGAGTATTATTATAATTTGCAAAAATATTATAATATTAATTGTCAATCCCCCACTCTTGCTGCTTCCATTGGGAGGGGGTCAGGCCGGTGTTGGACTTGAAGGCCATATTGAAGGAAGGAACGGAATGGAAGCCGCAGACGGCAGCCATGTCGGAGAAACGCATGTGCGGATTGCGTCGGATAAGGCTCTGGGCGTATTGCACACGATACCAGTTGACAAAGGCGCAAAAGTTGCGGCCGCTCATTATGTTGATGGTGCGCGAAAGGTATGTTTTATTGGAGAAAGCAATTTCGGCCAGATCATCCAGGGAGAATTCGTCGGAAAGGAAGGGCCGCCGAAGTTCCATAATGGATTGGACCCGGCTGTACAAGGCGGCCATACGGGTTGCCTCATCCTCGGTATTCTGGGGCTTGAGCTTCCCGTTGATAAGCGAACGAAGGATCTCCTCCTTGGCCGCTTTCAAGACCAGGGTACGGCCGCTCATATGCCGGAAATATCGCCAGGTATAAACCGCCAGGAGTGCGAAACAGGCAATACCGGAGAGGATACCGGACAAGGGCTCGTCCAAAAACGGAGCCACAAAAGCGGGAAAGGCGGGTAGCAGGAGAAGCTGCAGAGCCAGGGAACGGGAACCGTCCTCTACACTTCTCCAGGCTGCCATATTCCGAAACAGGACCGTTATCCTTCGGAATCGCCGCCGGGTTCGGAACAACGAAGCGAAGAAACAGGAAAGTACGGCCACTCCCATCATGTACACGGGCGCATATATCCCGCCAAACACAATGGCAGCAAAGGCAAAAAACGCCGTTTCCATTTCGGAACGGACCATCAGGCGCCAGGACTCAGAATAACCGGGCGCCAAATACAACAAGGCATTGGCCAGCAGTGTCATGGAGGCCGCAAGCGGGAGAAGCATCCTGCCGCTCAGTAAACCGGCGGCGCCACAAAGCAGGGCCGCCATAGCGCTGAAAACCCGGGGAAAGGAACTGGAAGCGTGCAGACGGTTTTTCAGCAAATCGAAAAGCGCCAGCACACAGAAGAATGTGGATAGTATTACGATAACAATCATATGGGTGCGTTAATTTCCCGGCAATATTAGGAAAAAAAACGTACCGACGGTCGAAAAAAAAGATTTCGACCTAAAGAAATAAATGTTTCTTTATGAAATTGAAGAATCTTTCGATTCCGAAGCCTTCACTTTGATGGTATCGAAGCCGCGTCCATAAACTCCCATGACCGACGAAACCGACATGAAAACTTCCGGATCGATGGTCTTGATGTACTTGAAAAGCAGATTCATGTCCGTTTTCCGGGTCAGCACCATCAAGACATGGCTGGGTTCCTTGGTATACCAGCCCTGGCCCTCCAGCACCGTTACACCCCGATGGAGGTCACGGGTAATGGCATCCGCAATCTGCTCGTATTTTTTCGAAAGAATCATCAACTGGACACTCTGTTTGGAACCGGAAAGATACTGGTCGATCACCACGCTGCAGATGGTCACCAGGATATAACCGTAAACCACCGTAAGCACCTTGTCCACGAAGGGAACCAGGGCGCCGTCGGCCGAGTAAGAGGGTACCAGGATGGAAGATCCGATGATGACCAGGTCGATAACCAGGATCATACGGCCCGGGGAAATGTTCCGGTATTTGTTCACAATCAGGGCAAGGATGTCCGTTCCGCCGGTACTGCCGCCCTGCGACATGGACATGCCGATACCGAATCCCACCATGATACCGCCCGTGATGGTGCACATCAGCTTGTTATTGTTCTCCAGCACAAAGGAGCGGATAAACTCAGAATCGGCGGGAATCAGGTCCTGGAATAAGTTCAGGCCGATGGAGGCCAGGATAATGGCATAGATTGTTTTGACTCCGAAGGCCTTTCCCAACGTCATGAAACCGGCAATCAACAAGACCAGGTTAATCACGAAATAGGAATAACCTTTTCTTCTTGAGTTTCAAACCTGTTTTCATTTCATCGAAGCCCTCGCCGTACACGCTACTGGCCGGCGAGACCGACACAAAGGCCTTGCTGTCTATTTCCTTGATTGCGTGGGTGATATCGTGCAGCTGGCTCTTGCGCACCAGGATCAGCAGCACCTTCTTGTCCGTGCGCGTGTACCAGCCCTCCGCTTTCAAGGCCGTCACGCCGCGGTTCAGGACATGGATGATATAATCGGCGATGGCTTCATATTTCTCGGAGAACACCAGCAGCTGGACGGTAGATTTACGGCCCAGCAGGACGAAATCGACCATCACGGAGAAGGTGATCATCATGATGTAGCCATAAATCATATCCGTGAAGGTCTTGCCTGGGATGAGCAGGATGGAGGCGATGATGAAAAGATCCACCACCAGGTACACCCTTCCCATCGAAACGGGCCAGAACTTATTGACAATCAAGGCCAGAATATCCGTACCACCCGTGCTGGAATCGTGCGTCAGGATCATGCCGACGCCCACTGCTTCCAGCAAACCGCCGATAATGGGAATCAGGATCCGTTCCTCTACATAGAAGAAATGTCCTTCGGTCGCCTGCAGCCAGTCCAAATCCGGCAGGAAACGGAACAGCAAGGTGGAAAGGGCGATGCAGTAAATGGTGCGGATCCCGACAATGCGGCCGATAATCAGGAAGGCCAGCAAGAGCAGGATGGCATTGGAAACGATGTAGGAGATTGACAGCGGAATCAGACCGCCCGTTGCGAACTGGAGGATGGTGCAGGCACCCGTCAGCCCTCCGCTCGTAATTCCGTTCGGAATCAGGAAGCACGACCACGACATGGTGAACAGCAAGGTACCCAGCGAAATCACCAGGTAGTCGTACAGGGTAGACAGGATTTTCGACTTCATCTTACTTGAGCACAATGTTCACAATACGGCCGGGAACCACGATCACCTTCACGATGGTCTGTTCCCCGACATACTTGGGCAGCATTTCATGGGCACGGACGGCCTCCTCGACGGCCTCACGCGACATATCCTTGGGCAGATCCACGGTAAAGCGCGTTTTTCCATTGAAGGAAACCGGATAGGTGCAGGTATTCTCCACGGTGTAAGCCGCCACATATTCCGGGAAACGGGCATCCGCTACCGTCGTGTTGTGGCCGAGTGCCTCCCAGAGTTCTTCCGCGATGTGCGGGGCGAACGGAGAAATCAGGACCACGAGGGGTTCCAGGATCTCCCGTTTGTTGCAGCCCAGGTCGGTCAACTCCCCCACGGCAATCATAAAGGCACTGATGGTAGTATTGTACGAGAACGATTCGATATCGGCCTCTTCTTTGCCAATCAGTTTATGCAGGGCTTTCAGTTCGGCCGGCGTGGCCTTTTCATCGGTCACCAGCCACTGGTCTTTGTTATAGAACAAACGCCAGAACTTCTTCAGGAAGCGGTTCACGCCGTCTATACCCTTGGTATCCCACGGCTTGGACTGCTCGATGGGACCCAGGAACATTTCGTACAGACGCAGGGTATCGGCACCATAATTGTCACAAATGCTGTCCGGATTCACCACGTTGTACATAGACTTGCTCATCTTCTCCACAGCCCAACCGCAGATGTATTCGCCGTTCTCCAGGACAAATTCGGCATCCTGGAATTCCGGACGCCAGGCCTTGAAGGCCTCCAGGTCCAGCCGGTCATTGTAGACCAGATTGATATCGACATGGATTTCGGTGGTTTCGTACTGGTCTTTCAGGCCAAGCGAAACGAACTTGTTGGTTCCGACGATGCGATAGACAAAGTTGGAGCGGCCCTGGATCATACCCTGGTTCACCAGTTTGCGGAACGGTTCGTCTTTCACCACATAACCCAGGTCGAAGAGGAATTTGTTCCAGAAACGGGAATAAATCAGGTGTCCGGTGGCATGCTCGGTACCGCCGATATACAGGTCTACATCCTGCCAGTAGGCATTGGCCTCGCGGCTCACGAGTCCCTGGTCGTTGTGCGGATCCATGTAGCGCAGGTAATAGGCGCTGGAGCCTGCAAAGCCGGGCATCGTGCTGGTTTCCAGCGGATAACCCTTGTACGTCCAGTCCTTTGCGTTGGCCAGCGGCGGCTCCCCGCCCTTGGACTTGAAGTCCGAAATTTCGGGCAGTTGCAGCGGCAGGTCGGCCTCGTCCACCGGAGTGGCGATACCGTCCTTATAATAAATCGGGAAGGGCTCACCCCAATAACGCTGGCGCGAGAAAATGGCATCCCGCAGCCGGAAATTGGTCTTGCGGCGGCCCAGCCCCTTTTCTTCCACATAGTCCTTGGCGGCTTCGATGGCCTGCTTCACATCCATTCCGTTCAAGAAACCGGAATTGCACATCTTGCCTTCCTTGGCATCGAAACTCTGCTCGCTCACGTCACAGCCCTCGATGATGGGCACAATGGGCAGGTTGAATTTGCGGGCAAAAGCATAGTCACGGCTATCGTGGGCCGGAACCGCCATGATAGCGCCCGTGCCATAGCCGGCCAGCACATATTCGGAAATCCAGACCGGAACATTCTCGCCCGTAAGCGGATTCACGGCATAGGAGCCGGAGAAGACGCCCGTTACGGTGCGCGTCTCGGCGATACGCTCCCGTTCGGTCTTCTTCTTGACATAGGCCAGGTATTCGTCCACTTCGGCCTTCTGCGCTGGTGTGGTTAGTTTTTCCACCCAGTCGCTTTCCGGAGCCAGCACCATAAAGGTGACGCCGAAAATCGTATCTACACGGGTGGTGAAGATGGTCATATCATAGGTCTCAGAGCCGTTGTTCACCTTGAAAACGACCTCGGTACCCTCGGATTTTCCAATCCAGTTGCGCTGCATTTCCTTCAGCGAATCGGACCAGTCCAGCCGGTCCAGACCTTCCAGCAGACGGCCGGCATAGGCGCTCACGCGGAGCTGCCACTGCTTCATCTTCTTCTGCTCTACCGGGAAGCCGCCACGGACGGACAGGCCTTCTTTCACCTCATCATTGGCCAGGACTGTGCCCAGGCCTTCGCACCAGTTTACGCTGGTTTCTCCCTGATAGGCAATACGATACTGCATCAGGATATCGGATTTTTCCTTCTCGGAAAAAGCCTTCCACTGTTCAGCGGTGAAGGGGTTCACCTCGCCACAGGAGGCATCCACCGCCGCGGAGCCACCCTTTTCAAAGGCGGCCACCAGCTCCTCAATGGGGCGGGCCTTGTCGGCGGCACGGTCGTACCAACAGCCGAACATCTTCAGGAAAGCCCACTGCGTCCATTTGTAATAGGCCGGGTCGCAGGTACGGACCTCGCGGCTCCAGTCATAGGAGAAGCCAATCCGGTCCAGCTGGCTGCGGTACCGGGCAATATTCTCGGTGGTCGTCGACTCGGGATGGCGGCCTGTCTGGATGGCATACTGCTCGGCGGGAAGGCCGAAGGCGTCATATCCCATCGGATGCAGGACGTTAAAGCCCTTCAGGCGTTTGTACCGCGAGAAAATATCACTGGCGATGTATCCCAACGGATGACCCACATGCAGTCCGGCTCCCGAAGGATAAGGGAACATGTCCAGCACATAATATTTGGGGCGGGAAGCATCCTCCCCTACCCGATACGTCTTGTGGGAAATCCACCATTCCTGCCACTTTCTTTCAATCGACCTAAAATCGTATTCCATTGTATATCAATTATTTCTTTATTCCAAATGTACCTTTCTTCTGTAACCGGAACTCCACATAGACAGACAGTTCCGAAGCCACTCTCTTTCCATTCTTACGGCCGGGCTTCCAGTCGGGAGAGGCGGCCACCACCCGCACGGCTTCGTCGTCCAGCAGCGGATCTACCCCCTTCAGGACCCGCACGTCGCGGACCTTTCCTTTCTCGTCAATCACAAAGGCCACCAGCACCTTTCCCTGAATTCCGTCACGGACAGCCGCTTCGGGATACTTCAGATAGGCATACACCCACTTTTCCATGAAGGTAGCCGGATTGGAACTGCCCAGGAAAGTCGGCGGGAAATCACATTCGTGATAGCCGATGACGCCATTGTCCTCCACCGTCTCTTTCTTCCGGACCGACTCGGCATCAAAGACGGGAGCCTGGCCGTTGATCAGGGACACCGCGAAACTGTAAACATACTCCTGCTCGCGCTCCAAATTGGCATAATCGATAACGGACGGAGTGTCACGGCCGGTTCCCAGTTCCGGGGTACGGCCGGTCGTAAACGTAACCGACGGGATCTTCATTTCGTAGAAGGAACGATGGTCGGAGGGGAAGGGTTCGACAGAGGTCAGCGTAGGCGTAATGGGCTGAAGCTCATCGTTTTTCGCCTTCACCAGCGCATCCAGGTCAGGATTGGACGAGGTGTAGGCATAGAATCCCAGGGAGCCGGTGCCCACCGCATCCAGGTTGATCATGGCGTCGATGTTTTTCACATCCCGGAAGGAGCGGTTCAGGAAATACCACGATCCGGCAAAACCCTGCGTAGAAGCACCCCAGCCCACCAGCAGGACGCTGCGGCGGAGCAGGATGGCATTGGTCTGGAGCATCTTGGCCACCTCCAGGAGCATGGCCAGGCCCGAGGCGTTTCCATTGGCCCCATAGTAGATGGTCTGGCGTTTTTCGCCATTGAAAATCATATCCGCCGTACCCAGGTTATCCATCCTCGCGCCAATGACGATGTAGTGGTCGCGCAGGTGCTTATCATACCCCTGGATAAAGCCGATGACATTACGGGAGGTTAGCGTATCCCCTTTCTCCTGGCGGATGCCGAAGGTATCGCCATTCCCGCCGCTGATTACGTCCACGCCATATTGTTCCAGCATGGACCGCAGGTATTCCGCCGTCTCCACCTCACCGTCCGAACCCGGCGCGCGGCCTTCCATCATGCTCGATGCCAGGAAGGAGATATGCTCTTTGTAAGCGGCCACCCGGTCGCTGTCGTCCCAGTCGTGGTAAGAAGTACCCGGACGAATCTGGGCAAAAACGCCTGCCGTCACCAGCAGGCCGGCCATCACGGCCAGAGATTTATGTAAAATGCTATTCATTGACAAGTATCCAGACATCCGCCGGGCAGAAAGGTTCCGCCTTGGCTTTCAGCAAGTTCTGATAGGCGTCGGCAAGCGTATTGGACGGATAGATTCCCACTACATTGTATCCGTTTCGGAAACTGATAAGCGTAGGCGTAAATCCGGCAGATTCCACCGTCCTGAACAGTTTTTCGGCGTTGCGCCTTTCGCGGAACGCCCCCACGATAATGTGATAGCGGGAATTGAGTTTCGTCGTAAAGAGGCCGCCCATCTTGGCCGGATTCAGGATGGTGCCCTGGATCTGGCTTAGCGAATCCAGGATGGCCAGCGAATCGGCCAGCTGTTTTTCCACTCGCCGCAAGGAGTCGATGCGGGCACGGTGCGCCTGTTCATCGGCTTGCATACGTTCCGCCTTGGCCAGGATTTCCTTCGTCGTGGGACGGCCTGCCAGGGAACGGAACGCGTCGCAACCGCATGTGAGCGAGCACATTAACGCGGCTGCCAAGATTGTGAGATGCAAACTTTTCATCATAGCGGTATGTATCCAAAATCGTACAAAATTAGCGAATTAATCCATCGGGACAAAATAAAAGTGTATATTTGTATATGCGAAATGGTAACCGTTTGTATCTTCGATACAGCCTCACCGGCTTCCTCCTCCTGATTTTGCAGGTCCTGCCGGCCCAAATTCCCCTTCCCCGGACGCTTTGGAGCGGACCGGATACGTTTACCGTCGCTATCGCCGGAGACATCATGCTCCACGGCAAACAAATCGAAAAAGCCAGCCGTACGGAGGGCGCCTTCGACTTCTCCCCTTTCCTGGAAAATGTGGAACCGCTGATTGCCGGAGCAGACATCGCCATCGGCAACCTGGAGTTTCCCCTGGCCGGTCCCCCCTACCTGGGTTATCCCTGTTTTTCTGCGCCGGACGAGTACGCCTGCTACCTGGCCGACAAAGGCTTTGATATCTTCCTGGCAGCCAATAATCACATTATGGACCAGGGAGCGAAAGGCGCCTGGCGGACCTACCGGGTCTTTGAAGAGATGAAAGACAGCCGTGGAATCCTGTACACCGGACTGGGCGGCACCGAGGCCCTATTTGTGGCCCGGAAAGGCATCCGCATTGCCTTCGTCAACTGGACCTACGGGACCAATTTCGCCGGTGCTTCCGGGGGACCCGTCATCCCCACCGACAACCGCGACAGCATCGGCCGGGCCATCCGGGATGCGCGGGAAAAAGGGGCCGATTTTGTCATCGCCCTTCCCCACTGGGGAGTCGAATACAGCCATCGGCATACACAGGCGCAGCACGACCTGGCACGTTTTGCCGCCGCACAGGGAGCCGATGCCGTTATCGGCGCCCATCCCCATGTGGTACAAGACATGGAAATCCTTACTGAACCGGCCTTCAACGGCATTGGAACGCGGGATGTGCCGGTTTGGTACTCGCTGGGAAACCTGGTTTCCAATATGAGCGTGCAGGGAACGCGCATCGGCCTGATTCTGGTCATTACCCTTGTCAAAGACCGGGACCGGCTCACGCGGTATATCGCCGGCATTCAACCGGTCTTTACCTGGTGCACCCTGCCGGGAAAACTAACGGACAGTTATGCCACCCTCCCCGTAAAATCCTGGCTGGAGCGGCGTGAAGACTGGAAAAGCATAGAAGATTTCGACAATATGGTCCGCTCCTACAAGAGCGTCAAAAAAATAACCGGTATCCAAGATGAAGAAAACTATTAAGCTGGACAACATCGACCCCATTGAGATTTACGGGGCCGGCAACAAGATTCTCTCGGAATTCTGCACCTATTTCCCCGAACTGCGCGTGGTAGCGCGGGGCGATGAAATCATCCTGGAGGGCAAGGAATCCCGCATCCAGGAGTTTACCCAGAAATTCGGGGAACTCACCGAACGCCGCCAGCACAAATCCGGTCTGACCATCTATGACGTGGAAGATATCTTCGACGGGGAATCCTCGCCGGAGCGATTCAAACTTTCGGGCGATGCGGTCATCGTCCACGGGACCGATGGCAAACCCATCCGCGCCCGCAACCGGAAGCAGGAAGAAATGGTCCAGGCCTATTTCGACAACGACCTGGTCTTTGCCGTGGGTCCGGCCGGAACGGGCAAGACCTATATTGCCATCGCCCTGGCCGTACGCGCCCTGAAAAACCGGGAGGTGAAACGCATCATCCTCACCCGCCCCGCCGTGGAAGCGGGCGAACGCCTGGGCTTCCTGCCGGGAGACCTGAAAGACAAGCTGGACCCTTATCTGCAGCCTCTCTACGACGCCCTCGGAGATATGATTCCTTCCCGCAAACTGCAGGAATTCATGACCGACGGAACCATCCAGATCGCGCCCCTCGCCTATATGCGCGGCCGTACCCTGGACCGGGCCTGCGTCATCCTGGACGAGGCGCAGAATACCAATATGGGGCAGCTGAAAATGTTCCTTACCCGCATGGGTTGCGACGCCAAATTCATTGTCACGGGCGACGCCAGCCAGATTGACCTTCCCCGCCGGGAAGATTCAGGTCTGCTGCGCGGCATCGAGAAGGTGAAAAACATCAAGGGTGTCGCAACGTTGTTCTTCTCGAACGAAGACATCGTGCGACACCCCCTGGTGTCTAAAATCGTAAAAGCGCTCGAGGATTAATCGGGCTGGCCGCTCTTCACGACAGCGTCAAAGCGGTCGTATGCTGCCTGGTACTTGGGATCCTGCTCGCGGAAGCGATAGTTGATATCCCGCAGGTACTTGGCGATTTCCACGCGCAGACCGGCATCCTTGCACACATTGTAAGCCTGCTCGAACGGAGGGAGGGCCTTCTGGAGGCTGGCCTCATATTCCTTCACGAGGGCATAATACTTATTGTCGTCCAGCTCGTTCTGGGCTTTCTCGGCAAACTCCATGGCTTCTTCATAGAAGAGGATACCCTCACCGATATAACCATAGTCGTACGGTACGTCGGGGTTGGCATTCACACTCTGGCGGTACAGCTCAACGGCCTTCTCCTTGTCACCCGCTTGTTTGCGGATATTGCCTTCCACATAGTAGAGGGAAGCATTCTTCGGATCATTCGCCTTGGCTTCAGCCAGCAGGCTATACAGTTTCTCCATATCCTCGTTGGTGGACATGTAGTAATTGATCAGGCCAATCACGATACCCTGGTTCTGCGGGAACTTGATCATACCCTGCTCCAGCGTCTCCTTGGATTTTGCCTTGTCGCCGAGTTTGTCGTAGCACTCGCTCAAACGCGGGAACACATCACCGCCGGTACCATAATAATTATAACCGAGGCATTTCACAAGCGCATCCTTGGCACGCTCGTAGTTCTGGGTCATCATGGCCGTGAAAGCCACGTTGTACAGGGCGCTGGTATCAATAGTCTGGCAAGGCTGCTGGGTAGAAGCCTGGTAGGCCAGTTCGAACAGGTCGGAAGAAGCCTGGAAGTCGCCGAAGTTGTACTTGGTCACGGCGTCGTTCATATAAGCAGCGGAGATCTGCTCGATAGCGGCGGCGATATCTTTTTCTTTCGACTTCTTGACATCGACCTCATAAGCCTTGGCATAGGCTTCCAGAGCCTTGGACAGGGGGTCTACACCTTCCAGGACCGGCTTGGTCACCACAATCATGTTCAGGCGCTGGGCTCCGTCATAGTAGAGTTCCTTGTTATCATAGGTAACCTTGATGTACGGATTCTCTCCCACAACCACCTCTTCGGTAGAGATAGGCTTCTCGGAAGACATCACCAAATCCAGTTCCTGCTTGGACTGGCCCAGGATAGCATTCCCCATCGGGGAATCATAGGCATCCTTGTAGGCCTTGGCCACATTCATCCAGGTAGCCACCTTGACAGCCTTCTTGGGGTTGCCGGCATCCACGACGGCCTTCTCGACCGCGCTCTTAGCCGCAGAAGCGGATTTCACCTGGGCATCAGCAATCTGCAGGGAAGCAAAGATTGCCAGAGCGATCATTAACTTTTTCATACGCAAATTTAATTTGTTAATTATCTGTTTGTTCATTTTGTTCCTCAACCGGTTCCTGGTCTTGCGGCTGCTCTTCTTCCGTCTTGTTCACAACGGATACGGCTGCAATCGCGTCGCCGTCCTTGATATTGATGAGTTTCACGCCCTGGGTAGCCCGGCCGGCCACTTTGATGTCTGCCACCGCCATCCGGATCGTAAGGCCGGATTTGGTGATGATCATCAGGTCGTTCTCATCCGTCACATTCTTGATTGCAATAAGTTTGCCAGTCTTTTCGGTGATGTTGATGGTCTTCACACCCTTGCTGCCGCGGGCGGTCAGGCGGTACTCGTCGAAATCG
>CADCCI010000058.1:9385-12818 GCA_902799895.1 uncultured Bacteroidia bacterium | reverse complement strand
TCAGGCCGTTCACCTCCACTTCCACGTCTGTGGTCTGGGTATAGACCGCACCGGCCACGCCCTCCTTCACGATGCCTTTCAGCATCTCGGCAAAGCGTTCGTATTCGGCCAGCACTTCCTCGCCGGAAGCATATTTCACATAGCCCCAGTTCTTATCGGCCTGCCAGACATGGCCATCCACCGGCCAGCCGATGCCGCCGTATTCGCCCAGCACATCGATCACTTCCCCGTTGCTGCGCAGCTTCATCTTCGGCATCGGATAGTTGTGGCTGTCCAGGATATCGCCGCAATGGTGATGGTTGCCGCCGGAGGCCGGGTTGATCAGCCGCGTGGGGTCGAGTGCGCGGGTGAAATCGACCACCTTCTCGGTGTCGAACTGTCCCCAACCCTCGTTGAACGGGACCCAAACCACGATGCACGGGAACACCTTGTTTTGGGCGATGATGTCCTCCCATTCGCAGTAATAGTTCATCTTGGCACGCTCGGGAACCTCGAAATCCGGGCCGTCATAGTTCCACTCATCCCACTGGCCCTTTTTGTTGTGGGCGATGCACGGCATATCCTGCCAGACCATGATGCCCAGCACGTCGCACCAGTAGTACCAGCGGCGCGGTTCAATCTTGATATGCTTGCGGATCATATTATATCCGAAGTCCCGGGTCTTCTGGATGTCGAATTTCAGGGCCTCGTCCGAAGGGGCGGTATAGAGGCCGTCCGGCCACCAGCCCTGGTCCAGCGGACCGTAGTGGAAAAGGGGTTTTCCATTGAGGCCCAGGCGTTTGTATCCATCTTTATCCACCACCATGCTCACCGAGCGCAGGGCCGCATAGCCCGTTACCTGGTCTACGGCATCCTCTCCCTGACGCAAGGTCAACTTGAGGCCGTAGAGGTAGGGCGTATCCGGGGTCCACAACTGCGGCTCCGGAAGGGTCAGGTCTACCGGCTCTCCGGGAGCGGTGACGGCAGCCGTAACCGGATTGCCTTCGGCCGAGAGGACTTCCACCTCTACCACGGTGTCCTTATCCTCGTCGCCGGCGCAATTCACCGTCAAGGAGAAGGAACCGCTTTCAGGATGGGCTACCGCTTCGTAATTCGTGATGTATTTTGCAGGGACCGGCTCCATCCACACGCTCTGCCAGATACCCGTTACCGGGGTGTACCAGATACCCCTCGGTTCCGTTACCTGCTTGCCGCAGGGCTGGAAATCGGTATTGGTGGCATCGGTCACCCGTACCCGCAGCAACTGCTCCTTGCCTTTCGACAGGTAGGGGGCGATATCGAACCCGAAATGCGTGTATCCGCCCGTATGGGTGCCCACGGCCTGGCCGTTTACAAAGACCTCGGCGCTCCAGTCTACGGCTTCGAAGTTGAGCATGATGCTCCCTCCGCGCCATTGTTTCGGCACCGTGAAGACGGTCTCGTACCAGAGGGCTTCCTCGTTCGAAACGCGCTTTCCAACGCCCGAGAGGGCCGATTCCACGCAGAACGGAACCAGGATGGTGCTGTCGCAGACGGGTTCCTGCGCGTCCAGGGGGACAATCGCATAGCGCCACAGACCATTGAGGGATTTCCACTCTTCCCGGACAAGCTCGGGCCTGGGATATTCAGGATGGACCTGCGCGGGGTTCACGTTTTCTCCCCATACGGTCATAATCTTATCTCCGGCCGGCTCCCAGGAAGGGGCGGACGTGCAGGCAGCCGTCAGGACGGCGGCCAACAGGACAGTCAGTGTTCTCATATCTGGTTATCTTTGGGTTTCCGCGTGAATTTCCAGCAGTAGAACAGGACCAGCGACAGGACGAAGACGCCCACGCCCATAAAAGCGTTCCAACTGGCCGGGAGGCTCAGGCCGGTCTTGTCAATGCAGATAAAGGTAAAGCTGACGGCGCTCATAAATGCGGCCGGCAGCAGGGTTACCAGGTACCCGAGGCCGCCTTTGTTCAGGGCCAGGTAAACGGTTATCGCCCAGAGCGAGAAAACGGCGAGGGTCTGGTTGGCCCAGCCGAAATACCGCCAGATGGTATTGAAACCGTGGGCATCGGCAATGTTATACCAGAGCAGCAGAGCGGCGGCGATGAAGAGCGGAACGCAGATCATCAACCGGTTGCGAATGCTTTTCTGCGGGAAAGACAGGAAATCGGCCAGAATCAGGCGGGCGCTGCGGAAAGCCGTATCGCCGCTGGTGATGGGAGCCGCGACAACGCCCAGCAAAGCCAGGATGCCGCCCACGATACCCAGCCAGTTTTTGGAGACCTTCGTCACCACTTCGGGGGCAGAGGCGCTCAGAGAGGAACCCACCTCGGCCGCGCCGCCGTCAAAGAAGAAATAGGAAGCGACGGCCGCCCAGACCAGGGCCACCAGGCCTTCCGTAATCATAGAGCCGTAGAAGACAGGACGTCCCAGTTCCTCATTCTTGAGGCAACGGGCCATCAACGGGCTCTGGGTGCCATGGAAACCGGAAATGGCACCGCAGGCAATGGTTATGAACAGGCAGGGGAAAATAGGCTGGCCCATCAGGCCCAGTTCCGGTCCCCTATTGTGCAGGCCGCCCCAAAGTTCGGGGATAGTGGGCCATTTCACAATGAGGCCCACCAGCAATCCGGCCGCCATGAACAGGAGGGCGCAGGCGAAAATCGGATAAATCTTTCCGATAATCTTATCGATGGGAAGCAGGGTGGCAATGATATAATACACGAAAATAGCGCCTACCCACAGCATCATGGCCGTCTGGGTACCGCCTCCGGCGATATTTCCCAGGATGATGGCCGGCGAGTACACAAACACGGCGCCCACCAGAATCAGCATGATGACAGAGAAGACGAGCATTACCTTCTGCGTGCTTTTTCCCAGATACATGCCAATCAAGTCGGGAAGGCTCGCACCCCCGTGCCGCACAGACAGCATTCCGGTCAGGTAATCGTGCACCGCACCGGCGAAAATGCATCCGAAAACGATCCACAGATAGGCCGCCGGACCGAATTTCGCACCCATGATGGCGCCGAAAATGGGACCCGTACCCGCGATATTGAGGAATTGGATCATAAAGACCTTCCACGTAGGCATAACGATGAAATCCACCCCGTCCGCCTTCTCCATGGCCGGTGTCAAACGGTTCGGATCCGGACCAAACAGCCTGGAGATGAATTTCCCATACACAACATACCCCAACACCAGGGCCAAAACACTCAAAAGGAATGAATACATAGTATTATATTTTTATGCGTCCTACAAATTTAAAGAAATTCCGGGAATGACGCAAAAAAAAGAAGCCGGCCAAAAAGGCCGGCTCGTGCGCGAGATGAGACTCGAACTCACACAGGTTTTACCCCACTAGCTCCTGAAACTAGCGCGTCTACCATTTCGCCACCCGCGCAAGTGGATAGGACTGCAAAGATAGGAACACTTTTCCGGAAAAACAACATTTTTCCCCTAT
>CADCCI010000058.1:0-9366 GCA_902799895.1 uncultured Bacteroidia bacterium | reverse complement strand
TCCGGCAAGTCCGGCGCGGCCCAGTCGTAGCCGCCCTGGACGATATAATCTCCCAGCGGGAAGGTGCGCAGCATCCCGTCCTCGTCCCGGATTTCCAGGGCCAGGGAGGCATCCGTCTGGCGGGGCAGCCCGATGTCGAAGGCCCCCTTCCTGTCGGGGAGCGGCGAATAGTCAAACGTGCCCGCAACGGGCTTGTCATCCAGGTCGTATCCGGCGACGGAACCCCGGAGCCTCAACTGGAACGGGACCGCCGCGACCGACTTTCCCTCCACCTTGAACACCAGCGAAAGCCGGCAATGGTTCTTGTGGAGTGTCACGATCTCCGCCTGGCGCTCCCCTTCTGCCGAAAGGCTCCGGACGGCTGACCAGACGGGCGGGCAGTCCCGCCCCGGCGGAATCACCAACCCCTTTCCCGGCACGTACAGGGAGGAATCGGCACAATAGACCTGGAGGCGGAGCGGGCGGCGCACCACCGTCCGTTCAAAGGCGGCGGAACCGGTATGCAGGGTATCCTCTACCGTCCCGTCCCCCTGCGTGAGCGACAGGAAATACGGCGGTGCGCCGCCCTGCACGCCGATGACCAGGCAGCACGGACACCCGCTGCGGTCTTCTTTCACCGCACAGGAGCAGGCCAGCAGCAGGACCAGGACAAGGGTCCACGTCTTAGAAAACATAGGTCAGCGCCAGCACCAGTTCGTTGGGCAGGAAAAAGACTTTCTGGCCGCGTTCCAGGGTAAACCCGCAAACCGGGCACTCGTAGACGGCGTATTTGTCCCAGCCGGCCCAGCCGCTCAGGCCGAATTCCAGGTTCAGGCGCCGGTTCACCATATAGGTATAGCCGGCTCCCAGGCCGGCCCCCACGCGGTCCCCTTCCCGGGTCTCGCGGGAGAACACCCCGCCGTGGTTGTACTCCTGGTACTGGGCCTTCGCCGATATCCACCAGCCCGAAAACACGTGCCAGGGCCAGTATCGCACGCCGGCATTGTATACCTGCTGGCGGTTCTGCATCCGGTTTTCTTCCGGTCCGTAGGAGAAAGGGTTGTATTTGGCGGCGGCCTCCAGCGTCCAATGACGGGCCACCGAAACGCCTGCGCCCATATTCAAGGTCCCCAGCATCATATAATCCGCCATGTTCAGGGTTACGGCGGTCTTTTGGGCAAAGGCCGGGCCGCACGCCAGCACGGCCCAGACCAACAGTATCAGCCTTCTTTTCATGACATTATTCATTTGTATATCGCGCAAAGACCTCATCGATTATGGCTTTCCTGCTCGGGTAGAGCGATACCAGCTTGGCTTTCAGGGTCTCGCGCGAAACCACGCTCTCATCCAGGGCCTTGATGATTTCCGCGGGGGTCATGCCCCGCTCGTCCAGGTAGCGGAAAATCTGCGGGAAGAACCACCATTCCTGACCGAAGGAAGGCGGGTTGCCGCCGTATCGTTCGGAATAGAGTTTCTGCTCCAGGTAGTAGGCCCACATTTCCGCAATTTCACAATAGTTGGAATCGGTTTCGGTACCGCTTCCATACACCACTCCCCCGCTGCTGACGAAGGAGGTCAGGAGGTACTCGAGGTAGCGGTCCCAATAATCCACGCCCACCTGCTTAAAATGGCTCGCATGCGCCAGTTCGTGCACCACCAGGTTATAGATGGCCGCATAGTCGTCGGCATCGGCGACACCCAGGGTGATATCCGGCAGGAAGACCTGGATAATCGAGCGGAATTCGCCCAGGAATTTCGCGAAGAGGCCCTTCCCCAGAACAGTCCCGTGCTTGAGCATGACCGCGCTGCTCAAATCTTTCTTATAGAAGATCCAGAACCGGACGTCCGACGGCGGCGTCGGCAGGTTCAGGTCCTCTTCGGAACAGCGCTGGAAGTAATCCCAGGCCGCATTATTCGTTACACAACGCGCGAACAGCTTGCGGTCCGAATCTTTGTGGATGGTCTCGTCGATACCATGCGGTGAGCCCTTTCCCAGGGTCGAGAAAGAAGCCGGAATCAGAATCAGGTTCAGGCCGATTCCAAAGCCGATTTTGTTCTTGAAAACCAGCCGGTAACGCGGCCGCCAGGAAAAGTATTTCGGCATCTCGTAATACCCGTCCCGGTCTGTGTAGCAGGAGGCGAACTTCACGAACACGTTGCACGATACCATCACGCCCGCCACCCCGAAGGGCTTCCCTTCGGCATAATTGTCATCGATGATCATAATCCGCCCCTCCGGACGCGTAGCCTCGCCCTTGGTTTCGGGCACATACAGGTTCTCGTTCCCCGTCAGCCGGAAGGATTCACGCTCCACCGCCGCCCAGTCGATGCCGTCGTCCGAGCGTGTCACGGCTTCATTGGGGATGTAGCATTCGTCCAGCACCTCATAATGAATGCCTTCCGGGAACTTGAACGAGGGAGACACCACGGCGTACTGCCAGGTAATCTTGTCCTCGTCCACGGAAGGGTCGTGGTAATAATCCCCTTCCCGCAAGATTTCATAGTCCATCGGATGGTCCAGCATTTCCACGCCCATTTCTTGCAGCAGTTTGTACTGGTCTTCGTCCGCCGGCAGGAAGCGGACATAGATGTCGCTTGGCTGGATGTCTGTCCGTCCGGCCTTGGTCGGATAAACCGAGGCCAGGGCCTTGGTCATGTTGTCTACCGTGTAAGGATCGTCCAATTTGTTCCCCAGGACAATCATGTCATGATAGATTTCCGTATCCCGTTCTTCTTCCTCGCCCGAAAGGTCGGAGCCGCCATCTTTGGAGCACGCCCACGGCACTACCGCAAGCAGCAACCACAACCAGATGTACTTCATCCTTTTCATAGCAAAAACTTTTCTTGGCAAAGGTACAGGGGATTATCCGTGTAAACTAAATTTATACGGATAATGTAAAAAATCGCCCTCCCACGAATGTAGAAGGGCGATTTTTTTGCTATGAAAAACCGAATTTTATATAAAAAACCGGCTAAAAATACGTAACGGTCTTTTGTTCTACCGCGCTCATGATGCTGTTGGCCACGCGGCTCACGCCAAAACGGAAGTATTTTTTGTTCATCCATTCCTTCCCCAGCAGTGTCATGCCGATGGAATAATAGCACACGGCATCCTGGGCGGTGGAAATGCCGCCGGCAGCCTTGAAGCCCACCATACGGCCGGTTTTCTCGTAGAAGCGGCGGATGCACGAGCACATCACGTAGGCCGCCATCGGGGTTGCATTCACATCTACCTTTCCGGTGGATGTCTTGATAAAATCGGCGCCCTCTTCCATGGCCAGGAAGGAAGCCGTAGCGATGGCTTCCGGGGTCACCAGCAGGCCGGTTTCCAGGATCACTTTCAGGACCACCGGACGACGGACCTTGGCCGCTGTGATATCAATGGCCTTGCGCATGGCCCGGATTTCCGCGGCGGCGGCATCATAATCCCCCGCCAGGAAATTAGCAAGGGACAGGACGATATCCACCTCGTCGGCACCCTGCTCAACGGCCAGTTCGCACTCGCGGACCTTCACCTCCAGAAAACTCTGGGTAGAGGGGAATGCGCTGGCCACCGTGGTCACATGCACCGAAGGGTCTACCAGTTCCTCGCGGACCGTAGAAGCGAAATTGGGATAGACGCAAATGGAAGCCGGCATGGGGTAGCCGGGCCATTCTTTCTTCAGGCCGTTCACCTTGTTCACCAGTTTGGTCACCGAGGCGACCGTATCATTGCTGCGCAGGGTCGTCAAGTCCATAAAAGAGAAGCAGTCTTTCAGCACTTCAGGAGAAGTAGCTTTGGATACGTTTTCGGCAATGATACCCAAGCTGCGGTCGATTGCGTCCTTATCGGGCGAATAATCGTACTTTTTAAAAAAATCTGTCATATTATATTGGTTATTAATTATCCTCTGATTTGGATTTTAAACCCTTCCTCAGTGAGCGGACGCACCAGGGCGGCCATCTCCTCGGGGGTAAATTTCTGCAGCCCCTGCATCGGCGCCTCCCGGTCCAGGGTATAGACCATCACCTCGCGCGGCCGGAGTTCCCGGACGATATCCATCCACCCGAGCAGCACCTCGGGAGCGGACGAATCGAAGCCGGGGGCGCGCAGGAACATGGTCTGAAGGACAAAATTGCCCTCGAAACGCTTCAGCGCGGCCACCACATCAGCCACACGATATCCCGGGGCGGGCTTGTTGATGCGGGCCGCCAGGGCATCGGTCGGGGCATCGATCTTCAGGATGGGATTGTCTGCCTGCCGCAAAGCCTGGAACACGTCCTCGCGACCGGCCCGCGTAGCATTGGACAGGACCGATACCTTCGCGGCCGGATAATAGGCATCCCGCAGCGCGAGGGTGATGTCGATGATGCGGGCGAAATCCGGATTCAGGGTCGGTTCCCCGTCCCCGCTGAACGTGATGGAGTCGATGGGCGTTCCCTCGGCCTTGCACGCTTCCAGTTTGGCCGTCAGGGCCTTCCGCAAATCCTCCGCTGAAGGGAGGACGGTATCCCCGCGCCCGTCGCGGTTCCATCCGCATTCGCAATAGATACAGTCGAAGTTGCACAACTTCCCCTTCTGCGGCAACAGGTTGATTCCCAGCGAGGAACCCAGCCTGCGGCTGTAGATAGGACCAAATACCGTTTCTTCGCGCATCATAGGCTATCGGATTCTATATGAGGTACTTGCCGTTGTGAGCCGGGCTCCGTCGGCAAGGTGGTCAATGCAAACAATACCCGGGCGCATACCTGCTTCCAGACGGCCCAGGACGTCTTCCTTTCCCAGGAAGGCGGCGCCGTTGGTGCAAGCCCAGCCCAGCATTTCTTCCAAAGAGACCTGCGGGAAATTCTCTTGCAGGCAGAACAGTTCGGACACCATATCCAGGTCGTCGTTGCTGGACAGGGAATCGGTTCCCACCGTCAGGGTCAGGCCACTGCCCCGCAGCAACTCCACCGGCGGAAGCGCGTCGTGGATATAGATGTTCGACAAGGGGCATAGGGCGATGAAGGGATGGCGCAGCTTCGCTTTCACGGCGGCGATTCCCTCGGCATCCATACAAACCTCGTGCACCAGCAGGATGTGCTCGTCGAAGGGGGCGGGATGCACTTTTTCCAACCGGTCCAGGAAATACAGCAGGGAGGAAGTTCCCGTCACGGGCGGCGTGCTCATGCCGGCGCGCACACGGTTTTCCCACATAGGGCCGCTGCCGCTGCGCATCATTTCCTCTTCCTCGGGCGTTTCCTCGCTGTGGAACGACAGGTATCCGGATGCCAGGCCGGCGGCGCTGGAGGCCGTCACCAGTTCCGGGCTCATGGTATAGCAGGCGTGCGGCGTTGGAGCGGCATCCAGGCCGAAAGATTGGGCCTGCCGCTGCAGGGCCAATACGGCATCCATCACCTTCGGGCAATCCTCCGGTTCCGTTCCGAACACTTCCAGGAAGGTGCGGGTGTACAGGGGCGAAGCCGCCTTGATGGCGAAAGAATCGCTCCCGTTGCTGATATCGGCCATCGCCTGGACGCCCCGCTGCCAAAGCTGGTCCATCCGGCTGCGGATGGTTTCGATGCGTTCGGCCTGCGGCGCCGTATCGCGCAGCGCGTTGATTTGGTCGATAAAACCGGCCATCCCGGTCCCGCGGCGGAAAAGCCCGCGCATATAGGAAAGCTCGATGTGGCAGTGGGTGTTTACGAAACCCGGCACCAGGGCGCAGCCCGCCAGGAAATGCGGTTCTGCCGCGACATCCTCGCATACGCCCGTACGCAGGATGGTTCCCTCGTCGTCATATTCGACAAAACCATTCTGTACGGGGCCCCGGCCATCCAGGGGAAAGAGGTATGAGGCGGCAATCCGGTTCATCGTTCGTCACCCGTTAAGATTATGGGTCCGCGGAACATCGTATCCCGCTTGGCGGGACGGATCTTCAGCCGGTGGTCGGTGGTATCCACGAAGACCGTGAGGGTATCGGTACTGAATCGGCCCGTAAAGATGTCGCGGTAATACGGAACCCCGAAACGGAGGTTCCGGATGCGCTGGCGCTCCGCCTGCCGGTCCGAATCCTGGTTGGCCAGTTTGTCCAGGGCCTTCCGGTCTTCTTCCAAGCGGTCGATTACCTCCTGCATCATGCGGCTGTAGCGTTTGGGATCCCGCATATAGTGCTTCACACTCCGGAAATAATCGGTTGTGGTGTAGCCATGCTGACGGAAGAGGGCCTCGTAAAACAGGGTCGTATCGGCCGTTTCCCGGAATTCCCGGTGGTCCTGCAGCCATTGGTCGGCCATGAACATATCATAATAGATATCGGCCATTTCGTCACGCGGGATCACTTTCCCCTTGCGCGAGCAACTGCAGAGGGAAAGCAAGGCCAGGGCCAGGCAAAGGAGGACTGCCGGAAAGCGTTTCATCTTAGCGAAGGATAGCACCGTATTCGTTCTGGAAGGTGGCGAGCACCTTCTTCATGGTATTCTCCACGTCGGCGTCGGTGAGGGTCCGCTCGGGATCCTGCAGCACGAAGCTCAGAGCATATTGTTTCTTGCCCGCCGGAATCTTGTCGCCCCGGTAGACGTCGAAGAGGTTCACCTGGCGCAGCAGTTTCTTCGCTGCACGCTGGGCGCTCTTCTGCAGGTCGGCGTACGAGACGCTCTCGTCCAGGAGCAGGGCCAGGTCGCGGCGTACCTCGGGGAAACGGGGCAGTTCTTTGAATTTCACCTTGTCGCGTTTCACCAGTTCGAAGAGGGTATTCCACTCGATTTCAGCGGCGAACACCGGCTGTTTTACGCCAAAGCGCTTGGCCAGGGCCGGAGCCACCGTACCCATCACGGCCAGTTTGGCTCCCTTGCCGGGCAGGCTGTACACCAGACCCTCGGAGAAGATGTCGGCCGGGGCCGGGCCCGTCTCCATCTGGGCCAGATCGGCGCCATAACGCTTGAGCAAGGCTTCCAGATAGCCCTTCAGGGCATAGAAGTTGCTCTTGCGGGGTGCTGCCGACCAGGATTTGTCCGGCGTGCCCGTCATAAAGAGGGCAAAGCAGGGATGCTCCTCGTAAGAGGCCAGGGTGGTGCCATCTCCTTCCGGCAGGCGGCGATAGACGCTGCCATACTCGAAGGTCTTGAGGGATACGGCCTGACGGTTCAGGTTGTAGGCAATCACCTCCAAGCCGTTCAGGATAAGGGTCTGGCGCATTACGTTCAGGTCCGAAGAAAGCGGATTCACGATGCGGACGCAGGCCTCGGCCGGGAAGGTCTCCAGGCCGTTATAGTAGTCACCCTTGGTCAGGGAATTGTTCATCGTCTCTACGAAACCGTTGGCAGCCAGGAAGTTGGAGACCGCATTGCGGATGGCCTCCGGCTGCGGCGACGGCGTGGCGTTCACGCTCATCTTCATGTGTTTCGGCAGGTCGATGTTGTTGTATCCGTAAATCCGGAGAATCTCTTCCACCACATCGCACTCGCGGTACACGTCCACCATATAGGTCGGAGCCGCCACCTTGGCGCCCGTCGCGGTCTTGGAGATGAACTTGTAATTCAGCCAGGTCAGGATGTTCTCGATGGTCTGGTGTCCGATGGGCTGTCCCACGAAGGCCTCGATCCGCGCATAATCCAGGTCGATGACCTTGCGCTCGGCCGGCACAGGATAGAATTCCTGCATCTTGCCCACCACATGGGCTCCGGCCAGCTCGCAGATGAGCTTGGCGGCCCGACGGCCGGCCAGGACGGCGATTTCCGGATCGGCTCCCCGCTCGAAACGGAAGGAGGCGTCGGTCTGGAGCTGATGTTTCTTGGACGTCTTGCGGATAGAGCCGGCATCGAAACAGGCGCTCTCCAGGAAGACCTCGGTGGTGGATTCGGACACACCCGAATCTTCTCCGCCGAACACGCCAGCGATGCACATCGGCCGGGTGGTATCGGCAATGACGATATCCGTAGCCGCCAGGGTGCGCTCGGCACCGTCCAGCGTCACGATTTTCTCACCCTCCTGGGCCCGCCGCACAATCACCTTGCCGCCGCCGATCTTGGCCGCGTCGAAGGTATGCAGGGGCTGTCCCAGCTCGAACAGGATGAAGTTGGAGATGTCCACCACGTTGTTGATGGGACGCAGGCCGATGGCCAGCAACCGCTGCTGCAGCCATTCGGGCGATTCCTTCACCTGCACGCCTGCGAGGGTGATGCCCGTATACCGCGGAGCGGCGGTAGCATCTTTCACCTCTACCGGAATCTCCTTTCCGGCACCCTCGGCAAAGCCGGCATCGTCCGGACGCTTCAGCGTGCACGGGATGCCATTGTGCATCAGGTAGGCATACAGATCGCGGGCGACACCCCAGTGGGAGGCTGCATCCACGCGGTTCGCGGTAATTTCATATTCGATGACCGCCTGGGTCTGGAGGTGGAGGTACTCCTTGGCGGGCGTTCCCACCACGGCCTCTTCCGGAAGGACCATGATGCCCTCGTGGGAGGTGCCGATTCCCAGCTCGTCCTCGGCACAGATCATCCCGAAGGACTCCACGCCGCGGATCTTGGATTTCTTGATCTTGAAATCGCCCGGGAGCACGGCTCCGATGCGGGCGAAGAGCACTTTCTGGCCTGCCGCCACGTTCGGGGCGCCGCAGACGACCGTCAGCGGTTCACCGGTTCCGTCATCCACGGTGGTGATGTGCAGGTGATCGGAATCGGGATGCGCTTCGCAAGTGAGCACCTTGGCCACCACCACGCCGGCCAGGCCGCCGGGCACCGCCTCCGTCTCTTCTACGCCATCCACCTCGATACCGATCGAGGTCATTGCATCCGCAATCTGCTGCGGAGTCATGTCCACCTCAAGATAATCCTTGAGCCAATTGTAAGAAAGCTTCATATCTGTAATTCTGTTTTATTTCAAATCTTCTTTCGAGAAAAGCGAGGCCACGAATTCCTTCTTGTCGAAGACCTTCAGGTCGTCGATTCCCTCTCCGATGCCGATGAATTTCACCGGAATCTTCATCTGGTCCACAATACCGATCACCACGCCACCTTTGGCCGTGCCGTCCAACTTGGTCAGCGCCAGCGAGGTAACGTCCGTGGCGCGGGCGAATTCTTTGGCCTGCTGATAGGCGTTCTGGCCGGTCGAAGCGTCCAGCACCAGCAGCACGTCATGCGGGGCATCGGGAACCACCTTCCGCATCACATTGCGGATTTTGGTGAGTTCGTTCATCAGGTCGATCCGGTTGTGCAGACGGCCGGCCGTATCGATGAGGACCACATCCGCCTCGCGGGCGACCGCCGCCTTAACGGTATCGAAGGCCACCGAAGCGGGATCGGAACCCATGCTTTGCCGGACGATGTCCACCCCGGCGCGCTGCGCCCAGATTTCCAGCTGATCCACCGCTGCGGCGCGGAAATGTGGGGCGCGGGTGTAGAAACGCTGCTGTCGCTGTTTCCGAA
>CADCCI010000057.1:9531-22182 GCA_902799895.1 uncultured Bacteroidia bacterium | reverse complement strand
CGACGGTGACCACGAGTGCTGCCACCATGGCGAAGGTCACGACGGTGACCACGAGTGCTGCCACCATGGCGAAGGTCATAAAGATGGCGAATGTTGCTGCAATCAGAAAGATTCGTAACTTTGCACTTATAGTAGTTGTCAGCAGCCTGCTGCATTCGTTCGCAGTGAACTTAGGGAAAATGCTCTCTCACGCAGCAGCCTGCCGACAACCGGATAGACGAAAGGAGAATGCAAAAGGCGGCGGTAGTCATATTGAACTGGAATACGGAAGGATTTCTGCGGAGATTCCTTCCGGGACTGGTGGCATCGATGCCGGAAGGCTGCGAAGTCATCGTGGCCGACAATGCATCCACGGACGGCTCACTGCGACTCATGGCATCGCAGTTCCCGGATATCCGCGTAATCGCCCTGGACCGGAATTACGGCTTCACCGGCGGCTACAATCGCGCTTTCCTGGCCCTGGAAGACCTGTACGAGTATTTCCTGCTCATCAATTCGGATATCGAGGTTCCCCCCTCCGGGTGGCTGGAACCGCTGCTGGCGTACATGGACGCCCATCCGGACTGCGGAGCCTGCGCTCCCAAACTGCACGCCTGGCAGGAGCGGGACAGCTTTGAATACGCAGGCGCAGCGGGCGGCTTTATCGACCGGTACGGCTATCCTTTCTGCCGCGGACGGGTGCTCAAGACACTGGAACGCGACTACGGGCAGTACGATACCCCGCGGACCGTCTTCTGGGCCAGCGGCGCCTGCCTGCTGGTGCGCTCGGCCATCTACCGGGAACTGGGCGGACTGGACGAGCGGTTCTTCGCCCACATGGAAGAAATCGACCTATGCTGGCGCATGCAGCGGGCGGGCTATCACGTGACGGTGGTGCCGGCATCGACCGTCTGGCACATCGGCGGCGGAACGCTCCCCGCGAGCTCGCCCACAAAACTCTTCCTCAACTACCGGAACAACCTGCTGATGCTGCACAACAACCTTCCCAAACGGGGTAGGATCCGTACCCGGATGGTCCTGGACGGCCTTTCGGCGGCGGTGTACCTGTTTACGGGACAGTGGCGGTCTGTGGCGGCCGTCTGGCGCGCGCACCGCGATTTCCGGCGGCTGAAAGGGCAGAACGGCCATACGCTTATCCCCTGCACCGCACGCTATACGAAGCCGGTCTGGCCCACCACCGACCGATGGATTATCCCCATGGCTGTGGTAAATACCAAAAAAACTTTTAACTTTGTGCATTCGCTATAAAGCAAGAGCAGTATGAAAATCGTCATCGTAGGCGCAGGCGAGATCGGTTCCCACCTTGCGAAAATGCTGAGTCACGAAGCCAATGACATTACCGTCATCGACAGCGACAGCGACCGTCTGACCCACCTGGCCACCCTGGCCGACGTGGCAACCGTCCATGGCGATCCTTCCTCGATCCGGGTGCTTCGGGAAGCCGGCGTACCGCAAACGGACCTCTTCATCTCCGTGATGCCCTTCGTGCCGCAGGATGTCAACCTGATCTGCGCCCTGCTAGCCAAGAACCTGGGGGCGAAAAAAGTAACCGCCCGGGTAGACGACGAGGAATATCTACTGTCCGATAACAAGCTCATCTTCAAGCAGATGGGCATTGAACTGCTCTTCTATCCGGAGAAGCTTTCGTCCGATGAAATCGTAGACCAGCTGAAGCACACCGCCACCACCGAATCCATGGATTTCGGACGCGGAAAACTGCAGATCGCGGTGTTCAAACTGGAAGAGGACTCTCCGCTCATCGACATGCGCCTGTCGGAATTCGCGGCGTCGGCATCGTCCGAAACCGTCCAGTTCCGTGTGATTGCCGTTTCGCACAACAACCAGACCATTATCCCGAAGTTCGACTATAAGTTCCGCTACCACGACCTGGTGTTCATCATCTCCCATCGCGATGGCATCCAGGCGCTGATGAAGTTCCTGGGAAAGAGCAACATAGAGATCGGACGGGTGATGATTCTGGGCGGAACCCCCGTCGGAGAGATGGTGGCGCGCCAGCTATCGAAACAGATTGACGATATTAAGATTATCGAAGCCGACCGCGAGCGCTGCCTGGAACTTTCCGAACGCCTGGACGACAAGGTGATTATCGTGAACGGCGACGGCCGCAACTCGGACATGCTGCTGGAAGAGGGCATCAAGGATTACGATGCCTTCCTGGCCCTGACGAAGAATGACGAGGCCAATGTGCTGGCCTGCGTCGTAGCCAAGAAATTTGGCGTCAGCCGGACCATTGCGGACGTGGAAAACATCGAATACATCAGCCTGGCAGAGGAAATGGGCGTGGATGCCGTCATCAACCGGAAGCTCATCACCGCGGGACGGATCTTCAAGTTCACCCTGAGCGGGAAGGCCCGCATGGTGCGTTACATGAGCGGGACCGAAGCCGAGGTCCTGGAATATACCGCCGCCCCGGGCAGTGCCATTACCAAGGCGCCGCTGAAGGAGATTTCCTTCCCGAAAGATGCGGTCATCGGCGGTGTCATCCGCGGGACCGAAGGCTTGATTGCCGTGGGAGACACGCAGATCGAGGCCTACGACCACGTGGCCGTATTCGCCCTGCCCAGCGCTGTGAAAGAGGTCGACAAGCTGTTCCGCTAGATGGCCTCTTATCTCCAGATAGAAAATATCTCCAAAAGCTATGGGCCGAAGGTGCTCTTCGACCACATCAGTTTCCATGTAAACGAGGGAGACAAGATTGCCCTCATCGCCCCCAACGGCACCGGGAAAACCAGCCTGATGCGGATTCTGGCCGGAAAGGACAAGTCGGATTCGGGCGGAAAGATCCTCTTCCTGAAAGACATCCGCATTGCCTTTCTGGAGCAGGAATATCCCTTCGATCCGCAGGCATCGGTCCTGGACCAGGTGCTGCGCGATTCCACCGAATGGACCGCCTCGCTGGACGAGGAAGGCCGTGCCGCCTACGAGCTACGGGTCCGGCAGCTGCTGACCAGCTTCCATCTGGGCGATTTCGGCAAACGGATGAAGGAACTTTCCGGCGGCGAGGTGAAACGGGTGGCCCTGACCCGCCTGCTGGCCAGCGAGGCCGACTTCCTGATCATGGACGAGCCCACCAACCACCTCGACATCGACGCCATCGAGTTCCTGGAAGGCTATCTGGGCCGTTCCCGCTGCACCCTGCTGATGGTTACGCACGACCGGTATTTCCTGGATCGGGTTTGCAATACCGTGATGGAGATGGACCACGGGGCCATCTACACCTATCGGGGCGACTACGAAAACTACTTGGAGAAACGCCAGGAACGGATAGACAATTACAACGCCGAAACGGCGAAAATCAACAATATCCTCCGCCGGGAACTGGAATGGATTCACGCTTCCCCCTGCGCCCGCACCGGCAAGGCCAAATACCGCAAGAATGCCTTCCTGGAACTGAAGGAGCGCTCGGAGCAGGTCTACCGCACCACGCAGGTGAGCCTGGCGGAAATGGGCACCGGTGCCCGTCTAGGCACGAAAATCATCAACTGCCGGGACCTTAGTTTCTACTACGGCGGGCAGTGCTACCTGGACCGGTTCACCTACAATTTCCAGCGCTACGAGAAGGTGGGCATCGTGGGAGGAAACGGGGCCGGCAAAACCACCTTCCTGAACCTGCTCACCGGTCGGATGGATCCGGACGATCCGGGCGAACTGACCGGTATCATCGACCGCGGGGAATCCCTCCAGATCGGGTACTACCGCCAGGAAGGGATGCAGTTCGATGAGGATCAGACCGTGCTGGAAACGGTGAACGACACCCGCCTGCTGGGACAGTTCCTGTTTACGCACGATATGCTGAATACGCGGGTCCGGCAGCTTTCCGGCGGCGAGAAACGCCGGCTCTACCTGCTGACCATCCTGATGAAAAACCCCAACCTGCTCATCCTGGACGAGCCCACGAACGATTTGGATATCGTGACGCTGAACGTGCTGGAGGAGTATCTGCTGGAGTACAAAGGGTCTCTCATCATTGTTTCGCACGACCGCCACTTCCTGGACCGCCTGGTGGACCACCTGTTTGTCTTCTGCGGCAATGGCGTGGTGAAGGATTTCATTGGGAAATATTCCGAATACCGGACCTTCCTGAAAGAATACGAGGCCCAGCAGAAAGCCCAGAAAACGACGGAGACGAAGACCCCGTCGAAAGCGCCTGCGAAAGAAGTCACGACACCCGCCCGTAAGAAACTGTCTTTCAATGAAAAACGCGAGTTCGAGGCCCTGGAAGGAGAAATCCAGGCGCTGACCGCCGAAAAAACCAGCCTGGAAGAACAGATGAACAGCGGTGCCCTCCCCTACGACGCTCTCCAGGCCGCCACCCTCCGCTACGGAGAAGTCTCTGCCCTCCTGGATGAAAAAGAGCTCCGCTGGCTGGAGCTCTCCGAACGCGCCTGAAAAAAGAGGCCGGCCCCGAAACGGGACCGGCCTCGATTCGAATAAAAGCCGTAAGACTTACTGTCCCCACTGGATACGGGGCTGCCAATCCGTCTTGGTTGCATCGGTTACAGCCAGACGCCAGGTACCACCGTTGGGAGCGGTCAGCATTTCACCACCGGCACCCATGGCGCTCTGACAGACAAAGCGGAAGATGATGTTATCCGTCTTGGAGGCATAGGTCACGGTAGCATCCACCTGGATGTTGGTGGAGCCGTCGGCATTCATGGCGTGCGTGTATTCCACATCCGCACCTTCGACCTTCTCTTTCTTTACCTCGCAGGCGGCTTTCCAATCCTGTCCATCCTGGTAGATCAACTTCCAGTACTTCGGGTTGGTAGCGGAAGTACGGGTCTCGAAGGTGATGCGCACCTTCTTGCCGGCCTCCACGCTGCCCGGAACCTTAAACTGGCAATAGTCACCCGGCCAGGCACCCGTCACACGCGGATCAAGGGCATTAACATCCAGTTTGGTCTTCTTCTTACCACTGGCTTTATCGGCCGTGTTTCCCGCTTCGTTGTTGTACCAGATGGTACCGGTACCGGTTGTAGAAGCGATGTAACCGGAAACGCCTTCTTCGGTTGCATTGCCATTGGCCAACGGCCAAGTGCTCGCATAGTTATGGTTTTCGACCTGGATGGTCCATTCCACCGGCAGGACGGCTGCGCCGGCATCACCGCCACCTCCGCCGCCCTGGCCCTCGGCCGGGACGACCTTGATGTTATCCAGATACCACCGGTTCTGCTTGCGCGAAGGATTCGTAACCATCGGATCACTATTGGTAGGACGGATGGTAATGCGAGTCTGTGACGTTGCTCCCTTAATTCGGATTTGCGGGTCATCCGTAGGCTGGCCAGACTTGATTTCATCGCTGGTCTCTTTGCCGGTAGACTCAAAGGTACCACCACCAGTAAGGGTCAAGGTCAACGTCATCACATCCGGCTTATTGGCGCCGGTCATGGAGAAGCACCAGTCAAAGAGAACATCAATATCCATCGTTCCGGTAATCTTGTCAAGTGCAGGAAGAATAAGACCGGAGCTGTACGATGTCTTGCCGAACTTGAGGTAGTTACGCTGCAGGTACAAGGTCCGATTATTACCGCTATCCGGCGTACCATCGGACCAATCCTGTCCCTTCCAGCCCCATACATAGCCATAACCTCGTTTCACCAACTCATTCACAATACCAGACAGTTCTGCAGTACCGAAGATATTAGGAGCGGCATCTGTGTTGGCTACATTCTCACCTACATCATTGCCGGCTCCGGCTGCGGCAGACCACGGCTCAAGCCACTCGAAATCATCCTGGAAAAGAACATTGCTCTTGATGCCCTTATCCTCATAAGAAGCGACCATGATGTCTACCAAAGTATTACTGCTCTTGCCGATAAAGTAACCATTCACGACTACTTCATGGCCTTCCAAAGCCAGCAATTCATCACCGGGATCAACCAACTGGGCAGCCACGTTCACATCTTCAAATTTAAGCTGGGCGTTTTTGCCGGAAGGCGTAACTACTCCGGTAATCGTTACATATTCCACCGAAGTAGAAGTGTAAGACGCAAGCGTCTCCGTAATATCCACTGCGGTCGGATGGACGGGGGCTGCAGTAGCCGATACGGACAAGTTCTCGACCGTCTTGATGGCAGGGACGCCATTGTGGGTCTCTTTCTCGCCATTCAATGTTACCTGATCGCCGGACTTAACGCCGTCACCGGTAACATAAACCCGGGTTGTCCCGTCAGAAAGGATATAAGCATTACCATTAACAGCAACAACCTGGGATGAAGCCAAGACAACAAATTCACCATCAGCCTTTTTGGCCACATCACTTACCGACGAGACCGTCAGACCGCGATACTTATCACCTGCTTGCGTAACAGGAAGTTCAACCGTACTTATCAAGGTCGCGCCCTTAAATATAAGGGTTCCCTTACGAGGGCTGTCGACCTTTCCATCAGAGGCCATATTGTCCATTGCCGATACCGTAACTGTCATAGATCCGGTACCTGTGGAAGGGGTAACAGTAATCCATTCAGGGGCCTCCGATACCCAATCGGCATCAGAGAAGACCTGGATTGTCTGTTCGGCAGCACCCGTAGCGGGGAACTCCACGAAGGAGACATCCGTAAGGACAGCACGGGCCCGCGTGTCACTTTCCTTCTTACAGGAAACAAATAAGAAGGAAACCGCAATCAATGCGAATAATATCTTTTTCATATCCTCTTCTGTTTAATTGGATGAAGAACCATTACGATCAATATCATCCCAACCCGGATTCTGGGTGAGATTATTGTTGAGCGTAATGTCATTAAGGGGAATCGGGAAATAGTAGTCACGGGCTTCATCAAATTGATGGGCCCAGGAATGATAGGGCTCGTAATATCCCTTGGTGCCTTCGCTCAGGAATATCTCCTTATCCAATTGCATGATATAGGTCGCCTTGCTGGAGGGCTTGTTGCCGGAATAGATACACAGATCCAATTTTCCGTCTCCATCCAAATCATACTCGCCGGTCCCCGGGAAATAAGGACCATGGAAAACCTGCTCAATACACTTGCCAGCTTTCCAGCGATCCAGGTCAGCCCACCGGAAACTCTCCTGAGCCAATTCGACCATACGCTCACGACGGATCTCCAAGATAACACCTTTATTGGAACCGGAGACATTAGGAAAACCGTACTCGGCAGAAGCAAGGTACCAATCCGGTTTGGAGTTGGCATCAGCCAGTTTCAAATCAGGCATTCCTACGCGTTTACGCAGCAGATTCACAGATTTGTCAAGATCCGCTTGCGTCAAGGTACCCAGTTCCGCCATAGCCTCTGCATAATTCAGATAGACTTCACCCATCCGATACACCGGAAGGTCATTATAAGACTTATCCAGACGGTCAGACGAGGCATTATCCTCCGGCATGACGAATTTGTGATACTGAAAACCAGTAACACCGCCGTAGAAATCCACGCCTACGACATTCTTTCCGTTAACTCGCTTGTAACCAGGCAAACGGACAGTCTGGCCAAGACGGGGATCACGATCGGCGACCTCATCCTTGAACTCCATGATTTCCCAGCCCGGTTTATCCGTGAAACGAGTACCATCTTTCATAAGATAGGTATCTACCATTTTCTTGGTCATACCGGGACGACCCTGCGATGTCATGGTTGCATAAGCAGTACCATTATGGAATATCTGCATACCGGCATCAAACTTGATTGCCATGATATACTCTTTACGATTGGCATCGTAAGCAGCAAACAGATTGACGTAATCCTCATTCGGTTTGCCGGTAGTAAACAAGGAGAACGGGCTCTCCGTCATCAGGAGATTGGCAGCGGAAACCGCTTCACGCAGATAAAAGTCTGCGTCGTTTCCCTCAAAAGTAAGTCCGTGATATTTGCGGAAGGTACCTTCGAAAAGACAGAAACGAGATTTGAGAGCCATGGCAGCCCACTTCGTCACACGATAATAGGAGCCGCTGGAATACGAGGCCGGCAGATGATCAATCGCATAGTTGATATCCTCTATCATATGGCTCATCACCACTTCCCGGGTATCACGGGGATTATAGAGCGTTTCATCTGCGGAACCCAATTCATGTTCGACCCACGGGACATCACCAAATCTCTTTATTTTATCGAAATAGAAGAAAGCACGCCAGAATTTGCATAAAGCGGTGTATTCTTCAACCGCAGCAGCATCCGAGCACTTGTCCATATTGTCCAGACAGGTATTGATCCGGCGGAGATTTCCCCAGGACCATCCACCTCCCGTAGCAGGTGTCGTACGATATGAACCGCCCTGCATCAAAGCAGACGGTTTCTCAACCAACTGCAAATCGCTCTGTTCACCATATACCTCCTTATCAAGCAGGTTGTTATAGAGCGGATTAGTAAATAGCTGCAAGTCGGTACGCGTGCGGAAAGCGATATCCTCGGTCAATTCAGACTGGGGAGAGGTATTCAGCCATTTATCGCAGGAGGCCAGCGTCATCAAGGCAGCCGCAAAAACATATACAATTTTTTTCATATTCCGTTCCTCCATTATTTGATAATGCAAACGGCCACACGGTTGGATTCAGGCGATGCAGAGGCATCTTTGTCCGAACCACTGGCGGCGGAAGTGATGCGGTCGGCGGAAATACCGGCTTTCTGTAGCATATCGGCAACCACCTTGGCGCGCTGTTGAGAGAGCGAGAGATTCTTTCCAGCCGTACCGGTAGCAGAATCCGCATACCCCGTGATAGCAATTTTGGCATTGGGATTCTCCTCCAGGATCCGGCAGATGCGGCCCAGTTTGAAAGCCTCGTCAGGACGGAGATCGGATTTACCGATTACGAAGAAGAGGTCATCCTCGAACTCACCTTTCAACGTAGAAACGGGCTTTTCGACCACTTTCTCAACTTCCACAATTTTCTCGACCGGTTTCTCAACAATCTTTTCCTTGATCACCTCACGAACCACTTCCCGGACCTCGGGCACCATCTTCACGGCATCTCCCAGGGAAGAGGTCTTGTTGGATCCTCCGAATGTAATATCCAAGCCAAACATATAAGTCTTCTGCCAAGGATAGAACATTCTGTTATATGAACTGCCCAAACTCTTGTCAAAGGCGCCTTCCGGATCAATATACTGGCTATGTTCCTTGAATGGAGACCAATATGCAAGGTTCTCTCCGGAGAAATAAATACGGGCCTTCTTCAGGCCGATCTTCCGGGAAATCCCAGCAGGAAGGGTATAACCAATCGTCAGGTTCTTCAAGCGGAGATAGCGGAGATTCTGCAAATAACGGGTATTGCTATAATACAACTCCGCACCACTGGTATAAGCCGCATAACCACGGGCACGGGGGAAATAGGCGTCCGTGTTATCATAGTCCCAGACATCGTTGAGGAAGTCTTTGGGAAGATATGAGGTCATCGGCTGAGAGAACGGGCCCCAGAATGCGAAGGAATACTCGGAAGGATACCAGTAATGATTACCCGTACCCTGGAAGAATACCGACACATCCAGACCCATGTAATCAAACCCGAAGTTCAAGCCATAGGACAGGCTGGGCAGGCTGTTTCCGATGATTTTGCGGTCACCGGGATTATCCACGGTATTGGTACCGATGCCAATCTTGTTATCTCCATCCAAATCGATATAACGGACATCGCCACCGAGCCAACCACCATTCATACGCTTGTTGATATAACTCATATCGATCTGGGAGGTGTACTCAAGAGCTTCCTCATCGCTCTCAAAGAGCTTGTCGGTCACAAAGCCCCAGATTTCTCCGATCCGCTGACCCTCATAATAATCATTCAGGACCTTGTCCGGGTTATCGAATTTTGTAATGAAAGAGCGGTAATCACTAAGGGTTCCCTTGACCTGATATCCGAAAGGACGGCCAAAGAGTTTAAAGGTATCTCTCCAGCCAAGCGACAATTCATAACCCTTTGTCCTCAGGTCAGCCGCATTTTGCTTGGGCTCATCAGCGCCATAGACAGACGGAAGCGCCTTGCCGGATGTAAGCATATCCTTGGTATCGCGGATGTACACTTCTCCGGTGAAATCCAAACGGCCGCGGAACATAGACAGATCCAAACCAAGGTTATACTGGATTGCCTTCTCCCAAGTCATATCGGAAGCATTCGGAGCAGAAAGAGAAGAATACGTAGCCGTTGTACCGCCTTCGCCAAAATTAAACCCGGCGAAAGAATGGGTACTGAGCGTACGGAGATAAGGGTAATAATTGTTATTGGCGTTCTTGATAAGTGTATTGCCCAACGTACCATAAGAGGCACGGATTTTCAAGTTATCCACCCAAGAACGAAGCGGCTTGAAGAACGGCTCCTCAGAAATACGCCAACCCACGGAACCGGAAGGGAGCATGCTCCAGCGATGACCTTCCATAAAACGGGATGATCCATCGTAACGGCTGGAGATCTCAAATAAGTAACGGCCCTTGTAGTCGTAATTCAAGCGGGCAAAAATACCTTGCGTAATCCATTCCCACCAAAGGCCATCCACATTCGTAATGCGGTTTCCGTCAGCATTCGTACCGATCAGGCGAAGGTTACTCAAATCTTCCGTAACCAGATTCTCGCCATACGCCATCACGTAATTGCGGTTGTACAACTCGTAGTTGTAACCGGCGACAACAGTCAAATGATGGGCGTCACCGAACGTATCCTCATACGTGCCAAACACGTTGGCCGCATAATGATTATACGTATTGGTGTCTTCCTGCATATAATCCAAGCCGGCGCCGGTCGTGTAAGCCAGCATCGGCTCATCCGGATACTTCCGATAAGGTAAATTAGTTCCCCGGTTGGTATCACGGTTCAAACGCAGGTGATAGGTAAAATTGGCAGTCAACGTAAAAGGCTTCACCGGAGTAATCTTGATTTCCGTCGTATTCATGAAGCTCATCTTACGCTCCAGATTCACGTTCTTATCCTCACCAAACATGATGTGACGGCCATTGGCCACGTTGTAGCTGCCATTAAACAAATCGGAAGCATACACCCAAGAGCCGTCAGGATTCTTCTGCGGGAAAATCGGCAAAGCGTGAGCAGCACTGTAAGCAATGGCATTCTCCACCTCGCCGGCCACACCGGGATAGTCATAAACGGAATGGTAGAAGGAGGTGTTGTTGCTCATCTTGATGTATTTGTTCACATCAAACTCAACCTTGGAGCGAAGATTGTATTTCGTAAACACATCAGGACGTTCCTTGATGATACCGGTCTGCCGGTCAAAGGCACCGGAAAGGAAATAACGGACCCTCTTGCTACCACCGCGCACCGTGAGGCTGTGTTGCTGGACCGGATGGCTGTCGTTAAACAACATATGCCACCAGTCATTATTTCCGTAATACAGCCACTGATCTTTCCCATTTCGGGTTTCTCGGACCACCCAGGGGCGCTCAGGATTCTCCGTGGTATCATTGACACGAAGCAGCAATTGCTGCATGTCGTGGTCATTATACTTCAAGTACTGGCCCGTACCGGTTGATGCCCAGAATTTATTGATGGTATAGACAGACCAATAACCCCGGGTTTCGTAATCCGTAGAAGTTGTAGGCCGTTCCCAGCCCATACGACCGCTATACGTCACAACCGCATTCCCTTCTTCGTCCTTACCGGATTTGGTCGTAATGAGAATAACACCCCATGCGCCACGGGTACCGTAAACAGCCGCAGCAGATGCATCTTTGATGACCGAGATGCTCTCCACATCATTGGGATTGACCATACTCATATCACTCTCAACACCATCGACGAGCACAAGCGGGTCACCACCATTGATGGACGTATAACCACGGATGTTCAACGATCCGGCCGCACCAGGCTGTCCCTTGGACGTTGTGATATTCAGACCGGGAACCTGGCCCTGCAACATATTGGTCAGGTTGTGCGATGCACGGTTTTCAAGTTCCTTCGACTCGACAGCCGTAACCGCGCCGGTCAAATTCACTTTTTTCTGAGTACCGTAACCCACCACGATGGTCTCCTCCAGGACCATATTATCCTCCTCCATCGTAATGTTCACCGTACTTTGGCCAAGGCCGACCTTGACACTTTGTGTCACGTAACCGAGGCTGGAGAAATTCAGGACGGCTTCGCCGGACGGGATACGGAGGGACCAGGATCCATCCGCAGCGGTCATCGTGCCGTTGGTGGTACCATCCAAGACCACCCCGACACCGGGAACAGGCTGTCCCGAAGCATCGATGACCTTTCCGGATACTGTCCGTGTCTGCGCTGCCAGGCTCATGCCTGTCAGAAACAGGAGCAACGTAACAGCAATGGTTTTCATGAATCTCATAATGCTTTGCTGGTTAGTTAGTTAATTAAATAAAAAAATAAATAAAAAATTATCAATTGTTCTTATAAGCACCCAAGTCGAAGGCTTTTGGACGCTTCATCGTTTCCGTATACGTCTTTCCATTGCGATCGGTAACCTTAATCGTAACCGTCGAAGAAGGGCTCGAGGCTTTCGCCTTGAAGAAATGGGGCCACAAGGTTGTCAGGAAACTCGGTTCATCAGAAGGATTGCTTTTCAACCGTTCCGAAGTCAGGGCCATGATATGTACCGGATCATAAGCATAATCCTTGGTAACGGTCAATTCCTGCCCTTCTTCCGAAATACTCACCTTCCAATCAGCGTCCCAATCCCATACATTCACCAGAATGGTATTGGCCGGGTAAGCAGC